>CAJXFT010000086.1 GCA_913053235.1 uncultured Alphaproteobacteria bacterium
CCTTGTGGTGGCAAGTATATAATCGCCAAATAAAAGGGAGAATTAATATGAACGGGTATGACGAATACGAGACCATCGCGTTTGAGCGAAGCGGCCACATTCTCAAAATTACCATCAACCGGCCCGACGTGCTGAACGCCGTGAACGCGCGGATGCACGGCGAGCTGTCGCGCATTTTCTACGATGTCGCGGCGGACGACGAAGCGGATATCATCACCCTCACCGGCGCCGGGCGGGCGTTTTGCGCCGGCGGCGATCTCGATTGGCTGCAGGCGGCGGCCGACGATCCGGCGCTGTTCGCGCGCATCGCCCTCGAGGCCAAGCAGATCGTCTTCGGCATGCTCGATTGCGAGAAGCCGATCATCTGCCGGCTCA
Organism: uncultured Alphaproteobacteria bacterium; assembly: GCA_913053235.1. Lineage (GTDB taxonomy): Bacteria > Pseudomonadota > Alphaproteobacteria > UBA828 > UBA828 > PTKB01. The sequence continues at coordinate 376 of CAJXFT010000086.1, forward strand.
ACGGCGACGCCATCGGCCTCGGCGCCACCATAGCCCTTTTTTGCGACGTCATCATCGCCGCCGAGACGGCGCGCATCGGCGATCTCCACGTCAATGTCGGCCTCGTCGCCGGCGATGGCGGGGCGATCATCTGGCCGCAACTGATCGGCTATCCGAGGGCCAAGGAATTCCTCATGACCGGCAAGATCATCGACGGCAAGCAAGCGGCCGAGCTCGGCCTGGTCAATTACGCCGTGGCGGCGGAGGCGCTCGACGAGCGCACCGATGAGATGGCGCGCCGGCTCGAGGCCGGCCCGACCATGGCGGTGCGCCTGACCAAGGCCGCCGTCAATGTCGGCCTCAAGCAACTGGCGCACGGCATGATGGACGCCTCCATCGCCTACGAATCGCTGACCAATTCCATGCCCGACCACCAGGAAGGCCTGGCCGCGTTCAGAGAGCGGCGCAAGCCGAAATTCAGCGATAGGTGACTTATCTTACCGTCTCAAGAAATCATTATAAATAGCTGATTTATTTAATAAATTCAGGATTTATTTTTAGGGAAACGTAAGGCGGGCGCGGCTATTTTTATGCTACTTTAGTAAAGCGCCTCAAGCGCCGCGCGGTAAATTTCCAACACCTTATGCCGGCGCACTTTCAGCGTCGGCGTCATCAGTTCGTTGTCGATCGTAAAGGGCGCCTCCGCCAGCATGTGGCGCTTGATGCGCTCATGCGGCGAGAGGTCGGCGTTGGCGCGCTCCACCGCCGCGCCCAAGGTTTTCATGAAATCGCCTGCTTCGCCGCTGCCGCGCCGCCAGTCGCGCACGAAATCCTCGTCCGGCACCAGCAGCGCCACCAGATGGGCGTGCTTGTCGCCGTAAACCATGGCCTGGCCGATTTCCGGCTGTAGCGTCAGCATGCCCTCGACCCGCTGCGGCGATAGATTGTCGCCGCCGGAAAGCACGATGATGTCCTTCTTGCGGTCGGTGATCTGGATATAGCCGTCATCGTCGAGATGGCCGATATCGCCGGTGTGCAGCCAGCCCTCGCGCAGCACGGCTTTGGTGCTGGTTTCGTCGTTCCAATAGCCGTTCATGATCATCTCGCCGCGGGCCAGGATTTCGCCGTCCTCGGCGATCCTGACCTCGACCTTTTCCAACGCCGGGCCGACGGTATGGAGCTTGACCTTGAACGGCGGGTTGCAGGCGATCACCGGCGCCGCTTCGGTCTGGCCATAGCCCTGCAACAGGCGCACGCCGAGCGCGGAGAAGAATATGCCGACCTCCGGATTGAGCGGCGCGCCGCCCGATATCATCGCCTTGAGGCGGCCGCCGAAGCGCGCCCGCACCTTGTCGCGCACCAGGCTTTCGAGCACCCGGTTGAGCGCCGCCTGCACGATGCCGAGGCTGCCCGGCTGTTCAAATTCCTTGCGCCCCAGCGCCACCGCCTTGGCGAACAGGCTTTGCTTGAGCTTGCTCTGGCGCTTGAGCCCGAGCGTGATGCGCCGATGCATCACCTCATAGAGGCGCGGCACGCTGACCATGATGGTCGGGCGCGCCTCGATGAGATTGGCGCTCAGCGTCTCGACGCTCTCGGCATAGTAGATCTGCGCACTTATCGAGATCGGAAAATAAAGCCCCGCCGTATGTTCGTAGGCGTGGCTGAGCGGCAGGAAGGAAAGAAACACTTCATCGCCGAGGCCCAACAGGCGCAACAATTCGCACGCCGAATGGCAATTGATGAGGATCGCCTGGTGGCTCAGCATGACGCCCTTGGGATTGCCGCCGGTGCCCGAGGTGTAGATCAGGCAGGCGACATCGCCGCGTGCCAGCTTTTGCAGGAAGGGCTCGAGATCGTGATCGGACGCCGCACCCGTCGCCAAAACACTATCCCAGTCATGGAGCGCGATATCGAAAGCGCCGGGCTCGGTCGCTTCCATGGTGACGATGAACTCGGTGTCGGCGACTTCGGCGGCGGCGGGCAGCACACGGGCGGCGAGGGCGCGCGTCGAGACGATGACGCCCTTGGCGCCGCAATCGGCGAGCAGGTGACGGTGGTCGTGCACCGTATTGGTGGTGTAGGCGGGCACGCTGATGGCGCCGAGCGTCATCACGGCGAGATCGGCAATCGCCCATTCCGGCCGGTTTTCGGCGACGATCGCGACGCGCTCGCCGGCGCTGACGCCGAGCGCCGCCAGGCCCTTGGCCATGTCGCGCACGCGTGCCGCCGTGTCGCGCCACGACAGCGGCCGGTAGCGGCCGTCGGTCTTGGTCCACAGGAAGGCGCCGTCGCCGCCGCGCTCGGCAATTTCGAAAAACATGCCGGGCAGGCTTGGCCATGTATCGTACGTCACCGCGCAACTCCCCCCTTGGCTTCTCGTTTCGCGGCATGATAATGCGATAAGGCGGTGCGCACCAAGAGGGGCGATAATTCCGCCTGTGAGGGGGAACGCCGATATCATGAACCAACAGAGCGAATCACCGGCAAAGCTGGGCCGGCTGCCGCGCTGGGATTTGAGCGATCTTTACGCCGCGCCCGATTGCCAGGCGCTCGAGGGTGACCTCGAAAAAGCGCGCCAGGGCGCGCGCGCCCTGAAAGAGAAACATGGCGGCAAGGTTGCGTCGCTTGACGGTGAAGCGCTCGGCCGGCTGGTCGGCGAATATGAGGCGGTGCAGGAAATTCTCGGCCGCCTGACGAGCTACGCCTATCTGCGCTATTGCACCAATATGGAAGACGCGGAGGTGGCGCGCTTCTTCCAAAACCTGTCGGAAGCGGCGACCGATATTTCCAGCGATCTGCTGTTCCTGCCGCTCGAGCTCAACCGCATCGATGATGACGATCTGGAGCAGCGCCTGGCCGCCGCGCCGCTTGCCCATTACGGGCCCTGGCTGCGCGATGTGCGCGCCTACCGCCCGCACCAGCTCTCCGATGACCTGGAGCGCTTGCTGCACGAAAAGAAGGTGTCGGGGCGCTCGGCCTGGATGCGGCTCTTCGACGAGACCGTGGCGGCGCTGCGTTTTCCGGTGGCGGGAAAGGATTTGACCAGCGCCGAGGCGCTCAACCTGCTCTCGGACGCCGACGAAAGCCGGCGCCGCGCCGCCGCCAAATCGATCGGCCAGATATTCGGCGAAAATATCCGCACCTTCTCGCTGATCACCAACACCCTGGCCAAGGACAAGGAGACCGAGGACAAATGGCGCCAATTCGAGCGCCCCATTTCGGAACGCAATTTGAGCAATCATGTCGAGGATGAGGTCGTCGATGCGCTTGTGCAGGCGGTCAAGCGCTCCTATCCGCGTCTCTCGCACCGCTATTACGAGCTCAAGGCGCGCTGGCTCGGCGCCGACAAGCTCAATTATTGGGACCGCAACGCGCCGCTCCCCGAAGACGACGACCGCATAATCGCGTGGGATGAGGCGGTCGATACGGTGCTCTCGGCATATCGCGCCTTTTCGCCGCGATTGGCCGATGTCGGAATGCGCTTTTTCGATGGCGCCTGGATCGACGCGCCGGTGGCGCCGGGCAAGGCGCCGGGCGCCTTCGCCCATCCCACGGTGCCGAGCGCGCACCCTTATCTGCTGCTCAATTACCAGGGCAAGACGCGCGACGTGATGACGCTGGCGCATGAACTCGGTCACGGCGTGCATCAGGTGCTGGCCGGGCCGCGCGGCGCGTTGATGTCGGAAACGCCGCTGACCTTGGCCGAGACCGCTTCGGTGTTCGGCGAGCAACTGACCTTCCGCGCCCTTCTCGAAGGCGAGCAATCGCCGTCACGCCGGCGCGTCATGCTGGCCGGCAAGGTCGAGGACATGCTGAACACGGTGGTGCGCCAGGTGGCGTTTTGCGAATTCGAGCGCCAGGTCCATGCCGAGCGGCGCTCAGGCGAATTGACACCGGAGCGGCTCGGTGACATCTGGCTCTCGATCCAGAGCGAAAGCCTTGGCCCGGCGCTCCGGTTCGACGATGATTACCGCCATTTCTGGGCCTATATCCCGCACTTCATCCATTCTCCATTTTATGTCTACGCCTACGCCTTCGGCGATTGCCTGGTGAACGCGCTCTACGCCGTCTATCAGGAGGCGGAGGCCGGCTTCGAGGCGAAATATCTGGCTATGCTCGGCGCCGGGGGAACGCTGCGCCACAAGGAGCTGCTGGCGCCCTTCGGCCTCGATGCCGGCAAGGCCGATTTCTGGTCGCGCGGACTCGACATCGTCGCCGGCTTCGTCGATCGGTTGGAAGCGGAACTCTAGCGGCGGCGGAATAATGGCTTCCGAGAACAACAGGATGAGCCGGCGGGTGCGCCGGTATGCCCGCGTCGGCACCTCGGTGAGCGGCCTGGCGGCGCGCATGGCCGGGCAGCGCTATCTCGGCATGCCGGGTGATTCGTCGCGCAACGCGGCAGAGCTGAGGCGCGCATTGGGAGGTCTCAAGGGGCCGCTGATGAAGGTGGCGCAATTGCTCGCCACCATTCCCGACGGCCTGCCCGACGAATATATCGAGGAGTTGCGCGCTTTGCAGTCGCAGGCGCCGGCGATGGGCTGGGCCTTCGTCAAGCGGCGCATGCGCACCGAACTGGGCGCCGATTGGCGGAGCCGCTTCGAGATGTTCGAGCAGGACGCGGCGGCGGCGGCCTCGCTCGGCCAGGTTCACCGCGCCCGTGGCGCGGACGGCCGGACGCTGGCCTGCAAGCTGCAATATCCCGATATGGCCTCGACGGTGGAAGCGGATCTGCGCCAATTGAAGCTGATTTTCGGCATCTACAAGCGCTACGACCCGGCCATCGATACGCGCGAGATAATACGCGAACTAACGGCGCGCCTGCGCGAGGAATTGGATTACCGGCGCGAGGCCGGGCATATCAGGCTGTTCGGCGAAATGCTCGAAAACGAGGCCGGCGTGCATGTGCCGACGGTGCTGCCCAAATTGAGCACGGGGCGCCTGTTGACCATGTCCTGGCTCGACGGCGAGGCGCTTCTGGAGGCCAAGTCGCGCCCGCAAGAGGCGCGCAACCGCATCGCCCAAAACATGTTCGCCGCCTGGTACCGCCCGCTCTACCGCCATGGCGTGCTGCACGGCGACCCCCATCTCGGCAATTACACCATTCGTTCCGACGGCTCGGTCAATCTCCTCGATTACGGCTGTGTGCGCATCCTTCCCGCCGCTTTCATACAGGGTGTAATCGACCTTTACCGGGGCGTTCAACGGGATGACCGGGCGCGGCTGGTGCACGCCTTCGAAAGCTGGGGCTTCGAGGGTTTGTCGTCCGAGATGGTCGACGCGCTCTCGATCTGGGCGAAATATATATATGGCCCGCTCACCGACGACCGGACGCGCCTTATCGACGAATCGGGCGGCGGCAAGTTCGGCGGCGCGGTGGCGGCCAAGGTGCACCGTGAAATCCGCCGCCTCGGCGGCGTCACACCGCCGCGCGAATTCGTCCTCCTCGACCGCTCCGCCATCGGATTGGGCTCGGTGTTCCTCCATCTCGGCGCCGAATTGAATTGGCACCGGGCCTTTGAGGCGCTGATCGAGGGCTTCGACTCGGGCGCGCTGGCGCGCCGCCAGGTGGAGATTCTTCAGCGTGCCGGCGTGCCGGAGGCGGCATGAATCAGGTAAAATTAACCTTATTGCTTCATTGTTCGTAACAAGGGCGTGACGAAGTGCCACACCGCTCTTGGCAAACCCAACATGGCGCGGTATTGAGTGCGGCGCTTTATTGCGGGGTTCCGAAACACAAGCGGAATACGAGCAAGGAAAACCAATGAAGATCGGGGTTCCCAAAGAGATCCTCCCCGGCGAAACCCGCGTCGCGGCATCGCCGGATTCAGTCAAGAAATTCACCGCCCTCAACGTCGAAATGCTCGTCGAGTCGGGCGCCGGCGAGGCGGCATCGATATCCGATGACATGCTGCGCGAAGCCGGCGCGCGAATCGTTGCCGACGCCGCTTCGCTGTACGGCGAGGCCGACATGGTGTTCAAGGTCGGCGCGCCGTGCCGCAACGGCAGCGGCGCGGTCGATGAACTGGCGATGATGAAGCCCGACGCCGTTCTGATCGGCCTGCTCAATCCGCTGTCCGACCGCGAACAGGCGGAGGCTTACGCCAAGCATGGCCTGACCAGCTTCGCCATGGAATTGATCCCGCGCATCAGCCGCGCCCAGAGCATGGATGCGCTGTCGTCGCAGAGCAACATCACCGGCTACAAGGCGGTGATCGACGCGGCGGAACAATTCGGCAGGATTTTGCCGATGATGATGACGGCGGCGGGCACCATCGTGCCGGCCCGGGTGGTGGTCATGGGCGCCGGGGTGGCCGGCCTTCAGGCGATCGCCACGGCGCATCGCCTCGGCGCCATCGTCAGCGCGTTCGACGTGCGTCCGGCGGTCAAGGAGCAGGTCGAAAGCCTGGGCGCAACCTTTATCGAGGTCGAGAACACCGAGAGCGAGAGTGCCGAGACGGCGGCCGGTTACGCACGTGAAATGGGCGCCGATTATCAGAAGCGCCAGGCCGAAGTGATCCACGAGACATTGAAGAAACAGGATATCTGCATCACCACGGCGCTCATTCCGGGCAAGCCGGCGCCGCTTCTGATCAGCGATGCGATGGTCCGGGACATGAGGACCGGCTCGGTGATCGTCGACCTGGCGACGGAAACCGGCGGCAATTGCGAATCGAGCGAGCGCAACGCGGTGGTGGTCAAACATGGCGTCACCATCATCGGCCATACCAACTATCCGGCCCGCGTGCCGGGCGATACCAGCACCCTCTATGCCCGCAACCTCTACAATTTCATCTCCCCCATGATCGACGGCGAATCCGGAAGCCTCGAAATCGACTGGGAGGACGAGGTCATCAAGGGCTCGCTGTTGACGCGTGGCGGTTCGGTGGTAAACGCCGCGTTGACGAAATCGGAGGGCTAAAAGTGGAACATGTCGTGGATATTCATCCGCTGGTCATCGCGGTGACCGTTTTCGTGCTGGCGGTATTCGTCGGTTATTACGTGGTGTGGAGCGTGACTCCGGCCCTGCACACGCCGCTGATGTCGGTGACCAATGCGATTTCCAGTGTCGTCATCGTCGGCGCGCTGCTCGCCGCCGCGCCGATGGAAGGCGGTACGGCCAAAATTCTCGGCGGCATTGCCGTGGGATTGGCGGCCGTCAACATATTCGGCGGCTTCACCGTGACCCAGCGCATGCTGCAGATGTACAAGAAAAAGAAATAGGACCGCCGCCATGACCGCCAATCTCGCCGCGATTCTCTATCTGATCGCGGGTGTCTGTTTCATCATGGCCTTGCGCGGCCTGTCCTCGCCGGCCTCCTCACGAATCGGCAATATCTTCGGCATCGCCGGTATGGTGATCGCCGTCGGCACCACCCTGGCCCAGCCCGGCGTCGAGGATTATCTCTGGCTCGTCATCGGCATCGCGGCGGGCGGCCTGGTCGGCACCGTTATCGCCTTGAGGATCAAGATGACCGCCATGCCGCAACTGGTGGCGGCGTTTCACAGTTTGGTCGGCCTCGCCGCCGTTTTGGTGGCGGGCTCCGCCCTGCTGGCGCCCGAGGTGTTTCATATCGCCGTCGAGGGCGATATCCGCCTGATCAGCCGCATCGAATTGAGCATCGGCATGGTGATCGGCGCCATGACCTTCACCGGCTCCATCATCGCCTTCCTCAAGCTGCAGGAATTGATGAGCGGCGCGCCCCTGGTGTTTGCCGGGCAGCGTCCGTTCAATCTGATCGTCGCGTTGATCATCATCGCCCTCGCGGCGATCTTCTGCGTCGACCAATCGCCGACAATATTCTGGATCATGACGGCGCTGGCGCTGGTCTTCGGCGTGCTCATCATCATTCCCATCGGCGGCGCCGATATGCCGGTGGTGATCTCGATGCTGAATTCCTATTCGGGCTGGGCGGCGGCCGGCATCGGATTCACCCTCGACAACACGGTGTTGATCATCGTCGGCGCCCTGGTCGGCTCGTCCGGCGCCATTTTGAGCTACATCATGTGCAAGGGCATGAACCGCTCGTTCATCAGCGTCATCCTCGGCGGCTTTGGCGGCGAAGATTTGAAGGTGGACAAGAGCGAAAAACCGCACAAGGCGGGCAGCGCCGATGACGGCGCCTTCATTCTCTCCAACGCCGGCTCGGTGATCATCGTGCCGGGCTACGGCCTGGCCGTCGCCCAGGCACAGCATGCCGTGCGCGAGATGGCCGATGAGTTGGGCAAGAAAGGGGTGCGCGTACGCTATGCCATCCATCCCGTCGCCGGGCGCATGCCGGGCCACATGAACGTGCTGCTGGCCGAAGCCAATGTGCCCTATGACGAGGTCTTCGAGCTCGATGAAATCAACAGCGACCTTGCCAGCACCGACGTCGCCTTCGTGATCGGCGCCAATGACGTCGTCAATCCGGTCGCCAAGACCGACCCGCAAAGTGCCATCGCCGGCATGCCGATCCTCGATGTCGAGAACGCCAAGACGGTGCTTTTCGTCAAGCGCTCGCTGTCGCCCGGCTATGCCGGCATCGACAATCCGGTGTTCTACAATCCCAACACCATGATGCTGTTCGGCGACGCCAAGAAGATGGTCGAGGCTATCGTCAAGGCGTTATAGCCGTACCTGGGCGCGGACGCGGATGCGCCCGCGCGGCTGAGGCTCGGCGGCCCGAATTCGGACGTAACGGTGGAGCGGGTTTATTCTTCGCGCGAAGAGCGTTTGCGCGCCAGCTTGCGGGCACGGCGGATCGCTTCCGCCTTTTCGCGCGCGCGCTTCTCTGACGGCTTTTCGTAATGTCTCCGCATCTTCATCTCGCGGAAGATGCCCTCGCGCTGCATTTTCTTTTTCAGCGCCTTGAGAGCCTGGTCGACATTATTTTCTCTGACGACGACCTGTACCAAGCGTTTATTCCTTGAATTGCGTTTGCTTCGAAAGCGGGGCGTCATAGCATGTCGCGGGCCGCCTGTGAAGGGCGGTGATGGCGAGATCCCCGGTTTGGCGCGTTTGGCGGGCTTTACCCGGTTTACCCGAGGGCGGCGGAAGGCCATTATAGGGGCCATGGCTATTCTCAAGATTGCCCGCATGGGGCATCCGCTGCTCAAACAGGTTGCGGAGGCTGTCAGCGACCCCAGGGCGCCCGAAATCGGCATGCTGGTGGAGGACATGATAGACACCCTGGCAGATGCCGCGGGGGCCGGCCTGGCAGCGCCACAGGTGCATGTACCGCTGCGTCTGGTGATGTTTCACGTCTCCGCCGCGCGCGCCCAAAGGGAAGACGGCGAAGAGGCTGAAGCGTGCCCCTTTACCGTGTTGATAAATCCCGAGATCGAGCTGTTCGGCGAGGGTATGACCGAGAGTCTGGAATCCTGCCTCTCGATGCCGGGATTGGCCGGGACGGTGCCGCGCTACAGCCATATCCGCTATCGCGGCATCGACCATCTCGGCGCGTTGATCGAGCGCGAGGCGAGGGGCTTTCACGCCCGCGTCGTCCAGCATGAATGCGATCACCTCGATGGCATTCTCTATCCCATGCGCATGCGCGACCTGTCGACATTGACATTCACCAGCGAGCTGTCGCTGGCGCCGCCCGAGGAAGCGGAAGAAGCGGAGGAAGCGGAGGAAGACGATTCATGACGCGGCGAGACATGACGGCGGACGAGACCCGCGATGCGCTTGTCGAAGTGGTTCTCGACCATGTGCCGTTCGATGGCTGGGGAGAAAAGGCGCTGCTGGCGGCGGCGGAGGAATGCGCTGTCACCGTCGATGCCGCGCGGCGCGCCTTTCCCGACGGCGCCGCATCGCTGATCGAATATCACTCGGCGCGGGCCGACCGGCGCATGGAAGCGGGCCTCGACACGGAGGCGCTCAAGGGCCTGGATCCGGGCCGGCGCATTGCCGCCGCCGTGCGCCTGCGCGTGGAACAGGAAACCCCCCACCCCGAGGCCGTGCGCGCCGCCTTGGCCTATCTCGCCCTGCCGCTGAACGCACCGCTCTCACTGCGCTGCCTTTACCGCACGGTCGATACGATGTGGTTTGCCCTCGGCGATAAGTCGATGGATTTGAATTTCTACAGCAAGCGCGCCCTGCTGGCCGGAGTTTACGGCTCGACTCTGCTGTACTGGCTCGATGACGGCTCTGAGGATCACGAAGAATGCTGGGCCTTTCTCGACCGCCGCCTGGAGGATGTCACGCGGGTGGGCCGGCTGCAGGGCCGATTGCGGAGTGTGTTGCCGTCGCCCGAAATTATGGCGCGCCTGATCAAGCGCCGCCCGGTCCGCGCTTTCAAATTTGAACGGGGTCGCCGCTAGTCGGCGGGATCAATTGGGATTTCGGGGACGTTGGCGGTTTGCCGGGAACGCCATTCATCGAGTGCGCCGGCCACCGTTTCATCGCCGAGGGCGATGATGGCGGCGGCCAGAAGCGCCGCGTTGATGGCGCCGGGTTTGCCGATGGCGAGGGTGCCGACGGGAATGCCGCCCGGCATCTGAACTGTCGACAACAGGCTGTCCATGCCCTTGAGGGCGGCGCTTTCCATGGGCACGCCAAGCACGGGAAGCGGCGTCAGCGCGGCCGTGACGCCGGCCAGGTGGGCGGCGCCGCCGGCACCGGCGATGATCACCTGCAGACCGCGCTGCCTGGCCTCGGCGCAATAGAGGCCATGGCGCTCGGGCGTGCGGTGGGCCGATATGATGCGCGATTCATAAGCGATTGCCAGGCTGTCCAGGGTCAATGCGGCGTGACGCATCACCGGCCAGTCGGACTGACTGCCCATGATAATGCCGATCAGGGGTTTTTTTGCGCTCAAGGCTCTTCAGGGCTCACTTTTTGGCCGAATTCGATAAAAAAGACAAAATCATTTACTATTACTAAACGCGCTCGGGCGATGTTAATGGGCGGCTTCATGAACGGAAAGGTTCTTTTCGCGGAAATGGTGATTCTTGGGCGGAGTTTTTGCCTTCGTTAAGCGCTTATGGTAATAAAAAGTTATCGATGCTTACACTGGATGGCGCGAAAGTGGCGTTAATCGAGGACGGGATTGAATGAAAATAGAGGGAACTAGAACGTCGCGCGTCGGCGTCGCGGGCCGCGCTGGGAGTGCCAAGCGCGGCAATGCCAGCGCCGCTCCCAGTTCAAGCCACCAGGTTCATGACAGCGCCGCCGTGATGGGCATCCCCGAGGCGGAGCTGACTCCCAAGGTGCGCATGGCGATCATGGCGCTGATGGAGGAAGTGGCTCGGCTGCGCGAGGAATTGAACAACAGCCGCGGGCGTATTCAGCATCTCGAACGCCTGGCCGACCAGGATTCGCTGGTGCCGGTCTATAACCGCCGCGCTTTCGTGCGTGAATTGACGCGCGCCATCTCGATGACGGAAAGGTATGGCGCGCCGAGCACGGTTATCTATTTCGACGTCAACAATATGAAGCAAATCAACGATTCCCTCGGCCATCCGGCCGGCGACGCGGCGCTTCGCCATGTCGCCGATACATTGCTGGAGCAGGTCCGCGATTCGGACATCGTCGGCCGCCTCGGCGGCGACGAGTTCGGCGTCATCCTCTATCAGATCGATGCCGAGGTAGCGCATGACAAGTCGATTCAGTTGGCGCACGAGATCGCCAAAGAGCGCGTGTCGTTCAATGATGAAGAACTGGAAATAAACGTGACCTTCGGCGCCTACACCTTCAACGGGGTGGAAGACGCAGGCCAGGCGCTCGCCGAGGCCGACAAGGCGATGTACGCCAGCAAACAGGGCGGACTGCGAGAAAAAGCCCCGCAATAGCCGGTCACCCGCACAAGCCGGTCACCCGCAATAGCCGATCAGAAGTTATGCCGCTTTGCCGCGGCGCCCCGCGAAACTATCGAGGCGCGGCGCGAAACTACGCGATCAAATTCGGAAGCTGATCGCTTTCAAGCTTGGCGATTTCGTCTTTAAGCGCCAATTTTCGTTTTTTCATTCGTCGCATTCGGACGTCGTCTGCTTCGTGGTCGCCTACCAATTTGCTGATTACATCGTCTAGGTCCCGGTGTTCGATCCTCAGGGAGACGAGTCGTTGATCGACAACTTGATGTTCCATCATTCATCCAGCGTTGTGACATTGAACGATCGTTTCGTTCCATATCATACCAAAATGCGCGCGGAAAATCGAGAGTGAATATGTGCCCGGCGGCATGAAAATCGCCTAAAGAATTGAATTGACGTTAATAATTTCTTAACCAATTAACCTTTCGGGAGGTTTCGTGCGCCTATATCCTTGGTTATGGTCCGCGGTTTCCAACGGCGCATAATTATTGCGGATTTTGTGGTCAATGAATGGCCGCTATGCGACAATCCGAGGGTTGCTCATTTGGCGCGCGGTGTCTGGCGAAGCGCCGCTGTCCGATATTCCCGTAAGAAATTCGCCGCGATGGGGACGATGTATTCAAAGCTAGATCCCGTTGATATAAGCAATGACCTGTTGCTGGACGATTACGTTGCCAGCCTCGCCGCGAAACATGCCAATTTGGAAAAAGCGATCCAGGACGAGGCGCAAAGACCGGCGCCCAATACCCTCTCCCTGGCCGAACTCAAACGCCGAAAACTAAGGGTTAAAGATCAAATTTTCCTGGTCAAGGCGCGAATCCGCGGCCACGAGCGGCGCTCCCGCGCCTAGCTGCCGGTTCGGGGGGCGGCATCCGCCTAGCGCTGCAGTTTTTCTATCGTTCCGCTGGTGCTGAAGCCGGCTTCGGTTTCGGCCAACAGGATCTTGCCGCCATGGCCCTGGACGAATTCGGCGCCGACGACTTCTTCGATGCGGTAATCGCCGCCCTTGATCAGCACATCGGGGCGAATCGCTTCGATCATGTTGATCGGCGTGTCTTCGGCGAAGATAACCACGAGATCGACGGTCTCAAGCGACGCCAGCACCTGGGCGCGCGCACTTTCCGTTTGCACCGGCCTGTCCGCGCCCTTGAGGCGGCGCACCGAAGCATCGCTGTTGAGCCCGACGACCAGGCGCCGGCAAACCTCCTTGCTTTGGCGCAGCAGCGAAATATGGCCGGGGTGGAGAAGATCGAAACAGCCGTTGGTGAAGCCGACCGTCTGGCCGGCGGCGCGCCATTTTGCAATGCTCTCGAGAGCCGCCGTCAGGGGCACGATCTTGGCTTCGGACGAAGACAGGTCGCCGGCCCGCACGGCGTGCAACAGGTCGGCGGCAAATACCACGGCGGTGCCCGATTTTGCCACCACCACGCTGGCCGCCAAATTGGCCAGGGCCGAGGCTTCGGCCAGTTCGACATCGTTGGCCAGCGCGCAGGCCAGCGTCGCCACCACGGTATCGCCGGCGCCCGATACGTCGAACACCTCGCGCGCCCGGGCCGGCAAATGCGCGACCCCGCCGCCCGCCGTAAGCAGCGTCATGCCGTGCCGGCTGCGCGTTACCAGCAGCGCATCGATCGCCATTTGCGCGATCAGCGATTGCCCGGCGGCGATGATCTCGTCTTCCGTTTCGACCGGCGCGCCGGTGGCGACGCCGAGCTCGCGCCGGTTCGGCGTGATGACGCTGGCGCCCCTGTAGCAGTCGTAATTCATGCCCTTGGGGTCGACCACCACGGGCTTCGAGGCGGTGCGTGCGCAGGCGATCAGGGCCTGGCACAGCTCTTCCGTCAGGACGCCCTTGGCATAGTCCGACAGAACCAGCACATCGCATTGCGGGACGATATCCTCGGCCATGCGCAGCAGGTTCTCGGCGCTGCGCTCGCTGATCCAACCGCGCGTTTCGCGGTCGGTACGCAGAAGCTGCTGGCCGCCGGCCAGGAATCTGGTTTTTTCGGTCGACGGCCGGCCCCGCTCGACCAGCAAATGCGGCTCGATTCGCTCCTCCTCGCCGACCATTTGGGTCAGCGTCCGCCCGACGCCATCGTCGCCGACCACCGAGAGCAGCGCCGCCCGCGCGCCCAGGCTGATCAAATTTCGCGCGACATTTCCCGCCCCGCCCAGCATCGCGGTTTGGCGCTCGATTCCGAGCACCGGCACCGGCGCTTCCGGCGAGGTGCGTTCGACCTCGCCGTAAACGAATCGGTCGAGCATGAGATCGCCGACACAAAGAATGCGGGCCCGGCTCAGCAATTCGATATGTGAGACCAGATCGGAAGGGGTGATCATCTTTTGCACGTCAATTGTTCGGCGGCATTTTACCCGGTCGGGGCACCCAAATCTTATCCGGTCGGGACGCCCAAACCCGGTAAATGCCCGCGCAACATAGCCGATGTTGGCCCGGCCTGGCCACAAAACCCTGCCAACACTTGCTCCTTCAGGGGCGGCGGGCCAAAATCCAGCCTCCGTAATACCAAGGAGCGGTGATAATGACCCATGGGGATCGCCCCCGCGGCCCGTCGGGTAGGAGGGAGGCCGCAGGCGATGCGGCGCATCGGCAAGGCCTTCCGACGCCCTCCGACGGGTCGCGGGGGCGACCGGAACGGCGGCTTGCCAAGGCTTTCGGACGGCGTCGCGCGCGGCTTCCGATGTGCCGCATCGCT
>CAJXFT010000087.1 GCA_913053235.1 uncultured Alphaproteobacteria bacterium
TTCTCGAAGCGATACGCCAGACCATTCCGCGCGGCCGCTTCGCCGTCGTCGATGAGATCGCGCCGACCTATGTCTTTCTGGCGTCAAGCGACGCCGATCACTATGTCGGCCAATGTCTGAGCCCGAACGGCGGAGATATATTTTTATGACCGTTTGCCTAATTCAGTGACAAGGCCCTCTTCCCGGAGGGGAAGAGGGTTTGGGAGAAGGGGGAAACCAAGCGCGCGGAGCGCGCTAACAACACCGAGGGGCATCCGCGCTCTTTTGTTTGGTCCCTCAATTGCCGGGCGGGGGCATCCGCCCCCTTGGCTACCTCGTATTAACTCGGGCGCTCTTTTTGTTTGTTCCCTCAAGCGCCGGGCGGTCGCATCCGCTCCCTTGGCTTGGCGCGCTTGCCGGAATGCAAGAAATGCATTCCGGGGGGTGTGCCGTTTGGAAGAGTCTTTGTCGGTTCCGCCGCTGCAATTACGGTGACAGTTTACTTAATTATTTCTTATCGTTGCCGCCCGACATCAGCTTTCCGAACATGCGCCCGGCTTCGCGCATGGGATCCTTTTCGGCCGCGAATTCGACGACCTTGTCGGCGGTCTCGGTCAATTTCTTGTCGACGGTAACGGCGGTCTTGATGGCTTTCTGCTGCACCCTCGGGTCAGCCGCGGCGCGCCTGAAGGCGCTCCACATTAGATTCCGTATGATGGACATCGGCGCCGTCCTTCAATCAATGAGCCCGCCAATCTGCGCCGATTTGCGCCGTTCTTCAAGCCAATTGGGCGCGTTGCCGGGTTTAAGAATCCTCTTCGGCTTCGAATTTACCGGCGATGATCACGGCTTCGGTGCGGTTTGTCACGTTGAGCGCCTTGAAAATGGCCGATACATGCACCTTGACCGTGCCTTCCGCCAATTCGAGTTCCTGGGCGATGGCCTTGTTCGAGCGCCCGAGCGCGAGGAGCCGCATCACGTCGCGCTGGCGCCGTGTCAAACTGCGCGCCACCTGTTCCGACAGGCGCGGCTGGCCGAGGTTGGATTCGATGGCGATCGCGCGGCCATCTCCGTCCTGGCGCCCCAAGAGCGCCGGCGGCAAATACATGCCGCCCGCCAGCACCAGGCGGATGGCATTCAACATGACTTCCGAGGATGACGATTTGGGCAAATAGCCCATCGCGCCATTGTCGAGCGAGGCCTGAACATCGGCCGGATTCTCGCGCGCCGAGACGACGATGATGGGCGCCGCGCGGGCCCTGTCGCGGAGGCCGGAAATGCCGCTAAATCCCTCGACACCCGGCATCAGCAAATCGACCAATATCAAATCGATGGCTTCTTCGCGCTCGGCGATATCGAGCGCTTCGGCGTAATCGCTGGCTTCCAATATCTCGGCTTCCGGGTCGAGCCGCTGTAGCAAATAGAGCAGACCAACGCGAAATACCGCATGATCATCGGCAACTAGGAATCTCATGATCCTCTCGACTTCCTACCACGCCACAGCGGCGATGATTGGCCCGCGGCGGTCAATTCGGCCGCATCCGATACATCACTGATTTCCCGCCTTCGGCGTGGTACACTATCCCAAAGGTTAAACGCGATTTCAAATTAATCTAAATTATTATACGTTTCTACTAATAAGAGCTAAATAAAAAAATTTAATCCAGGTAAAATATATCGAACGGAACGGTTCTATTCAAAACGTTATCCTACCTTAAATTGTAAACATCGTCAACATCGAGCCCTATGAAACAACCGATAACTATATGGAATATCTTGTATTTTCTCCTCTCGTGCGGGCCGCGCTGAAGCAGCGCCAGGCCGTTGTGGCGCTCGAGACCTCGCTGATTTCACACGGCCTGCCCTGGCCGCGCAACCTGGAAACCGCGCGCGCCATGGAGGCCGCCGTCACCGCCGAGGGCGCCGTGCCCGCCACAATCGGCGTACATCTCGGTAAAATTCACATCGGCTGCGAATCGGCGCTGCTGGAAAATTTCGCGCGTTCCGGCGACGCCGTCAAAGTCACCTTAAGGGATCTGTCGAGCGCGCTCGCACTACACGGTGGGGTAGATTGCGGCGGCACCACCGTCTCGGCCACCTTGCATTGCGCCGCCAAGGCGGGAATCAGGGTTTTTGCCACCGGCGGCATCGGCGGCGTTCACCGCGGCGCGCAGGAGACATTCGATATCTCTCAGGATTTGGCGGCGCTCGGCCGCCATGGCGTCGCCGTCATTTGCAGCGGCGCCAAATCCATACTCGACCTGCCGAAAACCCTGGAAGTTCTTGAAAGCCAGGCGGTTCCGGTGATCGGCTTCGCGACCGACCGCTTTCCTGCCTTTTACGCGCGCGATAGCGGCCTCGATTTGGAGCGGCGCATCGACGAGCCCGAACAGGCGGCGCGGATAGTGCGCCGCCACGGCGAGCTCGCTCTCGCCAGCAGCATGTTGATCGTAAACCCGATCGCCGAGGAATATGCTATTGCCTGGCACGAGCTGGAGGATTGGACGGCGCGGGCCGAGGCCGAAGCGGCGGCCGAAAAGGTCAGCGGAAAAGACATTACGCCCTATCTCCTGAAACGCATCGGCGAGTTGAGCGGCGGGCGCACGCTGGCCGCCAATCAGGCGCTGGCGACGGCAAACGCCGGGCTGGCGGCGCGCATCGCGGTGGCGCTGAGGCGCATTTCCGAACCACAAAAAACCGCGCGGGAAGGACAAGGGGAAGGACATTAATATGGCAGCTCGAACCACGCTTCGCCTCGCCGTCGACAGCGGCGCCATTGAGACCAAGCCGATCGAGATCGCCGTCGCGGCGGCGGTCATCGCCGGCTGGACCGGGCGCGACGTGGCGAAAATGGAAGCGCATATCCGCGAATTGGAGGAACTCGGCGTCAAGCGCCCGGCCGCGACGCCGCTTTTCTACCGCGTCGCCGCCGCCCGCCTCACCCTGGCCGATGCCATCGAGGCGAGCGGCGAGCAATCGAGCGGCGAGGTCGAGTTCGTGCTCATCCAGGGCAATGACAGCCTCTATGTCGGCGCCGGCTCCGATCATACCGACCGCGAGGTCGAGACCTACGGCATCACCGTCGCCAAGCAAATGTGCGACAAGCCGATGTCGCGAGAGGTTTGGCCCTATGCGGAAGTCGCCGGCCATTGGGACGAGCTGATGTTGCGTTCATGGGCGGTGACGGCGGGCGAGCGACGGCTCTATCAGGAAGGCAGCCTCAAAGCGATGCGCGCGCCCGGTGATCTCATCACGCGTTATACAGACGGCGCCGCCGCGCTCGCCCCGGGCACTGTCATGTTCGGCGGCACCCTGCCGGCGATCGACGGCATCCAGCCGGCCGAGCGCTTCGAATTCGAGTTGCAAGACCCGGTGCTCGGCCGCAAAATCAGCCACGCCTACGATATCCACCCGCTCGTCATCGCGGGGTGAAGCCTATTCCGCTGCCACCGCCTTGCCGGCTGCGCCTTCGATACGGGCGATCATCTCATCGACGGTTACGACATTGGCGAAGGCGAGGCCGATGGTGGTGTGCACCGCGCGCTTGATTTCCTCGACCGTGAGGCCGCCGGCCGGAAAGGTCTCGGTACCGTCCGCCATGAAAAAGACGTGATAATCGCGCATGCCGGCTTCGCGCGCCATCGTCTCGCAGCAGATATTGGTGCAGATGCCGCTGACGATGATCGTGTCGATGCCGCCGGCGCGCAGCACATTGTCGAGGTCGGTGCCGCTGAAGGCGCCGTAGCGCGGCTTTTCGAGAACGATGTCGCCGGCTTTCACGTCGAGCTTGGGGTGCAGCTTGGCGGTCTCGGAGCCGTCCATGATATAGCCGTCGCGCACCGCCTCGATAAGCTCGCCCATGGTGCCGAGATTGCTGCCGTCGGGGCGCGTCACGTGGCGCGTATGGATGACCATCATGCCGGCGCGGCGGCACGCCTCGGCCAAGCGGTTGACGGTTGGAATCAAAGCCACGCCGCCCGGCGCCGAAAGCGGCGTGCCCTCGACAAAAGCGACCTGCATATCGACATTGACCAGCGCCATGCGCGCCGGATCGACCGTATATTCCGTCATGTTATTCTCCTCCCCCTCAAACCGGATTACGCCGGATCGTAATAGTGAATTTCAAACATCAAACAGCCGCCCTCTGATTTAAACGGCCCATGATCGATCCCGGGCGGCCGGCAGGCATAGGTCGGCGGCTTGAAATTCTCGCCGCCATTGCCGTCCGCGTCATTGCCGACGGTCAAATCGCCGGCCAGCAGATAGACCTCCTCCCAATAATCGTGGCGAAAGGGCGCGGTGGTGTAGACGCCGGCTTTGATGCGCAACAGGCGCGTCCGCCCGCCGCTTTTGTTTTCCTCGTCCAAATTTCCGGCGAGGATTTTCTGCTCGATGCCGGGTGGGTAGCCGGGCAATGTGTGCCATCCCGCCGTCATGTCGGGGGTATGGAATTCAAGATGTTCCTTGTCGATCGCCATGGTCTCCCGCTCTCCCTATTTGCCGCCCGATTTTGCCAGCGAGTCTTCGAGGCTGTAGCTCTCCATAATGCGCCCGACGAGTTCCGCCGCGCCGTCCCAATCATAGGTCCGGTAGGAATGCCCCTTGGTGACGAAAGCGGCGCCGGCATAGAACATTTCATATTGCACATGGCGCGAGGCGAATTCGCTGCCCACCGCGTCCCACGCCAATTTGAAAAATTTCACCCTGTCCTCGGGCGAAAACAGCGGCGAGCCCTGCGAGCGCTGGATATAGCCAGCGACCTCCGGATTGGCGAAATCCTCGACCGAGGACGGCAGCATGATCATGCCGCCGCCGGCCAACTCGCGAAGCGCCGTGATCACCTTCGGATAGAGCTGCTGGGTCTGTACCTGGGCAGCGTAAAGGGTGTGCCTGTCGGCGATGAAATAGCGCCCGTGATGGCGCCCCTTCACCTCCATGGCGTTGAGCAGGCCATCGACCAGGGCGGCGTCGGCCGCCAACTGCCCCAATGTCTCGCGCACCGACGGAAAATCGACGGTGCCGTTGGCCTCGGCGATCTTGTGAGCGAGGCCGAGCAGGAAACGCATCTTCACATTGAGGCGTATCTGGCATTGGTAGTTTTGATGCACATGGCAAGGCGTGGCGTGAAACTGCTGCCCGCACATGGCCACATCGCCGGCGATGAAGACGCGCTCCCACGGCACCTTGACGTCGTCGAAATAGATCACCGCGTCGTTCTCGTCGAAGCGCCAGGACAGCGGATTGTCGAACTCCGAGGCCGCCGCCTCTTCGTAGGATTTGCGCGACAGGATCTTGAGGCCCTTTTGGTTCATCGGGATGGCGAAGGAGAGCGCGTAGGGCTCCTCGCCTTGCCGCAAGGGCTGGATCGTCGTCACCCAGATCTCGTTCGACATGATGCAGCTCGTGCCCAGCATCTTGGCGCCGCGCACGGTGATGCCGTCTGCGTCCTCATCGACGAGGCGCGCCGTCAGGAACGGGTCGTCCTGATCGCCGGCGCCCTTCGAGCGGTCGGCCTGGGGATTGATGATGACGTAGCTCAGATAGAGATCGTTATCGCGCGCGTAGCGGAAATAATCGCGCAGCGCGCCGGCCCGCGCCGGGTCCCAGCGGTCGAAAATTTCGCCGCCCATGACCATCCCGGTCAGGCCCGAAGCGACATGGTCCGGCGAGCGCCCGAGAAAGCCGAAATGGCATTCGGCCCATTTCTCCAAGCCGTGGCGGCGCGCCACCAGCTCCCCGTAGCTCTCGGCCATCTGCCAGCAGCGGTTGACCCGCTCGCCGCTATCCGGCGAGGTGAAGGTCAGCGCCTCGATATTCTCCGCCGCCGCCTGAAAATCATAGAGCAGACCCGAGGTCGCCACCGCATTGCGGTAGGCGGGATGGCGCGTCACATCATCGACGCGCTCTCCGTCGAGAATCACCTCGCGCCCGTCACGCAAGGCGTCGAGATGCATGGCGCCGGTTTTAACCATCGCCGCGCGCCACGATGAGATTTCCGAATCCGTCCACTTCTCCCACCAACCCCGGATCGACAAAGACCGTGCCATCCGCCTGCTCCAGGATGGCCGGTCCGGCCAGCTTAGCACCGGGGGCAAGGGCAAGGCGATCATAGATCGCGGTGTCGCGCCACGCGCCGTCGGACCATACCGGGCGCCTGCCGCTCTCGGCATTGCCGGCGCCGCCACCGGGGGCAAGCACGGAAAGATCGAATGCATCGCGCCGCGCCAGCGCCGTCAGGCGCAGATTCAACAGGCGTATCGGAATGCCGTCGAGCAGGCGGCCATAGACGGCGCGGTAGCGCGCCTCGAAATCGCCGCGCACCGCCGCCACGTCGCTTTTCGAGCCGCTGGTCAGATCCACCGCGACGGTATGGCTCTGGCCCTGATAGGACATGTCGGCGGCGAAGGAAATCTCGGCGCCGTCGCCGACGAGCTCGCCGCTGCCCTCGGCCAGCGCCGCCATGCGCGCCTGCAATTCCGAAGCGTCGAGGTCTTCCAGGGTGCGGTTCACCGTCGCCACCGCGTCGTGGCGCATATCGGCGATGGCGCAGCCGAGCGCGCTGATGACGCCGGGATAGCGCGGTACCAGCGCCTTGGCGAGGCCGACCTCGCGCATCAGCGCGCCGGCATGCAGCGCGCCGCCGCCGCCGAACGGCATGATCACGAATTTGCGCGGATCATGACCGCGTTCGATCGACACCAGGCGGATGGCGCCGGCCATCAGGCCATTGGCGACGCGTATGATGGCCGCCGCCGCCGCCGTCGCGTCGAGGCCGAGCGGCGCGCCGACATGGGCCAGGATCGCCGCCTCGGCCGCCGCTCTGTCGAGGCGCTCGAGCTTGCCGCCGATGGGACGTTCGGCATTGATGCGGCCCAAAGCGACATTGGCATCCGTCACGGTCGGCCGCGTGCTGCCGAGGCCATAACAGGCCGGCCCCGGGTCCGAGCCGGCCGATTCCGGCCCGACGCGCAACAGGCCCCCGGCATCGACCCAGGCGATCGAGCCGCCGCCGGCGCCGATGGTGGTGATCTCGACCATCGGCGTGCGGATGACGAGGCCGAAATCGATCGATGTTTGCGCACTCACGGCATGTTTGCCGCCGCTCACCACCGAGACATCGAAGCTGGTGCCGCCCATGTCGCAGGTGATGACATTGTCGAAGCCGGCGGCGGCGGCGATATGGCCGGCCGCGACGACGCCCGCCGCCGGCCCCGAAAGGGCGGTGCGAATGGGCAGCCGGCGCGCCGTCTCGACGCGCATGACGCCGCCATTGGATTGGTGGATAAACACTTCGCCGGCAAAGCTGTCCCTCCCCAGAGCGGCTTCGAGCCGGGCCAGATAATGGCCCAGAACGGGTTGCAGATAGGCGTTCAGCGCCGCCGTCGAGGCGCGCTCGAACTCGCGGATTTCGGGCAGGATCTGGCTCGACGCCATGACGAAATCATTCGGCCAAACCGCGCGCGCCGCCGCCAGCGCCGCTTGTTCATTGGCATCGTTGGCGTAGGAATTGACGAAAAAAATCACCAGCGCCTCGGCGCCCCGGGCCGCCAACTGCTCGGCAGCCGCGCGCACCTCCGCTGCATCGACCGGCTCGCGGATGCTGCCGTCAGCCAGTGTGCGCTCACTTACTTCGATGCTGAAATCGCGCGCGACCACCGGCGCATAGCTGCCCCAGAGGCCCCAGGTTTGCGGCCGGTCGCGCCGGCGCATCTCCAAAACGTCGCGGAAGCCTTCGGTGACGATCATAGCGGTGCGCCCGCCCTTGCGTTGCAGCAGCGCGTTGGTGCCGACCGTGGTGCCGTGCACGATGCTATCGATGCGCGCCATCGCGCCGGCGCCCTCGGCGACGCCGCGCGCGAAGCCCGCCGCCTGGTTTTCCGGCGTCGTCGGCACCTTGGCGATGGTCGCTCGGCCGCTCTCGCGGTCGATGGCGAAAACATCGGTAAAGGTTCCGCCGACATCGACGCCGACGATGACGCCGCCGCTCATCTCCGCAGCACCTTGGTCGCCGCCCCGTCCACCCGCCCCTCTTCATCGAGCGCAACGCCATAATCACACGCGGCCGCGTCGCGGCTGACATAGCCGAGGCGGACGTCTTCCGCCACCGCTTCTGGCGCCCGCTCGAAAGCATCGCCGTAACCGCCGCCGCCCGGGCTCTCCAGGCGCAGGCGCTGGCCGCGCGCGATTTCGAGCCCGGTCAGTTTGGAAGCCAGCGGCGGCCGGCTCCGGCCGCCCGCACTGTCATATTCGAAAATGTTGCACGCGCCCGGGCCGCCGCCCGCGACCCCTTGCGGCGGATAGCGGCCGCGCTCGCCGAACAGAAACACATCGGCCGATTGCTCGAGCAGTTCGATCTCATAGACGCCGCCGAGGCCGCCCCGGTGGCGGCCCGGCCCGCCGCTGTCGGCACGCAGCGCCCATTGGCTGAACATCACCGGATAGGCGGCCTCCAATATCTCGACCGGCGGGATGGTGGCGGTCGAGATCGGCGCGTTGCCGTGATTGAGGCCGTCGCCTTCCGGATGGCCGCCATGGCCGCCGCCGAAGAAGGAAAACATCACCCAGCGCCGCCCGTCGCCGCGATGGCCGGCCAGCGACAGCGCGTTGATGGTGCCGTAGGCGCAGCCGTTGGAGCGCTCGGGCGCCGCCTCGGCGAGGGCGCCGAACATGACGTCGATCAGGCGCAGGATGGTTTCGGTATAGCCGCCGACCGGCCGTGGCGCCGTGGCGTGCAGGATTGAGCCTTCGGGAATCACGAACGTGATCGGCTCGAGCACGCCGGCATTGGCCGGCACGTCGCGGAAGATATGCTTGAGCGCGACATAGCAGGCGGCGATCGCGGTGGCGTAGCTGATGTTGACGGGGCCGGCGCAGGCCGGCGCGGCACGCGAGAAATCCAGTGTCATGCGCTCGCCGTCGATCTTCATATCGAGCGCGATGGTGAGCGGTGCGTCGGTGATGCCGTCATTGTCGAGCCAATCGTCGCAGGCGTAAACGCCGTCCGGCAGTTCGGCGATATGCGCCCGCATCAGGCGCGCCGCGCGGCCACGCAATTCGGCGAACGCCTCTTCGACCAGCCCGTCGCCATATTCGTCGAGCAGTTCTTTGATGCGCCCGGCGCCGAGGTCCAGCGCATTTATCTGGCCGTTCAAATCGCCGTATAGGCTGACCGGCTGGCGCGAGTTGGCGCTGAGAATATCGACGATATCCTGGTTCAGCACGCCGCCCTCGATGAGCTTGACCGGCGGGATCAGCATGCCCTCCTGGAAGCTCTCGACGGCCGCCGGATTATAGTTGCCCGGCACATTGCCGCCGACGTCATGCCAATGGCCGACCGAGGCCATGAAGCAATAAAGCTCGCCAGCGCGGAAGATCGGCCGCACCAGCTTGAAATCGGAAAGATGGGTGCCGCCCTCGTAAGGGTCGTTGAAGATATAGACATCGCCTTCGCCAAGGCCGCCGTCATTGAGGCCGCCCGCCCGCGCGACCTTGTCGATCACCAATTTCACCGCGAACGACATGGCGCCGACGAAGATCGGCAGGCCCGACTTGCCCTGCGCCAATGTTGCGCCCGTGTCGCGGTCGTAGATACCGTGCGAGGCGTCGTGCGCCTCGGCGATGATCGGGTTGAAGGCGCTGCGAAACAGCGTCGCGTCCATCTCGTCGACCACCTGTTCGAGGCGGCCCTGCAACACGGCAAGGGTTACGGCATCGATGCTCACAATAGGCACTTGTGCAAGGTTCCGGCCTTCATAATCACCGAGAGATGCGCGCCCTGATGCTGCAACAGGTCGATATTTTGCAGCGGATCGCCATCGACCAGCAGCAGGTCGGCGATGGCGCCGGTGGCCACGGTGCCCAATTCGCCTTGCTTGCCGAGCAGCGCCGCATTGGTGCGCGTCGCCGCATGAAGCGCCTCACCCGGCGAGGTAATCTCGGCGCGCAAGCTCAGCTCCATCGCCTGATGTATGTGCAGCGGCCCGATCAGATCGCTGCCGAGGCCGAGCTTGACGCCGGCTTCCCGGCAATGCGCCACGGCGCGCTGCGCATCCTCGAACAGGGTGCCGAGCTTGTCGGCGAAGATGCCCGGCAGGCCGAGCTCCGGCCCATGCTGCTTCAGCATGAGAATGGTCGAGAGCGTCGGCACCACAAAGGCGTCGCTGGCGGCGACATATTCCGCCGTCTCGCGGTCGATCAGCGTGCCATGCTCGATCGAGCGCACGCCGAAATCGACGCAGCGCCGGGCGGCGCTCACGGTGTGGGCATGCGCCATGACATAGGTGCGCCGCGTCGCCGCCTCCTCGACCGCGGCGCGGATTTCACCTTCCGAATATTGGTCCATCCATACCGGGTCGGACGGCGACAGCACGCCGCCCGAGACCATCAGCTTGATCTGCGCCGCGCCCTTGCGCAGCTCCTCGCGCACCGCCTTCCTCACCTCGTCGACGCCGTCGGCGACGGCGCAGATCGGCCCATGATAGGCGGCGCAGGCGCAGGGCTCGAAATGGGTCTGGGCACGCATATCGCCATGGCCGCCGGTCTGGCTCAGCGCCTTGCCGGCGTGAAAGATGCGCGGCCCCTCGATCAAGCCCTCCTCGACCGCGCGCACCAGGCCGATATCGGCGCCGCCGGCGTCGCGCACGGATGTGTAGCCGCGCGCCAGCGTCGCTTTCAAATTAACATGGCCGTGCTGATGCAGCAGCGACGGCGGCATGATATCGAGATTGGCGACATTCAGATCGGCCAGCAGCGCATGGTAATGGGCGTCGATCAGGCCCGG
The DNA here is from genome assembly GCA_913053235.1 of uncultured Alphaproteobacteria bacterium. GTDB lineage: Bacteria > Pseudomonadota > Alphaproteobacteria > UBA828 > UBA828 > PTKB01. Next base: position 10,760 of record CAJXFT010000087.1, read on the forward strand.
CATCAGCCACCGCCCGCCGGCTTCGATGACGCGCGCATCCGAGGCCGAAATCGGGGAATCGGAAATTTCCACGATGCGGCTACCCTCGACCAGCACCGCCATGCCCTCGCCCGGCACGGCTTCGGCGCCGTCGAAGATGCGGCAATTGTCGAACAGAATTCCAGCCATGCTTATCTATCCTTCCTCTTCGACGCCATAATCGCGCTTCGCCGCTTCGCGCGTGACGAAGCCGTTGCGAATATCGGCGATGACCTTTTCGCGCGGCCGTTCCCGCGCCGGGCCGAAGCCGCCGCCGCCGGGCTCCCTCAGCGTCACCCGGTCGCCCGGCGCCAGCACCTGCCGGCCCTTGGGGTGGATGATCTCGCCGTTGACGCGGTGCTGGCGCAGCGGGCCGTCGCCGCCGCCCATCAGGCCGAGGGGGGGAAACTCGCTGCGGTTGGCCATCGAAAATATGGTCATCGGATGGCCGCTGTCGTTGCGGATGACGATCTCCTGGCCGAGCCCGCCGCGCGCCTTTCCGGCGCCGCCAGAATCGGCCAGCAGCGCGCGCTTTTCGACCAATGTGCTGGTCACGCCCTCCCATACCTCGGTTGGCACCACCGCCATGTTGGACGGGCCGGGCAGCGTCGGTGGGCCGTCATGGCCGTCGAGCGCGCCGAAGCCGCCGGCGGCGAAATAGATGGTCGAGACGCCGCGCCCGTTCTTGTGGGTGCCGACGAAATTCATCAGGTCGATCATGCCGGTATCGGCCTGCACGTCGCCCGGCGCCGCCTCGGCCAGCGCGCCGAAGATCAGCGGCGAGACGAAATGGCCGATGATATGGCGCCCGCCGGTCGGCGACGGCGGCTGGGCGTTGAGGATGCAGCCCTTCGGCGCGCGCACGCTGACCGGCTTGGTCGAGCCCTCATTGTTGGGCAGCGAGGGCACGGTCAGGCATTTCATCGAATAGAGCGACATCGCATTGGTGTAGCAATAGGGCACGTTGATGCCGCGCTCCACCGCCGCGTCGGTGCCGTCGAGATCGATGCGCACGCCGTCGCCCTCGACATCGACGCGGCACGCCAGCGTGATCGGCTCGTCGATGCCCTCGATGCGGATGCTGTTGCGATACGTGCCGTCGCGCATGTTCGAGATCGCGGCCCGCGTCATGCGCTCCGACTGGCCACGGATGGCGGCGGAGAGCTCACCCAGATCGTCGAGGCCGTACTCGTCCATGAATTCGAGCAATTGCCGCCCGCCGACCTGGTTGCAGGCGACATTCGCCATCACATCGCCGATCACCTGTTCCGGCACCCGCACATTGGCGGCGATCAGTTCCAACAGGAACTCATCGACTTCGCCTTCGCGCAGCAGCTTACAGAGCGGCAGGCGCAGGCCCTCATGATAGATTTCCGTCGCGGTGGTTCCGAAACCGGCGCCGCCGATATCGGGCAGATGGGTGATGCTCATGGTGTAGCCGACAAGTGTTGCGCCGCGGAACACCGGGCGCATCACGGTGATGTCGTACATATGGCCGGTGCCGATCCACGGATCGTTGGTCGCCAGCACGTCGCCGGGCTTGAGCGATTCGGGCGGGAACCTTGCCATGGTGTGGGCCATGGTCAAGGGCGCCGTGCCGATGAAGGGCGGCGCGCTCCAGCGCCCCTGCGCCAACAGATGGCCGTCGGCGTCGGTGATCACGGCGGTCAGATCATAGGCCTCGCGGACGATCGTCGAAAACGAGGTGCGCACCAGGGTCGAGACGACCTCGTCGGTGATCGAAATCAGCCGGTCCCACATGATGCCGAGGCTGATGGCGTCCATTATGCCGCTCCCAGTTCGGCGATCAGATTGCGCCTGGCATCGACCCGCACCGCATCGCCCGGGCCGATGACGCAGGTCGATTCGCGCTCCTCGATCAGCGCCGGCCCGGACACCTCCGTGTCGGGTTCCAAAAGCGCGCGCTCATAGACTGGGCAGCGCTGATAAGCGTCGGTGAAATAGGCTTGGCGGTGGCCCTTCAAGGCAGCGCCTGAATCGGCGCCGTGGCTGAGCCGGAAGCCGTCCGACAACAGTGCCTCGGGCCCCACCGCCTCGACCTTCCAGGTGACGATCTCCAAGGGCTCGTCGAGGAAGCTGGCCGAAAAGGCGGCGGCGTAGGCGCGGCGGAACAACTCGCCCAGGCCGGCGAATATATCGGCCATGGCGCCATCCACCGGCAGCGCCACCTCGATTTCATATCCCTGGCCCTGGTAGCGCATGTCGAGGCGCCGCCTGAGGCGGATATCGGCCGCCTCGACGCCGGCCTGGCGCAGCAGCGCCGACGCCTCCTCCTCCATCGCCCGGAAGCCGGCGGCAAAACTGTCGCCGTCGAGGGCGGCGACGAGGCAGGGTTCGGAGCGCACCAGCTCGAAGGCGAGCGGGCTGACCAGCAGGCCGAAAGCCGACATCACGCCGGCGCCTCCGGGGAACACGGTGCGCGGAATTTTGAGCTTGCGCGCCACCGCCATGGCATGCGCCGGGCCCGAGCCGCCGAACGCCACCATCGAGGCGGCGCGGTAATCGAAGCCGCGCTCGGAGGCGTGGATGCGGAAGGCGCGCGCGACATCCTCGTTGATGATTTCATGCATGCCCCAGGCGGCGCGCTCCACCGTCACGCCGAGCGGCCTGGCGACGCTGGTCTCGATGGCGGCGCGCGCCGCCGCCGCGTCGAGCCGCATGTCGCCGCCGAGGAAGTAATCGGCATCGAGATAGCCGAGCACCAGATTGGCGTCGGTCAGCGCCGCCGCCGAGCCGCCCTTGCCGTAGCAGGCCGGCCCCGGATCGGCGCCGGCGCTCTTCGGCCCGACGCGGATCAGGCCGCGCTCGTCGACCTCGGCCAGGCTGCCGCCGCCCGAGCCGATCTCGACCATGTCGATGACCGGCACCCGGACCGGCAGGCCGCTGCCGCGCTTGAAATCATGCAGCCGGGCGATCTCCACGCCGTACTGCTTGAGCGGCTGAAAGCCGTTGACCAGGGCGCCCTTGGCGGTGGTGCCGCCCATGTCGAAGGACAGCAGGTCGGGAATATCGAGCGCCCTTCCGTGATAGGCCGACATCAGCGCGCCCGCCGCCGGCCCCGATTCAAGTGCGCGCACCGGATAGCGCCGCGCCACCTCGGGCACCAGCATGCCGCCCGACGAGGTCATGACCAGAAGGCGGCCGAGGAATCCCGCCGCTTCCAACCCGTCCGCCAGGCGCTGCAAATAGCTGTCGAAGAGCGGCTGGGTATAGGCGTTCACGGTCGCCGTGGTCCAGCGCTCATACTCGCGCATATTGGAGAAGATATCCGCCGAGGCCGACACGTAGAGCCCGGGAAATTGGCGCATCGCGACCTCCCGTGCGGCGTTTTCATGCGCCGGATTGGCGTAGGAATGGAGGAAACATATGGCCAGCGCCTCGATGCCCTCTTCGACCAGCTCGGCGATGGCGGCGTGCACGGCGGCGGTATCGGGGGCGCTTTCCACCGCGCCGTCGAACTTCACCCGCTCCGCCACTTCGCGGCGGAGACTGCGCGGCACCAGGGGCGCGGGGAATTCGAGGCGGAGATCGAACAAATCGTAGCGCGTCTCGCGCGCCATATCGAGGACGTCGCGGAAGCCCTCGGTGACCAGCATCCCGGTGCGCGCACCGCGCCGCTCGATGACGGCGTTGGTCACCAGCGTCGTGCCATGGGCGATCGATTTCACGTCGGCGATGTCGACGCCGTGTTGCGCCAGCAAATGCGCGCAGCCCTCCAGCACCGCGCGCGACGGATCCACGGGCGTGGTGAGCTGCTTGTGGATGAACATCTCGGCCTTCGCCTCGTCGAACAGGGCGAAATCGGTGAAGGTGCCGCCGATATCGACGCCGAGGCGATAGCTCATGGTTTCAGCGGTATTATACCAAGGAGCGGTGATAATGACCCATAGGGATCGCCCCCGCGGCCCGTCGGGTAGGAGGGAGGCCGCGGGCGATGCGGCCCATCGGCAAGGCCTTCCGACGCCCTCCGACGGGTCGCGGGGGCGACCGGGACGGCGGCTTGCCAAGGCTTTCGGACGGCGTCGCGCGCGGCTTCCGATGTGCCGCATCGCT
>CAJXFT010000088.1 GCA_913053235.1 uncultured Alphaproteobacteria bacterium
TGCGGGCCATTCGACTCTGGTTTCTTGGATTCGTTGCTCATGTGCCTCTCCCAGTCTGCAAAATTCGCCGCTGACATGCTTCGCGTATTGGGCACAAGTCTTGTTCACACCGCGTTGCTCGCAACAAACCTGTTGCTGGCAGTCCCGGTGAGGAGGCATTCCTCAGCGAAAGAATACTTAAGACAAGACGGCTTCAAGCACTTGATTGCAACACCCTTGAAGTCGATGTCTCCCGCACCGATTTCCACTACTGCCAATACTCGTCGCTGCTTTAACGCAGATGTTCTTATTGGTTTCATGAGTGTACTCCCGATCCCGGGTACTCAACAACAACATTCTTGGAGCAACAATTTGCCCGAGCTCACGTAATTGATTATACGCAGCCAATCCTGAAGACGCTGGCTTTGGTGCTGGCTTTCTATTAATTGGGTTGGGCACAACGGCTTTATTAACCAGTTGAATTTAAAATTTGGAGATTTGGGATGTCCGAGTATGTAGGAAAAGAAGCCCTTTCCGATGCAATATTATCAATAAATAGGTGGCATCCTAACACGCCGTTAATACTACTGTTTAGCAAACTGAAGGCCCGCCCCTATTCCGCCAACGCAATCAACTCTATCTCAATATCAAAGTCGCGTGGCCAGGAACCAACATTAACGAACGTGCGCGCCGGAAACTCGTCCTCGGTGAAATACTTACGATAGACCGCGTTGACGCGCCCAAAATGCCCAACGTTAGTGCAGAACACGGTCGATTTGACTACATTGTCGAATGACGTGCCGGCCGCTTCCAATACCATCTTGAGATTTTCCATTACCCGTTCAGTCTGCGCTTCGATATTGCCGCTGACCATGCCGCCGGTGATGGGATCGTTAGGCGTCATACCGGAAATATAGACAAAACCGCCACCCTTAGTGGCTTTGGAGAGCGGCGTCATTAGCTTTCCCTGGTCGTCGCGACGGTCTGTCAGTCCTGGAACGTTGATAATTTCCTTGGCCATGAATTCCTCTCACATACATGATGAAAACTCTACCACAGGCTATTCTCCGCACAGAATCTCAGTGTTTTGGTGGAAGAAGGTGAAGTCTGACAGATGATGCGGAGAATGAGGAGTCTGGGTGGAGGGGTGGAATATACCTGGTGGTAACTAGAGCCTCCGAGCTTGATCGGGATCAGGCCGAAAGGGACCCGGATCCCTTAGCTGTGGTGCATGATCCAATTTTCGTGCCCGGGAGGGTTCTTGGCGCCACACGCTCGCAACCCTGCTTTTTTGAGCTCGGTCGCCTGAGGCCGCCCTAGCCCTGTCTTTTGGGTACCATATGGGTACCATGTAGAAACAAGGACCTAGACGTTTCCAGCTAAGTCCTTGAAAAATTGGTGGGCGCACCAGGATTCGAACCCGGGACCCGCTGATTAAGTCAGCTGCTCTGCCAACTGAGCTATGCGCCCGCCGGGGCTGGATATCGCAAAGCGCCGGGCCTTTGTCAACCAGCCACCCGGCGATTGGCGGAACCCACAAATTCTGTCAAACGGCACACATCCGGAATGCACTTTCTTGCATTCCGGCTGCGCGACTGAGCGCCCGAGTTAATACGAGGTAGCCAAGGGGGCGGACGCCCCCGCCCGGCGATTGAGGGGCCAAACAAAAACCGCGCGGATGTCCCTCCGGCGTTTGAGGGGTGATTATAACAAACCAAAAAAATAAAAAAATTACGCGCGTACGTGATGCTGGCGGCGGCCGATCTGTACGTCGCGGTGAATGTAGATGTTGAGCACCAGGCCGAAGCCGAACAGCAGGGTCAGCATGGCGCTGCCGCCATATGAGATGAGCGGCAAGGGCACGCCGACAATCGGCACCAGGCCCATCACCATCGCCATGTTGATGAACACATAGAGGAAGAAGGTGGTGACGATGCCCATGCCGAGCATGCGGCCGAACTGGCTGTTGCAGCGCAGCGAAATCATGCTCCCGTAGGCGATCAGGGCGAAATAAAGCAGCAACAGGGCGATGCCGCCGGCGAGGCCGAATTCCTCGGCCAGCATGGTGAAGATGAAATCGGTCTGCTTCTCGGGCAGGAAATTGAGATGGCTTTGCGTTCCGCCGAGAAAGCCCTTGCCGAAAATGCCGCCCGAGCCGAAGGCGATTTTCGATTGCAGGATATGATAGCCGGCGCCGAGCGGGTCGCTTTCGGGATTGATGAAGGTGAGGATGCGAGTTTTCTGATATTCGCGCAAAAACTGCCAGGCCACGGGGATGGCGCCGAGCAGCCCGGCAAAGGCGACGCCCAGTTTCCACAATCTGAGGCCGGCGAGAAAGAGCATCATGGTGCCGCTGACGGCGAGCAGGCCGGCGGTGCCGAGATCGGGCTGGCGCAGCACCAGCGCCGCTGGCGCCAGGATCAGAACAAGCGGCGGTATGAGAACCGAAATGCGCTTGATATCCTCGATCGCGACGCTGTGAAAATAGCGCGCCAGCGCGATGATCAGCGCGATTTTCATGATCTCGGAAGGCTGCAGCTGGAGCGGGCCGATATCGACCCAACGCTGGGCGCCCATCGCGGCGTCGCCGATCAACTCGACGCCGACGAGGAGGGCAAAAGCGCCAGCATAGATGATATAGGCGGATTTGAGCCAGAAGCGGATATCGATGAGAGCGACGCCGAACATGATGACCAGGCCGAAGCCGAAGCGGATGATCTGGCGCGCCGCCCAGGGTTCCATCTCGCCGCCCGCCGCCGAATAAAGCATGGCGAAGCCGACCAGGGCGGGCAGGCAGATGAGCAGGACCAGGATCAGGTTTATCTGCAGCAGCCGCTGCAGCAGGCTCATGCCGGCCCGGCCGCCGTCGAGACTTTCCCGCGCCACCATGCTCAGACCACCGCCGCCGTATCGAGGTGGATGTTTTCCTCGGGTCCGCGGCGCGCCGGATCGCGGCGCTGTACCTCGCGTAATATATCGCGCGCGATCGGCGCCGCCGCTTTCGAGCCGCCGCCGCCATGCTCGACCACCACCGAGACCGCATAGCGCGGCGAATCGACCGGCGCATAGCCGACAAAAAGCGCGTGGTCGCGGTCTTTCCATTCGCGGTCTTCGTTCTTGCGCACGCCGCGCTCGCGTTCGGCCTTGGTGATGCGCTTGACCTGTACGCTGCCGGTCTTGCCGGCCATGGCCATGCCAGGCTCCTCGATGCGGGCGCGGTAGGCGGTGCCGCGCAGGCTGTTGGTCACGTCCGACATGCCTTTCTGAACGATCGCCAGATGCACCGCCGAAAGCCCCATGGAGGGGAATGGCTCGCGGCTGTCCGGCAGGCGCCGGCCGACGCGCTGCGTCTCGCGCACCAGCTTCGGGCGAACCGCGATGCCGCCATTGGCGATGCGCGCGGTCATGACGGCAAGCTGGAGCGGCGTGGTCAGCAGAAATCCCTGGCCGATGCCGATGATCAGGGTTTCGCCCTTTTGCCAGGGAACGCCATGGACGGCCAGTTTCCAATCGCGTGTCGGCACCAGCCCCTTGCGTTCGGAAGGCAGTTCGATGCCGGACTTTTCGCCCATTCCGAAGCGCCGCGCCATCTTGGCGATTGCGTCCACGCCGACCCGCTTCGACACTTCGTAGAAATACACATCGCAGGATTGGGTGATGCCGGAATTCATGTTCATCCTGCCGTGCCCACCGCGCTTCCAGCAGTGAAAGCGGCGATTTCCGAGCTCCATATGTCCGGGGCAGAATACCTCCTGGCTGGGGTTCACAATGCCGCCATCCAGCGCCGTCAGCGCGACCATCATCTTGAATGTCGAGCCCGGTGAATATTGTCCCGAAATCGCCTTGTTGGTGAGCGGAAAGCGCGGATTGGCCATCAGCGCATTCCATTCGGTTTGGCTGATGCCGGTGGTGAAGCTGTTGGGATTGAAGCTCGGTGACGAAACCAGCGCCAGAACCTCGCCCGAATGCACGTCGACGACCACGGCGGCGGCGCTCTCATGGCTGATTCGGGCGTTGGTGTATTCCTGCAGGCCCATATCGATGGTGAGGATATGGTCATCGCCCGGCTGGCCTTCATTGCGGCGCAGCTCGCGAATGATGCGGCCATAGGCGTTGACCTCGACCTGGCGCGAGCCCGCCTTGCCGCGCAGCGCCGTTTCGAAAATCTTCTCGGCGCCATTTTTACCGATGCGGAAACCCGGCAGGGCGAGAACCGGATCGCCCTCCAATTCCTTTTCCGAAACGGCGCCGACATAGCCGATAATATGCGCCGCCTCTTCACCGGCGAGATAGTGCCGGGTTTGACCGACATCGATCATGGTGCCGGGCAGGTCCGGGGCATTCACTTCGATGCGCGAAACTTCCTCCCAGGTCAGGTTTTCGCGCACCGTGATGGGGACAAATTTCCTTTTGCGCTGGGCTTCGCGCAGGATTCGCTCGCGCTCGCGCGCCTCGATCGGAATCAGCACGCCGAGCCCGTCCAGCGAGCGCTCCAGATCGCCGGCCTGCTCGGGCACGATGACCAGGCGGTAATTCAATTGGTTGACGGCGAGCGGCTGGCCGAAACGATCGAAGATGCGCCCGCGCGGCGGCGGCAGCAATTGCATGTTGATGCGATTGTCGTCCGCCAATGTCTTGTAGCGATCCGATTCGAGCACTTGCAATTGGTACATGCGCCCGGCCAGCCCGGCGAGAAGAAGCGTCTGGGCGCCGCCCAGAATGACGGCGCGGCGCGTGAACAGCTTGGCGCGGCCGGTCTCGCCCTGCATTTTCAGGCGCCTCGCACCATGTGCCGGTGCAGCGCGCTCAGCAGCAGGCCGAACAACGGATACAGCAGCACCGTGAGGACCGCCTGAATGACGAATGGCATGGCCGGAAGAAGGGTGTTGAAATAAAGCGAGGCGATGATCCAACTCACCAAAGCCATGCCCGGCATGACCAGGGAGAATCCCCACCAGACGACCAAAAACGGCTTGCCGTGAAAAAAGGTGCGCTGCGAATTCAGCACGCCCTGCACCAGCAAATAGACCAGCGCCGAGATCCCGAGCGGCGTTCCGGTCAGCAGATCATGCAGCAGGCCGAGGCTGAAGGTGGCGGCGTAGGGCAGCTTGTCGGGCCGGTAGATGCTCCAATAATAGATCGCCATCGCCGCGAATGCCGGGGTGACCGGCGCGAAGTTCGGCAGATGCCAGGGCACGGCGCCGGCCAGCACCATGAGCAGGGTGAAAGCGAACGGCGTCAGGCCGCGCAGTTGCAGCTCCGAGCGCTCCATCCATGTCGCCACCCTCATCTGAGCGCTCCGATGCGCCCGGCGCGTTTGGTTTCGGGAAGGAATCCCGGCAAGGTATAATCCAGCACCGTGACATGTTCGAGGCGGTCCCAATTGACGTATGGCTGAACCAGCGCGCGCTCCTCGGCCACCATGGAAACCACGCCGACCGGCAGGCCGGGCGGAAATATGCCGCCCTGGCCCGACGTCACGATGCGGTCCCCGACATTGACACGGGCATCGACGGCGAGAAATTCGAGGCGCGGGTGGGGCGTGTTGTCGCCCGCCAGGACCGCCCTCTCGCGGCTGGCTTCCACAACCACGGGTATGCGCGAATTCAAATCGGTCAGGAGCAGGATGCGCGCGCTATGTTGGCCCGCCGATACGACGCGCCCGGTCAATCCTTCGCTGTTGATGACGGCCTGGCCCTTGCGCACGCGGTCTTTCTTCCCGGCATTGATCAGCACCGTGCGCACGAACGGCCCGCCCGAATCCGAAATGACGCGGGCGGTGACGAAACTGGCTTCCGGGTCGGGCACCACATGAAGCATGCGGCGAAGCTCTTCGTTTTCGCGCGACATTTGCGCCGCGACGGATTGCCATTTCAGCAGTGCGGCGTTCTCTTTCTCGAGCAGCGAATTTTGTTCATGCACGACCAGCACGGCATCGACATCCTCGACCAGGTCGGCGAAGGACGCGGCGGGATGGGAAAAGAATTCGAGTATCGGAGCGGCGGCGTCGCTGACCGCGCCGCGTAAATTATCGACCAGCCGCGGTTCCGCCCGGCTGAGGATCATCACCGTAATGGCGGCGCCCACGAGAAGCGCGAAGGCAAAGCGCTGAATGACGGATTTCAGCGGCAGGGCCAGTAACAGGGCGCGTCCGCGGTAGGCCCGCACTTAGTTCCTCCACTGCATCGGCGCCGAGCATCGGCGCCGGCGATCCAGTTCGATCTTCAATAAGCCTCGTGCAAGACGTGCTTAAGCGTTTTCATTTCTTCCAGGCAGCGGCCGGTGCCCATGGCGACGCAGGAAAGCGGCTCGTCGGCGATGGATACCGGCAGTCCGGTGGCATGGCGCAATACATAGTCGAGATTTCCCAACAGCGCGCCGCCGCCGGTGAGAACGATGCCCTTGTCGACGATATCGGCGGCCAGCTCGGGCGCCGTGTTCTCGAGCGCCACCTTGACCGCGTCGATGATCGCGCCGACCGGCTCGGCCAGGCTTTCGGCGATCTGGCGCTGCGTGACGACGATTTCCTTGGGCACGCCGTTCATCAGATCGCGGCCCTTGATATCGAGCGACTGGCCGTTGCCGTCTTCCGGCGGACAGGCGGTGCCGATACTCTGTTTGATACGCTCGGCGCTCGATTCGCCGAGTAGCAGGTTATGGTTGCGCCGCACATAGGCGATGATGCTTTCATCCATCTTGTCGCCGCCGACGCGCACCGAACGCGAATAGACGATACCACCGAGCGACAGCACCGCCACTTCGGTGGTGCCGCCGCCGACATCGACGACCATCGAGCCGGTCGGCTCGGTGACCGGCAGCGCCGCGCCGATCGCCGCCGCCATCGGCTCTTCGATGAGGAACACGCGGCGCGCGCCGGCGCTCTCGGCCGATTCCTGAATGGCGCGGCGCTCCACCGCGGTCGAACCCGACGGCACGCAGACGATGACCTGCGGACTGGCGAAGCTGCGCCGGTTGTGCACCTTGCGGATGAAATGTTTGATCATTTCCTCGGCGATCTCGAAATCCGCGATCACGCCGTCGCGAAGCGGGCGGATGGCTTCGATATTGCCGGGCGTGCGGCCGAGCATCAGCTTGGCCTCCTCGCCCACCGCCAGAACCTGTTTTTTGCCTTTCCAACTGGCGATGGCGACCACCGAGGGTTCGTTGAGGACGATGCCCTGTCCTTTCACGTAGACCAGCGTATTCGCGGTGCCAAGGTCGATCGCCATATCGGCCGAAAGAAATCCCGTAAGTTTCGAAAACATCAGAGCTTACCGCCTGTTGTTTGAGCCAAAATCGCCCCAGCGCGCGTCTTGACCAGCGCGCTGGGAGGTTGCGTTGCCAAGCCGCGATCACGCATGTTCAGGCCGTGAGCGCGGCTGGCGCTGTTTTTTGCCGCTTGACCAGTAGTTTGTTCAAGGCGTGCACATAGGCACGCGCCGAAGCCACCAGGGTATCGATATGGGCACCCTGGCCGTTGACCATCCGGCCATCTTCCTTCAGGCGCACGGTCACTTCGGCCTGGGCGTCGGTACCTTCGGTCACGGCGTGTACCTGATAGAGTTGCAACTCCGCTTCATGCGGAAAAATATCCTTGATCGCATTGAATGTCGCGTCGACCGGCCCGTTGCCATTGGCGGTGGCGGACATCTCCTCGCCATCGACGGCCAGTTTGAGCGTCGCCTGCTGCGGCCCGTCCGAGCCGCAATTGATGGCCAGCGAAACAAAGCCGATGCGCGCGCTGGCGCGTCCGATTTCGTCATCGACGAGGGCGATGATATCCTCGTCGAAGATTTCCTTTTTCTGATCGGCCAGATCCTTGAAGCGCGTAAACGCCTCATGCAGGGCGTTGTCGCCGAAATCGCCATAGCCCAGTTCGCGCAATTTTTCGCGGAAGGCGTGACGTCCGGAATGCTTGCCCATGACCAGTGTCGATTTCTTCAGCCCGACCGATTCCGGGGTCATGATTTCGTATGTCTGGGCGTCCTTGAGAACGCCGTCCTGATGGATGCCCGCTTCATGGGCGAAGGCATTGGCGCCGACGATGGCCTTGTTGGGTTGCACCACGAAGCCGGTGATCTGCGACACCAGACGCGACGCACGCATGATCTTTTCGCTGCGGATGCCGCTCTCGAAATCGAGCAGATCGTGGCGCGTGCGCATGGCCATGACGATTTCTTCCATCGCCGCGTTGCCGGCACGCTCGCCGAGGCCGTTGATGGTGCACTCGACCTGGCGCGCGCCGGCCTGCACGGCGGCCAGTGAATTGGCCACGGCGAGGCCGAGATCGTTATGGCAATGCACCGAAACCACGGCCTTGTCGATATTCGGCACGCGGTCCATCAGCATGCGGATGAGCGCCGCATATTCACCGGGCAGGGCATAGCCCACGGTATCGGGAATATTGACAGTGGTGGCGCCGGCCTTGATGGCGGATTCGACGCAGCGGCAGAGGAAATCGTGATCGCTGCGGGTGCCGTCCTCGCATGACCATTCGACATCGTCGGTATAGTTGCGCGCCCGGCTGACGCTGTCGATCACGGCGCCGTGCACCTCGTCCGGCTGCATCTGCAATTTGACCCGCATGTGCAGCGGGCTGGTGGCGATGAAGGTATGAATGCGCTTTTGCCTTGCCGGCTCGAGCGCCGCGGCGGCGCGTTCGACATCCTTGCGCCCGGCGCGCGCCAGGCCGCAAACGATGCTCTCGCCGATGATCTTCGCGACTTCGTTGACCGCCTCGAAATCGCCATTGGAGGCGATCGGAAAACCGGCTTCGATGATATGGACGCCCATACCTTCGAGCGCCTCGGCGATACGCAGTTTTTCTTCGAGATTCATCGACGCGCCGGGCGACTGTTCGCCGTCGCGCATGGTGGTGTCGAATATTCGGACCTGATTCCTATTCTCGGTCATGACCTTGACCCCTATATTTGGTTTGCGACTGGGTAAACAAACGCACCCCAAACGGCTGCCGAACTTTCAGCGTCACCGCTTGGGGAATGTAAGTCGCAGACCAATCGAGCCGCCGGCGCCAAGATTTGCGCGCAAACGGGCAGAGCCGAATTTACCGTTTGGCAAACCGGCTTTCGTCGCTCGAATGCTGGCGTATCTCGTCATCGTCAGGGTCGCTTTGACTACTCCACAAGGCAGATGCCGCTAACCCTACATAGGATTTGGTTAACGGAACGTTTAAGCGCCGAATCGACGCATAAAACACTCGAAACCGCGCGGAATCGGCTGAATCTTTGAAAGTTACGCCTTTTGGGTGGTGAGAAGCAATGATTTTCTAACCGCCACAAGCGCTTATTTGCGCCAATCAATCTATCGCAGCATCAGTTCTTCGATTTATCCACAAGCCGCGCCTCGCTGATCCATGGCATCATCTCGCGCAGTTTTTCGCCGATCTCCTCGATCGGGTGCTCGGCTTCGCGCCGCCGCATGGCCTTGAAACTGGGCTGTCCGGCGGCATTCTCCTGCATCCATTCGCTGGCGAAACGGCCCGATTGGATATCGTCCAAAATCTTCTTCATGCGCCCGCGCGTCCTTTCATCGATCACCTTGGGACCGCGCGAATAGTCGCCATATTCGGCCGTGTTGGAGATCGAATAACGCATGTTGGCGATGCCGCCTTCGTAAATCAGGTCGACGATCAGCTTCACTTCATGGACGCATTCGAAATAGGCCATCTCGGGCGCGTAGCCGGCCTCGACAAGCGTCTCGAAGGCATTCTTGATCAGCGACGTCAGACCGCCGCACAGCACCACCTGTTCGCCGAACAGGTCGGTCTCGGTTTCCTCGCGGAACGTCGTCTCGATCACGCCGGAGCGCCCGCCGCCGATGGCCGCGGCATAGGAGAGGCCGATTTCCGTCGCGTTGCCGGACGCGTTCTGGTCGACCGCCAGCAGGCACGGCACGCCGCGCCCGAGCTCATATTCGGAGCGCACCGTATGGCCCGGCCCCTTGGGGGCGACCATGAAGACATCGAGATCGGGCCTGGGCTCGATCAGGCGGTAATGGATATTGAGGCCGTGCGCGAACGCCAATGCCACGCCCTCGCGCAAATTGTCGCGGAGCGTTTCGCGCCACATCGCGCCTTGCAATTCGTCCGGCATCAGCATCATCACCACATCGCCCCACCTTGCCGCCTCGTCGATCGGCATGACCTGAAGGCCGGCGGCCTCGGCTTTGGCGACGCTGGAAGAATCCGGCCGCAGCGCCACCGCCACTTCCTTGGTGCCGCTGTCCTTGAGGTTGTTGGCATGGGCGAAGCCCTGGCTGCCATATCCGATGATGACGGTCTTCTTGCCCTTGATGAGGTTTACGTCGGCATCGCGATCATAATAGACACGCATGTTTCAGTCCTTTTGGTGAGAGAGTTGAGCACCGGATCAGAGCGAGTTTTTTCCGCGCAACAGGGCGACGACGCCGGTGCGCGAAACTTCGGTCAGTCCGAGCGGCTCCATGAGACGGATGAAGGCATTGACCTTGGCCGGTTTGCCGGTCATTTCGAATACGAATGAATCGTTCTCGCTGTCGACGACGTGAGCGCGGAAAATATCGGCAATGCGTAGCGATTCGACGCGCGGCTCGCCGCTGCCGGACACCTTGATCAGCGCCAGTTCGCGCTCGACATGGGGGCCCTCCTCGGTGAGATCGCTGACCTTTTGTACCGGCACCAGGCGGTCGAGCTGGGCTTTGATCTGCTCGATGATCATGCTTGGGCCGGAGGTCACCAGATTGATGCGCGAAAGTGCCGCGCCGGATTCCACTTCGGCGACCGTCAGGCTTTCGATATTGTAGCCGCGGCCGGAAAACAGGCCGATGACACGCGCCAATACGCCGGGCTCGTTGTCGACCAGCAGCGAGATCGTGTGCCTTTCCACGGGCTCAGTCAAAACTCACCCCTCCATATTGCCAGGCCTTATGGCCAGATGCCGCGCCGCTTGCCATGCTCACACCAATATCATGCCGCCTTCGGCATCTTCCTCAAGCTCGCCGTGATCCGGGCCGAGTTTCATCTCGTAATGCGCGGCGCCGGCCGGAATCATCGGATAGACATTTTCTTTCTTTTCGATCACAACATCGGCGATGAATGGCCCCGGCGTCTCGATCATGGTGCGAATGGCCTCGTCGACCTCATCCGGTTTGCTGACCCTGAGGCCGTTGGCGCCGAAGGATTCGGCGAGCTTGACGAAATCGGGCAGCGAATGCACGTAGCTTTCGGAATAGCGCCCGCCATGGAACAATTCCTGCCACTGGCGCACCATGCCCATATATTCATTGTTGAGGATGAATGTCTTCACCGGCAGGCGGTGCTGCATCATGGTCGAGAGCTCCTGAATGTTCATCATCAGGGAAGCTTCGCCGGCGACATCGATCACCAGCGCCTCCGGATGCGCGACCTGCACGCCGACGGCGGCGGGGAAGCCATAGCCCATGGTGCCGAGGCCGCCGGAAGTCATCCAGCGGTTGGGCTCCTCGAATTTTAGGAACTGCGCCGCCCACATCTGGTGCTGACCGACCTCGGTGGTGAAATAGACGTCGCGATCCTTGGTCAATTCATAGAGCCGTTGCAGCGCGTATTGCGGCTTGATGACATCGCCCTTCTGGCGGAAGCGCAGGCAATCGCGGGCGCGCCAGTCGGCGATTTGGCGCCACCAGGAATCGAGCGCCTGCGATGCGCCGCCGGGCGCCGCCTGCCATTTTTCCGCCATCATCTCCAGCACGGCCCCGACATCGCCGACGATGCTTATATCGACCGGCACATTCTTGTTGATGGAGGAGGGATCGATATCGACCTGGATCTTCTTCGAGCCCTTGGAAAAGTCGCTGAGGCGCCCGGTGACGCGATCGTCGAAACGCGCGCCGAGCGCAATCATCACGTCGCATTCCGCCATCGCCATATTGGCTTCATAGGTTCCATGCATGCCGACCATGCCGAGAAACTGGCTGTCGGAAGCCGGATAGGCGCCCAATCCCATGAGCGTGCTGGTGATCGGATAGCCGGTGGCCTGGACGAAGCCGGTCAGGGTCTCGGAAGCGGCGCGCCCTGAATTGATGATGCCGCCGCCGCTATAGAATATCGGCCGCTCGGCCTTGGCGATGAGTTCCATCGCCGCGTCCACACCCGCCTCGTCAGGCTCCGTCCGTGGGCGGTAGGAGCGCCGCGCCGCCTTGTTGGTGTGCGCCCCTTCCTCATAATCGCCCTCCGCCATGACGACGTCCTTGGGCAGGTCGATCACCACCGGGCCGGGCCGCCCGGCGGCGGCGATATAAAATGCCTCATGGATCAGGCGCGGCAAATCCTCGACCGATTTCACCAGATAATTATGCTTCGTGCAGGGCCGCGTAATGCCGACCGTATCGGCTTCCTGAAACGCGTCATTGCCGATCATATGGGTCGGCACCTGCCCGGTCAGGCAGACCAGCGGGATGCTGTCCATCAGCGCGTCCGCAAGGCCGGTGACGCTGTTCGTCGCGCCCGGGCCGGATGTCACCAGCGCCACGCCGACGCGCCCGGTCGAGCGCGCATAGCCTTCCGCCGCGTGCAGCGCGCCCTGCTCGTGGCGCACCAGAATGTGGCGGATATTGTTTTGTTTGAACAATGCGTCATAGAGGGGGAGTACGGCGCCGCCCGGATAGCCGAATATCACCTCGACACCCAGTTCGGTGAGACAGCGCACGATAATTTCGGATCCACTTATCCGCTGTCCCTTTTCGCCCTTATCCGAAGCCACGATCCGATCTCCAAAAACAGATGATGCCCATATCGGCGCACTCTCTCGGGGCAGCCGGCGGGCCGTTCCCCGGGCCGTCCGGCCACGGGCTGAGCAAACTAGAACCTCGCCTGTCGCCGGTCAATAGCGCGCGCGATTGGGGGCGGCAGCGCGGTGTATTGGATTTGCTCATGTGTCGCGTTTGACGGTTTCGGGGCTGAACACCGGCACGCAGACGGCGACGTAATCGGCGCCACCCTCATGCGGGCTGCCATAGCGCACCCATTCTCCCTTGTGGGCGATCACCGCCTGGCCCGCCGCGACGTCGATGCCGCCCTCTTCGGTGGTCACTCTGAGGGTTCCCGCGAGCACCAGGGTATATTCGTCGAATTCCGGTGTTTGGCCGGGCTCTTCCCAGCCGGCGGGGCTGGTCATGTGGGCGACGCTGGCTTCGCCCGTGGCGGAATTTACCCGCCCGACATATTCCCTGATCACCTTGGGTTTGTTGCCGGCGGCTTGGATAATCGTCGGCGTTGGGATGAGCGTGACCATGAGCGAATTCCTTTATTGTCTTGCCGGTTCGATATTGCCCAGCAATGTCTCGGCAATCTGTCGAATTTCTTCACCGCGCGTGCCGTCATAGCGGGCGGTGATTCGCCTTGCCTCGGGCATTTGATGGCGGAACCAGGTGCCCTGGCGCTTGGCATAGCGCCGCGTCGATATGCGCAAATTAGCGACCGCTTCATCGCGCGTCGCGGTGCCGCCGAGATAGGCGGCGAATTCGCGCACGCCGAGCGCCTTCATGACCGGCAGCGCCGGGTCGAGCTCGAGCGCCAGCAGCGCCGCCGCCTCCTCGATGCCGCCCGCCGCCGCCATGAATTCGGCCCTCGCCTCGCAGGCCGCGTAAAGCGCCTGGCGCGGCGGCTCGAGCACCAGGGCGGCGACCTCCCCGGCATAGCCACTTTCGTGGCCGCTGACCTGGCCAGCCTGCCAATCGGAAAGGCTCTTTCCTGTGGCCTCGAACACCTCATAGGCGCGCAGCACCCGCTGCGTGTTGGCGGGGTGAATGCGCGCCGCGCCGCTAGGGTCGCGCGCCGCCAGCAGGCGGTGAAATTGCGCCGCCCCGACTTCGGCGTGAAGTGCCCGGGCGGCTTCGCGGACCTCCTTCGCTATCGCCGGCACCGGCGCCAGGCCCTTGAGCAGGGAACGCAGATAAAGCCCCGTGCCGCCGACCAGAATGGGCAGCAGCCGCTCGCCATGCGCCGCGGCAATTTCGGCCAGCGCCAGATCGCGCCAGCGCCCGGCCGAACAGCGCTCGCCGCCGGCAAGGACACCATAGAGCCGGTGCGGCGCGCGCCTTTCGTCGGCCGGCGTCGGCCGGGCGCTGAGGATGCGCAGCTCGCGGTAGACCTGCATGCTGTCGGCATTGATCACGACGCCGCCAAATTGCCGCGCCAGATCGAGCGCCAGCGCCGATTTGCCGCTGGCGGTGGGGCCGCCGATGATCAGGATGGGGGTGCTGCCAGCGCTCACGCCCCATGCGCCCCGCAGCTATCCGCTGGCGGCGGAGGGCAGGCCGGCGAGCGCCATCGCCATTTCGCCCTCGTCGAATTTTTGGTCGACCAGCTTGCCGGCGAAATAGTCGGTATAGGCCTGCATGTCGAAATGCCCATGGCCGCACAAATTGAACAGGATGGTTTGGCCTTTTCCTTCCTCCTTGCAGCGCAGCGCCTCGTCGATCGCGCCCTTGACGGCATGATTGGCTTCCGGCGCCGGGAGAATGCCCTCGGCGCGGGCGAAGGTGACCCCGGCTTCGAAACATTCGAGTTGATCATAGCCGCGCGCTTCGATCAGCCCGAGCTCGTGGACATGGCTGACCAGCGGCGCCATGCCGTGATAGCGCAAGCCCCCGGCATGGAAGGGCGGTGGTATGAAGGTCGAGCCCAGCGTGTGCATCTTGACCAGCGGCGTCAGGTGGCCGGTGTCGCCGAAATCATAGGCGTAGGAGCCGCGCGTCAGG
>CAJXFT010000089.1 GCA_913053235.1 uncultured Alphaproteobacteria bacterium
GAGCCACTCGCCGATCGCATCGTCGCGGCTTTTCGGATCGAATAAATCGAGATCGACGATTTTATCGACCGCCAAAACACCGAAAGAAGTGACTTCCTTGCGCGAATAGGGATTGAGCGCGCCGACCGCCGACGCGGCGCGCTCAAACGCCCGGTCGTCAACCATGTCGCGCTTGTTGAAAATGATCTTGTCGGCGATGGCAATCTGCTTTTGCGCCTCGACGGAATTCTTGATCTCGTTCTCGACATGCTTGAGGTCGACCACGGTCAACACGGCGTCGAGCTTGAATGTCAGATCGAGCTTTAAATCCGTGTAAAGCAGCTTGGCGAGGGGCGACGGATCGGCGATTCCGGTGGTCTCGATGACGATCTTGTCGAACTCGACTTGCGGCTCGGCGAGGCCCACTTTTCGCATGAACAGCTTGTTGAGGCCGTCCATCAGATCGCCTTGCGCGGCGCAGCAAATGCAGCCGTTGGTAAGCTCCAACATATCCTCGGAGGCGCGCGAGATGAGATCGCCGTCGATGCCGATCTCGCCGAACTCATTGACGATGACGGCTATTTTTCCGGCATCGGGGTCGCTCAGCAGATTGTTGATCAGGGTGGTCTTGCCGGCGCCGAGAAAGCCGCTCAGGAGAGTGATCGGAATGCGCTGATCGTCTTCCCTCGAATCGACCCGAGACATTCCTCTCCGCCCCGTATGCCGTTCCTTTTAGTCGTCCACCATCGCCCAGGCGCGGACCGGCGAGCCGCTGCCGTCGCCGATTTTCAGCGGCGGGCCGTAGAATTGGAATTCGCCCAAGCCGATAAGCTCTTCGAGATTGATCAGCCATTCGTAATGGGTGATTCCGCGGTCGCGGCAGACCCGGTGATTGGGGAAGAGATTGTCCGAAGGCTTGTCGGTCGACGGCCCTTCGACGCCGTGCAGCTTGGAGCCCCTGTCGGCCAGCCAATTCGTGGCGTCGGCGGTGATGCCGCAATTGCTCCACACCACTTTCACGTCCGGATAGTGGCGCTCATGCAGGCCCGTACACATGAGAACTATATGCCCGTCGATCTTGACGCCGGCTTTCTCTTCCGCCGCCTCCATATCGGCGACGTCGATATCGCCGAGATCGGGGATGTGGCGCATGTCAAAGCACACGGATTTTCCCATGAACATGTCGAGCGGCATATTGTCGACCGTGTCGCCATTGGGGTTGGTGTGATAGTAGGCATCCACATGGGTGCCGATATGGTCGACCATGCCCAAGAAGGTTGTGGCGAACGAAAGCCGGTCGTTGGGCGTGCCGAGCTCGAAATCCTTGATGGTTTTTTCGTGCGTGTAATGCGGCACGATCACCGGCCGCTGAAACAGTTTATGGGCCGGCATATTGTCGGTCATTTTCAGCGTCAAATCGATCATCCGTTGGCCCATTTTTACCTCCCCTGTTTTGTCAAGCTGGTGGCGGAGCTTCGCTGTGCCAGAGAATAGCAGCGCGCCGCTGGGGGCGCCAGTAGAAGCGCGTCTTGATCAGTGCTCCCCGGCGTCTATGCCGTTGGCGGTGCCGGCCGAGAGATAGGCGGCATCGAATTTGGCGAGGGCGATGAGGCGGTCGCGCTCCAATATTCGCAATATGCCGCCGCGCATATCGATGAGATTTTCGTTGCGCAGGATGCGCAGCGTCCGATTGACGTGAATCGTCGTCAAACCGAGCGCATCGGCCAAATGGCGTTGGCGCAGCGGCATCGATATGTCGCGGTTATGATCGGCGCCGCGCAGCTTGAGGCGAGAATCAAATTCAAGCATCAGATGGGCGATACGCTCCTTGGCGGAGCGCCGGCCGAGATTGGTCAACAGCTCGTCGGCCATGGCGAGCTCATGTTCATAGCTCGCATTGACGCAGGCCTGGAGATATTCGCTGCCGTGCAATTTCTCGGCTACGGCATCGGCATCGAACTCGCTGACCACGCAATCGGGCAGCAATTGCACGGAGTGAGCCAAACGCCGTGGCGACAGCGCGCTCAGCGTCACCGGGTCTCCGGGCAGCAGAAAGGAAAGAATTTGCCGCCGCCCATCGCCCAATTGCCTGTATCTCAAGCCCCAGCCATCGACGAGAATATAGAAGGATGCCGCGATCTGCCCCTGCCGCAGTACCGTCGTCGGTTTGTTCACCGCGCTTTGGCGCGTGCCGAGCGCCTGAATTTGATCCAGCCGGCGCCAGTCGAGCGTCGCGCCGAATGAAAATTCCCGATCATCAGGGGAGTGGCTGTCGAGTTCGGCGCCAGGATCTTGCGCGCCAGTCGCATTCTCGGAATCCGCCACTGCTCAATCTCCCGGCGTCCCGCGCCGATGCCGGCGGAGCGCCTTCAATCCCATTATTTTTTTTGTTAGTATTTCCGCCTTTCATTTCATTGCAAGCAGTATTGTCTGGGCAACCGCGCGGGCATAGACTCCTTGGCGATTACAGCAGGGGAATGGATATCATGACGCCGGAAAAGGTGTTGGCGCGCGCGCCTAAAATACTCACGCAATCGGAGCGCGAATCATATTTCGCCACCGGCTATCTGCTCAAGGAACGCTTCGTCAGCGATGCCTGGCTGGCGCGGCTCCGCGAAGTTACGATGCGCATGATCGACGAAAGCCGCGATTGCAACGCCTCGAACGATAAATTCGATGTCGAGAAAGAGCATGGCGCGGCGGTGCCGAAATTGCGCCGCCTCACCCAGCCGGTCGAACATGATCCGGCATATTGGCAGTTCGCGGCGAATTCGATGATTACCGATCTGGCCGAGGATTTACTCGGCCCGAACGTCAAATTCCATCATTCGAAGCTCAACTTCAAATGGTTCGGCGGCGGTGAAGAAGTGAAATGGCACCAGGATATCCAGTTTTGGCCGCACACCAATTTCAGCGTCCTGACGATCGGCCTCTATCTCGACGATGTCGATGACGAAACCGGGCCGATGGGGGTCATTCCGGGCAGCCATAAAGGCGAGATTTTCGATCAATATGGCGGCGACGACCAATGGATCGGCTGCCTGAACGGCAGTGATCTGGGCAAAATCGGGCTCGACAAGGCGGTCTATCTGAAAGGCCCAGCCGGTTCCGTCACCGTGCATCATTGCCGCACGCTGCACGGCTCGCGGCGCAACAATCACCCAAGCAAATCGCGCCCGCTCCTGTTGAACGCCTTTTCCTCGGCCGATGCCCTGCCGATCACGCCCAACCCGACGCCGTCGCGTTACAATGGCGCGATCGTGCGCGGCGAGGCCGCACGCCATGCCGAGTTCGACCCCTACCCGGCCCGTTTGCCGCCGGATTGGTCGGCCGGCTACTCCTCGATATTCGCCCTGCAGCAGGAGGAGGAGGCCAAGGCGGTGTAGGAGCCGGTCGCTCAGCCTATTATTTCGCCGTCGACAAAAGCCATCGCTTCTATTTCGATCTCAAGTTCGGGCAGCGCCAGGCCGGTTATTTCGACGATGGTGTCGGCCGGATAAGGCGGCGTGAAATATTTTTCGCGGAGCCCGACGATCTTGCCGAAATTGCCCATATCCTTGAGAAAAATCGTCACTTTGATGATCTTCGACAGATCCGACCCGCCGGCGCGCAGCACCGCGTCCAGGTTTTCAAACGCCTGTGCCGCCTGGGCATCGAAATCGCCGGCGCCGACAACCTCGCCTTGCATGCTGATGGCGGCCTGGCCGGAGACGTAAATCATATTGTCGACGCGGTAGGCCTGGGCGAGCTTAAACGCCTCATAAGGATCCGGGTCGGTCTTGATGCGAATGGCCTTTTGCGACATGTCTCATTCTCCCCTGAGTCATTTTTGTCGGGGCAAGACTATTCGCCCATGGGTTCGCCAACAACCGGTTATCCGGCGGGGCGCTTGCGGATACCGCGTTGGACCAGGGCGAGGCCGACAAAGAGCAGCACCAGCGCGCCCCAAATGTAGACGCTCGGACGCTCGGCGAAAATAATCATCGCCCAGGCGATGCCGGCCAACACGGCGAGATAGTTGAACTGGGCGAAAAACACCGATCCGGCGCGCCGGATGATCTCGAAAAACAGCAGCCAAAAAGCGCCATTGATCGCCGTCGCCATCAGGATCGCCCAATCCCCCAATCCCGCCGCGCCGACAGGCAGATAGGTTTGTCCGGTCGCGAACATGACCGGCACCAGAAACAGGGTGGAGGCCAGTGTCAGGCCGCAGGCCAGCATGGTGCTCGGCGCCTCGGGCGGGCGGAAGCGTCCGGCAAACGCATTCACCATGCCGAAGCATACCGGCGCCAGCAGCGCCAGCAAAAGCCAACTCGCCATTTCCGGCCCCGGCAGGCTCTCGCCGGGAACCACCACCAAGACGACGCCGGCGAGGCCGAGAAGAATGCCGAGAACAGAGACGATGCGAAAATTCTCCATTCCGAGAATGATCGAGAAAATATAGGTAAGCGGCGGCGACAGCGCGAGGACGAGCGTCAGGGCGCTGGCCGGGACCTTGTCCGCGACAAAGGCGAGCAAGGAGATCGGAATGGCGAAACCAATCGCGCCCGAAATGAAATAGGTGCGCAGAAAAACCAAGCTGAGGCGCGGCACCATTCCCTTGAACAGCGCCAGCACCAGCAAAGCCAGGCCGGCGCCAAGACTTTGCCAGAAAGCATAGGCGATCGGCGGAACGCCCGCCGATATGGCGAATCTGTTGACCGAAAATTGCGCCCCGAAAATGACCGCGATGGCGATCAACATGATCAGGGGAGCAAATCGGTTCAGGTTATGAGACTCGCCATAACCGCGCTGGTCGCTAACATGGGGAGCCATGATGGGAGGCCTTTCTTCAAATCAATGGCGCGATTCATCCGGCGGCGTGAGATTGCGCCGGAGATGGTGTTGATATTGGCGGCCCGGGGCCTTGACCCAAATCAAACCGAACGGCGTCATTTTCCGGCGCCGCAATAAGAGAATGGACGGGAGTTGTAATGGCGAAAACAAAAGAAATCCTGGCTGAGCGGTCAAAGAGCGTTCTCACCCTGACGCTCAACAGGCCGCAAGTGCTGAACGCGGTAAACGGCCCCTTGACCGAACAATTGTTCGATGAACTGGCGGCGGTGGAAAACGATGCCCGAATACGTTGCGTCGTCATCCGCGGCGGCGGCGGGCATTTCATGGCCGGCGGCGATCTCAAATTATTTCACGGCGAATTGGACCGCGATGCCGACGAACGCCGCCGCTTTTTCGAAAAATTCGTCTATCAGGTACATCCGCTGATTCAGGCGATCACACGCCTGCCCAAGCCGGTTATCGCCAGCGTCGAGGGTGCGGCGGGCGGCTTCGGCCTCAGCCTGATGTTGGCCTGCGATCTGGTGATCGCCGCCGATACCAGTTTCTACACCATGGCCTATTGCGCCGTCGGCACCAGTCCGGACGGCTCATCGACCTATTTCCTGCCGCGCACCGTGGGGCTGAAAAAGGCCATGCAACTGGCCTTGCTGTGCGAGCGCTTCGATGCCCAAACGGCAAAGGATCTCGGCATGGTCAATTGGGTGGTGCCCGAGAACGCATTGGCGAGCGAGACGGCAAAGCTTGCGCGCCGCCTGGCCAGCGGGCCGACGCGCGCCTATGGCAATACCAAGAAACTGCTCAATGCCTCGCTTCACTCGACGTTCGACGATCAATTACAGGCGGAGGCCGAAAACTTCGCGAATTGTGCCGGCAGCTCGGATTTCGTCGAAGGCATCACCGCCTTTGTCGAGAAGCGAAAGGCCAAATTCAAGGGCAAATAAGGCAGACAAATTAAGCAGGGGGATTGCCGCATGGGCGACCGCACACATGATTACTACGTTAAACTTGTCGAGGAAGATTATTTCGGCAATGTCACGCGCCAGGACAAGGGCGCCATCCTCGCCTGTTTCACGGAGGATGCGCGCGTCACGATCTATCATGGCGACAATGAGCCGCGCCGATTCAGCGGCAAACCGGGCGCCGGCGAGTCTCCGCTGATCAGTTTTTTCGATCACCTGCTCGCCAATTACGATCCTCATTTCGAGGATTTCATTCATTATGTCGATGCGGCCAACGATCGCTGCGCCGCCCATTTCAGGGTTCGCCTGACGCCGAAAGCGAACTCGCCCTATCTCGAAGCGGGCGTTCAAATTTTGCAAAACTGCAATTTTTTCCGCTGCCGCGACGGAAAAATCGACGACATGATCCTCTATTACGCCAATCCCGAATCGGCCAGTGCCGCACAGCCGGCGCCGACCGGTTTTCCCAAGGCGGATTGAGCGCAAAAGCCGCCCGGCCGAGCAAAAAACATGACCGGCATATCGCAATCAGGATTTTTCGGCATCTATCCGATGCTGCTGGCGTTTTACCGGGCGGATGGCAGCCTCGACCTGCCGGCCATCGCCGCGCAAACCGATGCGCTGGTGCGCCACGGCGCGCATGGCTGCGCCGTGATGGGCCTCGGCACCGAGGTCAACAAGCTTTCCGGCACCGAGCGGCGGCAAATCATCGACTGTGTTGCTGAGCGGCTGAACCGGCGCCTGCCGTTCTGCGTCACTATCGGCGAGAACAGCGTCGCCGGGCAAATTGAATTCGCTCGCGCCGCCCGGGCGGTGGGCGCCGACTGGCTGGTGTTGCAGCCGCCCGCCGTCGGCGAGCTGCCGGAGCGGGAATTGCTGCGCTTTTTCGGTCGGGTGGCGGATGCGGTGGATTTGCCGCTCGGCGTGCAAAACGCGCCGCAATATTTGGGCATCGGCCTCTCCAATGCCGGCCTCGGTGAGCTCTGCGCGCAGCATGAAAATTTCAGGATCGTCAAAATTGAGGACGGGCCGCTGGCGCTGCCGCCCCTGTTGGAGGAGACCGCGGGCGCGCTTGATGTTTTCGTCGGCAGGGCCGGGCTCGAAGCGCTCGAAGTGCTGCGCGCCGGCGCTTGCGGCTTGATACCCGGCTTCGAATCCTTTGACCGCATGGCGGAGCTGTTCGATTGTCTCCGGGACGGGCGCGCTGAAGAAGCCGAGGCGATTTATCATGACGTCGAGCCGGCGCTTGTTTTCACACTCAAATCCATCAATCATTTCGTTACCTATTCGCGCGAGATTGCCGGCCGGCGCCTCGGCCATGAGGCGATCCATCACCGCCTCGGCGTTGAGGTGACGGCGCTGGGCAAAAGCATTGTCGAGCGCTTGGCGCGCCGGTGGGGGCCGCTCTAGACAGTACGATAGAGGGGGTTCGGTTTGGCAAAACCAGGTTCTAAAGGGTGGCGCGACGAGATTCCGGCGGCTGCCCTTCGCCTGGCCGGAATCGGCTATTGGCTGTGGCGCCAAGATGCGAAACGGATGCAATGGTCGGATGAAAGTTACCGCTTGTTCGGCCAGGTGCCGGGGAGCGAGGCGCCGAGCTATGATTCCTACCTGGCGCTGATCGCCGACGAGGATCTGGTGCGCGTGCGCGCGGCGTGGGCCAGCACCAGGGACCTCGGCATCGATTTTGATTTGACCTATGAGATTGTGACAGCCGCCGGCGACAGGCGTTTCGTGCGCTCACGCGGCGAAGCGAAACGCGATTCATCGGGCGCCGTCATCGCCATCCTCGGCATCCACCAGGATGGCGGCACATCGCCCAACGGCGCCGATACCGGGACCAACCAAATTCTTGCCGCCGCCGCACATGACATGCGCCAGCCGCTTCATTCCCTCAACCTTTTGCTGGCCGCGCTTGCCGGGCGCGCCGAAGGCGGCGAAATCGCCGCCCTGGTGAACAGCGCGCAAATATCCGCCGACGGCGTTTCCGGCACCGTCGAGGCGATTCTCGGTATTTCCGCCATGCGCGCGGGCGGAGCGCCGCCGCCGATGGCTGAATTCGATATCGCCGAGCTGCTCGACCATAGCTACGACCAATTTGCCGGCCAGGCGGCCAACAAGGGCCTTGAATTTCGCCTCGTTTCCTGCGCCCACAAGGTGCGGAGCGACCGCATTTTGCTGCAGCGCGTGTTGGATATTTTGATTACAAATGCCATCCGCCATACCGAGAAAGGCCGCATATTGCTCGGCTGCCGCCGCCATAAGGGCATGTTGCGGATCGGCGTGCTCGATAGCGGGCCGGGCTTGGATGAACATATGCTGGCGCGCTTTTCGGCACCGCCAAGGCATGACGGCACCTATTCGAAAGAGAATTGGCGCGGTTACGCCTTTGGCCTTTCGATCGCGCAAACCCTGTGCGCGGCGCTCGGCCACGAAATGTCGGTGTCCGCCAAGCATGAAATGGGCGCCGCCGTTTGGCTGAAACTCGCTCTGGCGGGCGCCGGGGAGCGCGCCGGGAAATCCCCCGACACGGCGCCAAAACCGCCGCCCGGCGACGAAGCCGTCATCATTCTCGTCGAGGATGACCCGGAGTTATATTTTGCCACCTCGCAATTGCTGATCGATTGGGGATACCGGGTATTCGGCGGCGGGTCGGCGCGCGAGGCGATAGAGGATTGCGCGGCAAATGCCGGCGGCCGGCGCCCCGATCTGCTGCTTTCGGACTTCAAATTGCCGAATGGAGAGACGGCGGTGGATGTGATCGCGGCGCTGGACCGGCATTTCGACCACAAAATTCCGACCATCGTCGTCTCCGGCGATCCCTCCGCGGCGCAGGATATCGCGGTCGAGGGGCTCGGCTTCGAAATCCTGCAAAAGCCGATCCGCGCCGCAAAACTGCGCGCCATTGTGCGCCATACCTTGGAGAATGCCGGTTAACAGCGCCTCGGCAGCCGGTTTTACCAATGCCAAACCTGGTCATGGGCGGCAAACAAGGCCGGGACGCCGGCGCGCGGTACCGGTTTGACGCCGGCGACCAAACCGGCGCCGCCGAGCCCGCGCTCCGCCAAATCCTCCTCGGTGATATAAATCTCGACGCCCTTATCCACCAGGCCGGCGACATCGCGCGCCATATTTGGCGGCTGCGTCTGTTTCCAGGCGCTGAAGGCAAGCCCCGACGCGTCCTGCCCGTCGACGGCATAATTCACGGCATTGCCGCGCAACAAAACGTTGAGATCGGCGCCGGCGCCTTTCATGGCATGGCTGATCCACACGATCGTATCGTCCTGTTCTTCCTGCGTGGCGCGATAAGCCGATTCAATAACCTGTAAGACTTTCATCATCCCCCTCCTAGAGCAAAACCCGAGCAGGTGGAATCACCTGCGACGACGATTTGCTTATATTCCAAAGAGCTAGAGCATTTCGCGTGAGCGTATGCGAACGTGACATACTCTAGCGCGTGCCCATGATGAGCGTGTTGTCCGATTCACCGGCCATCGACCAAAGGTCTCCCGGCGTGCCGCGCCGGACGCCCTCGATGGCATCGGCGACGCCGCGCTCATCGACGCAGAGGCCGCAATTGACCCAATCGACGCTGCCGCCATTGCTTTCGGCTTCGGTCATCAGGGCGGCCACCCAATCCTTGGGCAGCGGATGGTTTTCCTCCTCGGCATCGCGCCCGTGAAGGGCATTCGGGTGCGCCGTCTGCTGGGCAAAGGGCACGCATACCGCGCCCTCATAGGCGAAGACACGGATGTCGTAACCGCGCCGCGCCGCGATATCCATAAGGCGAAACGCGGTTGTCGTGCGCGCGCTTTCATAGGGCGCGTCCATCAATGCGAATGTCAGTGTTTTCTTGCCGGCCATCACACCCTCCCTAATGCCAAATGGTTTTGGCGCCGTCGGCCAAACCGTCCACCACCGCATCCAGTGGCGAGGATTTCACGCCGGCGCGCAGGTCCGATGCGCCTATGGCGCGTTCGCGCAACGAGAAATCATCGGCCAGGATTTCGATCCCGGCCTTGATCGCGGCGTCGAGGCCATCCGAACGGGCGCCGCGCCGCGCCGGTAGAACGCCGTTTTGAACGAGAAACAATGTGACGTCATCGCCGCCGCGGGCGAGCCCCTCGGCGAGGTCGAAATAATGCCCGACATCGCCGGATTCATAGGGGTCGCGCGATTCAATCAAGAGATATTTGCTCATCAGGTTTCCTCCCCATCCTTATGTAGCAACAGCGTGGCACGTAAAGCCGGACTCAGGCTGGGCGCCAATAAATTTTTCGTGCGCGCGCTATAGCGCTTGACGCAAGCCAAAGGACGGCGGAACCTTATGAAAGTAAGGGTTTCTGGGCCGCGAATCAGGGGAGAGGCTTTATGAGTTCCGACGCAACAGGCGGGCCGGATTCGGATACCGCGACGCGCATCAAGGCGCTTGAATCGCTTTTGCTGGAAAAGGGCTTGATCGAAACCAGTGCGATCGAAGAACTGATCGACATGTTCGAAAACAGGCTTGGCCCGTGGAACGGCGCCAAGGTCGTGGCGCGGGCGTGGACGGATCCCGGCTTCAAGGAGGCGCTGTTGCGGGACGGCACCGAGACGATTGCCGAGATGGGCTTCGAAGCGCTTCAGGGCGAGGATATGGTGGTTGTCGAGAACAGCGCCGAAGTACACAACATCGTCGTCTGTACGCTCTGCTCCTGCTACCCCTGGGCGGTCCTCGGACTGCCGCCGGTATGGTATAAATCGGCGCCCTACCGGGCCCGGGCGGCGCGCGATCCACGCGCCGTGCTGCGCGAATTCGGCACCGAAATCGGCGCCGACACCGAGGTCCGCGTGTGGGACAGCAATGCCGAACTGCGCTACTTGGTGTTGCCCGAGAGACCGGCGGGAACCGAAGCGCTGGATGCGGCGGCATTGGCCGAGTTGGTGACCCGCGATTCAATGATCGGCGTCAGCCTGGTGGCGCCACCATGAAGCGCATAAGCAAGGCCGGCAAAGACGACAGCAGATCCTGGCGGCGAAAGGGAGATTCACATTGAACAGTTTGCATGACATGGCCGGCATGGATGGGATGGGGCCGATCCCAATTGAAGAGAACGAGCCCGTATTCCATGCGGATTGGGAGAAGCAAGTGCATTCGGTAACCCGCGCGCTGATGGGACGAAAGCATTTCAACACCGATGAATTTCGCCACTCCATGGAGCGCATCGAGGCGTCCCGTTACCTCCAATTGAGCTATTATGAACGCTGGCTCGAGGGCATCACGACCCTGCTGCTCGAAAAAGGCGTCATCACGCAGCAGGAATTCGATACCCGGTCCGCCGACCAGGGCGGCGGGACAAAACCGGCCGCCGATCGGGAGATGGTGCGGAACATGTACAAAATCGCCGGCTCGGTCCGCCTGAGGCTGGATGTCGCGCCGCGCTTCAAGGCGGGCGATCGCATCGTCGCGCGCAACATCAGCCCGCCCGGCCATACCCGCCTGCCGCGTTACATCCGCGGCAAGAGAGGCGTTGTCGAGCATGACCACGGCGTCTTCCACTTTCCCGACACGCGCGTCGCCGGCCAGGGCGATCAACCGCAGCATATGTATACCGTGGGTTTTGTTGCGCGCGAGGTATGGGGAGAGGAGGCTCCGGCCAACGACAGCCTCAGGATCACGCTTTGGGACGATTACATGGTTCCGGCCTGAGCCGCGCGCGGGGAGCGGATCGATGCGAAAAATCCTGGCGCTGCCCAAGCTCAACGTGCCGCGACAGCGGGCCGGCGCCGCCCTGCCGCGCGATGCCGGCGAGCCGGTTTTCGCCGAACCCTGGCAGGCGCATACATTTTCCGTGATCATGTCGCTCTATGAGGATGGCCATTACAGCTGGGCCGAGTGGGACGATTATCTCGGCTATCGCATTCAGGCCCCGGGGCATTTTGGCGGTGCCGCAGCCGAAGAAGCACCGCCTCCCGGCACCAACCGCAGCCCTTTTCTCGCCGCCTGCGAGGAAGACGGCGCCAAGTTTTATCATTTGTGGCTGGCCGCCGCCGAGCAGTTGTTGGACGCCAAGAATCTGGTCAGCAAGAGCGAACTCGAGGAACGCATCGCCGCCATCGAAAAGGCCGAGCGCGACGGACCGCGTTTCGCCGCCGCCCAACGCGTTCTGGTGCGCGATATCAAACGCGAAGGCCACACCCATTTGCCGCTCTATCTGCGCGGCAAGACCGGCGTGGTGGAAAGCGATCGCGGCCTGTTCGTTTTTCCCGAAGCTGTCGGGCACGATCACGATCATGAATCCGCCGCCACCTTGCAGCATGTTTATTGCGTGCGCTTTTCGACCACCGAGATTTGGGGCGAGGCGGAAGCGGCGCGCCACGACCTCAACTTCAATCTTTGGGATTACCAGTTGGACGCGGCCTGAAAAACAGCCGCCCGGAAAGGAAAGCCATGAGCGAAGAAGCCATGACAAGCGAATTGGAGCGCCTGATCCGGGACGATGACGGCGCGCTCTATGCCGACGATGCCGCCGCCCGCGCCATCGCCATCGTCATGAACCTGTTCCACCAGGAACATTATTCATGGCCGCAATGGGTCGACATGTTCAGCGCCGAAATCGAAGCGCCGGGACACTACGCCAATACGCCGGACGGCGCCGCGAAGGCCGAGGCGGTGTTGAGCGGCGACGGCAAAACCATCAATCGGAACTATGCCGGTCTGTGGCTCGCGGCCTGTGAAAAGCTGCTTATCGAAAGGGGGTTGCTGACGCGCTCCGAACTCGCCGCCAGGCTCGCCGCGCTGCGTGAAGAGGAACCGCCGGGCACCGCGTTTGCCGTCGGCGAGCGGGTCACCGTGCGCGATATCGAGCCCGCCGGGCCCGACCATCTGCCGCTGTTCGTGCGCCGCAAGACCGGCATCGTCGAACGCCGCCTCGACGACAGCCCGCAGCGTCCGCTTTACAATATTCGCTTCACCGCGCGCGAGCTTTGGGGTTCCGACGCGCCGGCCAAGGACAGCGTGAATTTCAGCATCGGGCATGAATATTTAATGCCCGCCTGATCGCTTCTTGGTATTACAGCCAGGCCGCGCCGCGCACGCCGCTATCCGGCCCATGCTCGGCTTTGACCAGGCGCGTGAGCGCCGCGTTGGAGCTGGCATGGCGGGACCATAGGCGAGGTACGTTGGTGTAGAGGCTGGAGATCGCCGAAAGCCCGCCGCCCAGCACGATGACATCCGGGTCGAGAAAATTGATGGCGGCGGCGAGGGCGCGCGCGAGACGCGTCTCGTAGCGCGAAATGGCTTGGCGCGCCGAGGCGTCACCTTCACCGGCAAGGCGCGAAATTTCCTCGGGCGCCGCCGTGCGGCCGGCCAGCGATAAATAATCGCGCGACAAGGCGGCGCCGTTGAGCCAGGTTTCGATGCAACCGGTCTGGCCGCAACCGCAGCGAATTTCGGTGCCGTCCGAAGTTTCGCGCCATGGCAACGGGTTGTGCCCCCATTCGCCGGCCGTTGCATTGGCGCCGCCGATGACCCGGCCATCGATGGTAATGCCGCCGCCGACCCCGGTTCCCAGAATCACGCCGAACACCGTTCTGGCGCCCGCCGCCGCGCCGTCCGTCGCCTCGGACAAGGCAAAACAATTGGCATCGTTGCCGATATGCACGGGGCGGTCGAGCACGCGCTCGAGGTCGGGGCGAAAGGGCTTGCCTTGCAGCCATGACAAATTCGCCATCAGCACGGGCTCGCCGGCGCCATTGACCACCCCCGGCATGCTGATGCCGATGTGCCCGGCGCGTTGCGCCCGCCCTTCCAGGCGGCCAACCGTTTCGGATATTGTTTCAACGGTGCCGGCATAGTCGCGCGGCATGTCGCTGCGACAGCGCGCCTGCTCCCTGCCCTCCGCATCGAGAATCACGGCGGCGATCTTGCTGCCGCCGATATCGATGCCGATGCGCATGCCGCTCTGTTCAACCATTTTGTTCGTACTGCCCTTCTATCCAGGTCGCCCTGACCGAGAGTTCATCGTCCAGCCATACCAGGCTGGCGTCATATCCCGCCTCGATCCTTCCCAGCGAAGCGCCGAGCCCGAGAAACTCGGCCGCATGGGCCGAAGCCATGCTGAGCGCCGCGTCAAGCGGGATCGAAACATCGCGCACGCAGTTCCGCACCGCGCGCGCCATGTCAAGGGTCGAGCCGGCAAGGCGGCCATCGGCGAGGAAGCATGATCCGTCGCGCAGGGTGATTTTCTCGCCTGCCATTTCGAACTCGGTCATGCTCGTGCCGACCGGCGCCATGGCGTCGGTGACGAGATAAAGCTTGTCGGGCTTGGCGCGCCACGCCGCGAGAATCGATTTTTCATGGACGTGAACGCCGTCGGCGATAATGCCGCACCAGAGATCGCCATCGGCGAGCGCCGCGCCGACGGCGCCCGGCGCGCGACCCTGGAACTGGCTCATCGCATTGAACAGATGCGTCACCCCGGCGAGGCCGGCCTTTTGGGCGGCCGCCATTTGCTCCGCCGTGGCCTCGGTATGGCCGGCCGAAACGCGTATGCCGGCCGCCGTCAATTGCGCGATCAAACCCGGCGCCGCGCATTCGGGCGCCAGGGTGACAACCCGCGCCGCCGGCAAGGCGGCGAGCCGGGCGATGTCTTCGGCATCGAGGGCGCCGATATGGCGACGTGCATGCATGCCGCGGCGCTGCGGGTTGATGGTCGGGCCTTCGAGATGGATGCCGAGCAGGCCGGGCGTGCGCGCCGCCAGGGCCTGGCGCACGGCATCGATGGCCTCGGCGATGCGGGCGCGGTCGTCGGTGATCAGGGTGGCCAGGAAA
>CAJXFT010000090.1 GCA_913053235.1 uncultured Alphaproteobacteria bacterium
CTTCTTGACCTGCTCCTGGATGACCCGCGCCAGCGGCCGCGCGCCGAACGCCGTATCGTGGCCCTTTTTGGCGAGCCACGCCTTGGCCGCCTCGCTGAGTTCGATCTCGACGCCACGGTCGGCGAGCTGATCTTCCAATTGCATGACGAACTTATCGACGACCCGCGCCATCACCTCGGGCGGCAGGCTCTTGAAGCCGATGACGGCGTCGAGGCGGTTGCGGAATTCGGGCGTGAACATGCGCTTGATCGCTTCCTCGTCGTCGCCCGTGCGCTCGCCGCTCTCGAAACCGATGGCCGGCTTGATCAGTTCCGCCGCGCCGGCATTGGTCGTCATGATCAGAATGACGTTGCGGAAATCGACCGATTTGCCGTTATGGTCGGTGAGCTTGCCGTAATCCATCACCTGCAGCAGCACGTTAAAGAGGTCGGGATGCGCCTTCTCGATCTCGTCGAGCAGCAGGACGGCGTGCGGATGCTGGTCGACGGCGTCGGTGAGAAGGCCGCCCTGATCGAAACCGACATAGCCCGGCGGCGCGCCGATGAGGCGGGAAATCGAATGGCGCTCCATATATTCGCTCATGTCGAAACGGATCAGCTCGATCGCCAGCGTGTGCGACAATTGGCGCGCCACTTCGGTCTTGCCGACGCCGGTCGGGCCGGAAAAGAGATAACTGCCGATCGGCTTGTCGGCATCGCGCAAGCCCGCGCGGGCCAGCTTGATCGCCGCCGCGACTTGGCGCAGCGCATCCTCCTGGCCGAACACCACCGTATTGAGGTCGCGCTCCAGCGTCTTCAGCGACTGCTTGTCGCCATGGCTGACATTCTTGGCCGGCACGCGGGCCATCTTGGCGATGATCGTCTCGATATCCCTGAGCCCGATGGTCTTGCGCTTGCGCCGTTTCGATTCCGGTTTCAGCCGCTGCGCCGCGCCGACCTCGTCGATGACATCGATCGCCTTGTCGGGCAGCTTGCGGTCGCTGATATAGCGGCTCGACAATTCGACGGCGCCGCGCAGCGCCTCGTTGGTATAGCGCACGGCGTGGAATTCCTCGTAATAGCGTTTAAGGCCGCGCAGGATCTTCACCGTGTCCTCGATCGAGGGCTCGATAACGTCGATCTTCTGGAAGCGGCGCACCAGCGCCCGGTCCTTTTCGAAATAATTGCGGTATTCCTTATAGGTGGTCGAGCCGATGCAGCTCAGCGTGCCGCTTTGCAGCGCCGGCTTGAGCAGATTCGAGGCGTCCATGGCGCCGCCCGACGTGGCGCCGGCGCCGATCACCGTGTGAATCTCGTCGATAAACAGGATGGCGCTGTCATGCGCCTCCAACTCGTCGACCACCGCCTTGACGCGCTCCTCGAAATCGCCGCGGTAGCGCGTGCCGGCCAGGAGCGCGCCCATGTCGAGCGCGAAAATGGTGGCGCCCAGGAGAACCTCGGGCACCGTGCCCTCGAAGATGCGCCGCGCCAGCCCCTCGGCGATGGCGGTTTTGCCGACGCCGGCATCGCCGACATAGAGCGGATTGTTCTTGGTGCGCCGGCACAGAACCTGGATGGTGCGCTCGATCTCGTCCTCGCGCCCGATCAGCGGGTCGATCTTGCCGTTTTCGGCCTTGGTGATGAGATTGACGCAATAGGCGTCGAGCGCCTCGCCGCCGCGCTTGACCTCGGCGTCACCGGTCAACTCCTCGTCGAAGCCGGAGATCTCGCCACTTTCACTGACCTGGCCGGGCACTTTGGCGATGCGGTGGGAGATATAATTCACCGCGTCGAGGCGCGACATATCCTGCTCCTGCAGGAAAAAAACGGCATGCGATTCGCGCTCGGTAAAGAGCGCCGCGAGAACGTTGGCACCGCTCGCCTCGCCGCGGCCCGAGGATTGCACGTGGAGTACGGCGCGCTGCAGGACGCGCTGAAAGCCGGTGGTGGGCGCCGCGTCCTCGCCCGCCTCGCCGACCAGATTGTCGAGCTCGTTGTCGACGAAAGTGGTCAGGTCGAGGCGCAGTTTCTCGACATCGACGCCGCAAGCCTTGAGCACCGCCACGGCGTCGGCATCGTCGCACAGCGCCAGCAACAGATGTTCGAGCGTCGCCAGCTCATGGTCGCGCTCGCCGGCCAGTGCCAGGGCCCGGTGCAGGGTTTTTTCAAGTTCCGCGGAAAGCATATGTTTGCCGTCCTATACCTATTGCCTAATCACATTAGTCCTTTTCCATGGTGCATTGCAGAGGATGCTCGTTGCGCCGGGCAAAATCCACCACCTGCGTCACCTTGGTCTCGGCGACCTCGAAGGAATAGACGCCACAGACGCCGACACCGCGCCGGTGCACATGCAGCATGACCTCCGTCGCCTTTTCCTGGCCCATGCCGAAGATACGCATCAACACCACGATCACGAACTCCATCGGCGTATAATCGTCGTTGAGCAGCAAGACCTTGTACATCGACGGCTTATCGGTCTCGGCCTTGGTCTTGGTAAGAACGCCGGTATCCTCGTCCGGCCTGCCGCCCTTGCGTTTGTCCGTCATGGTCGTTTCACGTTGCGCCGCCTGATTGAGCGTTACCGTCCGGAATGGATTATAGCACAGCTCTGCCGGCCCTTGGCCATATGGGGTGGCGCCGGCCGCCAAACAAGCCAGCGCCCGAGCCGGCGCCCCAGCCAAAGATATCGCGCCGCGCTAGCCGACGATATCGGTAGCGGCGAAGAAATAGGCGATTTCGATGGCTGCGTTTTCCGGTGAATCCGAGCCATGCACGGAATTTGCCTCGACCGATTCGCCGAAATCCTTGCGAATCGTGCCGTCATCGGCGTTTGCCGGGTTGGTGGCGCCCATGACTTCGCGATTGCGCGCCACGGCGTTTTCGCCTTCGAGCACCTGGGCGACGATGGGGCCGGAGGTCATATAGGCGCAAAGATCGCCGTAAAACGCGCGTTCCGCGTGAACGGCGTAGAATTGCTGCGCCTGTTCCGCTGTCAGGCGCAGGCGGCGCTGGGCGACGATGCTGAGGCCGGCGTCCTCGAAGCGCTGATTGATGGCGCCCGTCAGATTGCGCCGGGTGGCGTCCGGCTTGAGGATGGAAAGCGTTCTCTCGACCGCCATGTGGCTATCTCCCGAAATTCAAGATGGCGCGTTATAGACGCTTCGCCCAGGCGCTTCAACCGAGCTTTTCCCAGCCGCCGCCCTCGCCCTGGCGCCAGTAAGTGACACTATGCGCTTCCGCCTGGCGCCGTTTCCAGCGCTGGCGCGCGGCGCCGAGCGCGGTTTCGTCAGTGCCGTCGAATATATCGAGATAGCGCGCCACGCCATCGAGAAACACCGGCTCGACGCCGTCGATGGTGACCACCACGTCGGCGCCGTTCTCGTTCGCCGCGGCGTCGGCGGATTCGCTGGTCAGGTAGATCGGCTGGCGCGCCGCGTCGCCGTCGCGCGGGCCGCCATGGGGTAGAAAGGAGGCCGCATCGTACGTCCAGAGCGCCGCGTTGAGCGCCTCCATGCGCGCCTCCGAGGCGCCGACCACGCGCACCCGGTGGCCGGCCTCGAGCACTTTTTGCAGCAGCCTCGGCAGGGCGCTTTCGAGGGCGCTGGTGCGCAGCTGATAGAAACCGACCTCGGCCATCGCGTGACCCTCCGGGCGCGCCTCAGCTTTCGTAATAATCCGCCACCAGCTTGTCGAGCAGGCGGACGCCGAAACCGGAAGCGCCCTTCGGCACGACGGCTTCGTCGCCGCGCTTCATCCAGGCCATGCCGGCGATGTCGAGATGCGCCCAGGGCGTCTCCTCGACGAAGCGCTGCAACAGCTTCGCCGCCGTGACGCTGCCCGCCTCGCGGCCCTTGCCGACATTCTTCATATCGGCGATTTCCGAGTTGATGTCCTTGTCGTAGCGGCTGCCGAGCGGCAGGCGCCAGAGCTCCTCGCCCGACGCCTTGCCGGCGGCGAGAAGGCGCTCGGCGAGCTCGTCATCATTGCAAAAGAGACCGGCCTGATAGGTGCCGAGGCTGACGATGATGGCGCCGGTGAGGGTGGCAAGATCGACCATGAATTTGGGTTTGAAGGTCTTGTTGGTGTACCACAGCACGTCCGACAGCACGAGCCGGCCCTCGGCGTCGGTGTTGATCACCTCGATGGTCTGGCCCGACATCGTGGTCACCACGTCGCCCGGCCGCTGGGCGTTGCCGTCAGGCATATTCTCGACCAGGCCGACGACACCGACCACATTGGCGCGCGCCTTGCGCCCGGCCAGCGCCTTCATCAGGCCGATCACGGCGCCGGCGCCGGCCATGTCGTATTTCATCTCCTCCATGCCGTTGCTCGGCTTGATCGATATGCCGCCGGTATCGAAGGTGACGCCCTTGCCGACGAAGGCGACCGGTTGTTCGTCCTGATTCTCGGCGCCGTTCCAGCGCATGATGGCGATATAGGATTCGCGCCGGCTGCCCTGCCCGACGCCGAGCAGGGCGCCCATGCCGAGCTCGCGCATACGGTCTTCGTGCAGCAATTCCACGTCGATGCCGATGTCCGAAAGCGCCTCGATATCCTCGACGATGGTCGCCGGGTATTTCACATTGCTCGGCTCCGACACCAGATCGCGGGTCAAATAGACGCCCTCGCCGACGCGCTGGCGCGGCGCGGCGGCGGCTTCGGCCGCTTCGCTGCGATCCGACATCAAGGTCAGGCTTTCCAGCGTCGGTTTGTCCTCTTCCTTTTGTTTGGTGCGGTATTTGTCGAAGCGGTAGGCGGCGAGGCGGGCGCCGAAACCCGCTTCGGCGACCATCTGCTCGAGGCTCAGCGGGCATCCCTCG
This sequence comes from uncultured Alphaproteobacteria bacterium, assembly GCA_913053235.1. Classification (GTDB taxonomy): domain Bacteria; phylum Pseudomonadota; class Alphaproteobacteria; order UBA828; family UBA828; genus PTKB01. Next base: position 4,799 of record CAJXFT010000090.1, read on the forward strand.
AGGCTGTCGAGGATGAGCGCGGCCTCGCTCTCGCCGGCTTTGTTGAGGGCCGAGACGGCGCGGCCGCCGAGCGCCTGCATTTGCAGCGCGTCGATTTCCGCCGCCTTGCCGAGGCCGATCAGCAGCACCCGGTTAAGCGCCAGCCCGGCCGGCGCGATGAGCGCCAGGATGCTGTTCTTCTTGCCGCTGAAGCGGGCGCTGGCGGCAACCGCCTTGGCCAGCGCGCCGGACATCCGCTCATCGATATCCTTGGCGCTCGGCGTCAGCTCGCCATCGGCGAGAATGCCGACGATGAGGGTGCCGCTCTCGGGCACGGAGATTTCGGCATAGTCGATCTTCATGGCGGCCTCGTCGCTGATTGAAAATGCGCTGCACCCGCCGCTCGCGGCCGGCGCCAGAACCTAACCCGCCGCGCGCCGTTGGTGAAGCGCGATTCGTTCCCGGCATTCGCAATTGGCGGATTGATCGCCTAAGCTCGGCGCTCCCGCAATATTGCCAGCGCCGGTGCCGCCGCGATGACCGAACCCAGTTCTCACGACCCCCGTTTCCACAAGACGTGGCACGACTATTACAGCGAAAAACGCATTACCCATCAGTGGCTTCAGGTGGCGCTGTTGCAGGGTCTGGAGGTCCAATCCGTACTCGAAATCGGCCCCTATCTCGGCCTGGTGACGGCGATGGCGGCGAGCGCCGGCTATGACGTGACGGTGCTCGATATCGAGGCGCAATCGCAGGGCATCGGCTCCAAGCGCCATATTCAGGCCGATATACGCGACATCGATCCGGCGGAGATGCGCGGCTTCGACGCCATTCTATGCTGCGAAACGCTGGAACATATCCACTGGGACAGACTCGATTCGGTGCTGAAGCGGCTTGCCGCCGCCGGCGCGCCCTGGCTCATCCTCTCGGTGCCCTATGAAGGCTTTCAATTCGCCTTAGAGCTCTATTTCAACCGCCATCGCTGGCGCCGGCGCAGCCATTTTCGCAAGCTTCGTTTTCTCCGCCGCTTTCCAGTCGCCAGCGACACCGAATGGGAGCCGCATAAATGGGAGATCGGCTATCGCGGCACTAGCCTGAGGGCCTTCACGCGCAAGCTCAAAGCGGCCGGCTTTGCGGTGCAGCGGCGCGAATTCACCAGCGGCTGCCGCTCGGTGTTTCTCGTCTGCCGCAACGAAAGCACCGCGCCGGCACAAGGCTAAAAACAAGGCGCGCCAAGCGCCGCGACAAATACCGCCCCGGCCCGCTATAATAGGTCCATGCACCGTCACCAACGCTATATCTTGCGTCAGCTCCTGGGACCCTTCCTGCTGATCAGCGTCGGCCTTACGGCCGTGATCTGGCTCACCCAGTCGCTGCGCTTCATCGATATGATCGTCAACAAGGGGCTCAGCTTGAGCGCCTTTCTCTATTTCTCGATGCTGCTGCTGCCGACCTTTCTCGGCGTCATTCTGCCGATCGCCCTGTTCTGCACGATTCTGTTCACCTACAACAAGCTGGTGATCGACAGCGAGGTGGTGTCGCTGCGCGCCGCCGGGCTCGGGCCGTGGTCGCTGGCGGCGCCGGCGGTGTCGCTGGCCGCCTTCGTCTGCATCATCGTCTACGCCATCAACCTCTATTTCATCCCGGCCAGCTACCGCGAATTCAAGAGCCGCCAATTCATCGCCCGCGCCGATTTCTCCTCGGTGCTGTTGCAGGAGGGCGTCTATACCAACCTGATCGAGGACGTCACCGTCTACGTGCGGACGCGCGATGTGAGCGGCAATCTGCACGGCATTTTCGTGCATGACGCGCGCGTCGCCAACCAGCCGGTGACCATGATGGCCGAGCGCGGCGCCCTGGTGAAAACCGAGCACGGCCCGCGCTTCGTCCTGTTGAACGGCAACCGCCAGGAAATCAACAAATCGCGCGGCCAGCTGTCGCTCTTGTATTTCGACAGCTATGCGCTCGATCTCGGCCAATTCGCCGAAGACCCGGCCAATCGCTGGCGCGAGCCGCGCGAGCGTTATCTGCACGAGCTGTTCAACCCCAGCGACGGCTACGACGATCAGCGCAATCTCGGCAAGTTCTGGGCCGAGGCGCATCAGCGCATCGTGTCGCCGCTGTTCGCCTTCGTGCTCACCGCCATCGCGCTCGCCGCCCTGCTGGGCGGGCAGCTCAACCGGCGCGGCCAATGGCGCCGAATATTGGCCGCCATCGCCGCCGCCTTCATCTTCGAGGCGGTCGGCCTCAGCTTCGTCAACGCGGTCTCGAAAACGCCGAGCCTGGCGCCGTTGATGTATCTCAACGTGGCGCTCACTTTGGGCCTCGCCCTTTATCTCCTGCATGCCCGGTTGCGCGGCCGGCGGCCCGGGCCGGACCCGGCGCCCGCCGCCTAGGAAACAGCGACCGCCATGCGCCTGTCCTCAACCTTCTCCTATTATGTCAGCCGGCAGTTTCTGATCGGCGTGGCGACGGTATTCCTGATCTTCGTCGCCACCATTTTCGTCTTCGACGCGGTCGAGATGATGCGCCGCGGCTCGGGGCCCGACCGCGAGCTCGCCACCCTGGGAATCCTCCTGCAGATGGCGATGCTGCGCATCCCCTTCATGGCGCAGAAGATTCTCCCCTTCGCCGCCCTCGTCGCCGGGCTGTGGACCTTCGCCCGCATGACGCGCACGCATGAGCTCGTGGTGGCGCGCGCCGCCGGCGTATCGGTGTGGCAATTCCTGCTGCCGGCGCTTTTGCTGGCGCTCATCCTCGGCGTCTTCGTGATGACCGTGTTCAACCCGCTATCGGCGGCGATGGTGTCGCGTTACGAGCAAATGGATGCCAAATATCTGCGCGGCAAATCGAGTCTGCTGGCGCTCTCGCCGTCGGGAATTTGGCTGCGCCAGAGCGACGGTGAAAACCAATCGGTGATCCACGCCCAGCGCCTCAGCCAGGAAGACCTCACGCTGCATGACGTCATCATCTTCGAATTTCAGGACAACGACCAATTCGTCGGGCGCATCGATGCGAGCGAGGCGCATCTCGAAGAAGGGCGCTGGGAATTGAGCGATGCGGTGTTGACCGGACCGGACCGGCCGGCCCAGTTCAGGGACCGCTACGACGTCTCCACGGACCTCACCTTCAATCAGATCGAGGACAGTTTCGCGCCGCCCGAAACCCTTTCTTTCTGGGCCCTGCCGGCGTTTATCAAAGTGCTCGAAGCCTCGGGCTTTTCGGCCGTGCGTCACCGGCTTCATTGGCATTCGCTGCTGTCGGGGCCGCTATTGCTATGCGCAATGGTCCTGATCGCGGCGACCTTCTCGCTGCGATTCTCGCGCGGCGGCGGCACCTGGCTGCTCATCGCCGGCGGCGTTCTCGCCGGTTTCGTGCTTTATTTTGTTTCCGATCTGGTGCTGGCGCTTGGTCTCTCGGGGAAGATTCCACCGGTGCTGGCGGCGTGGACGCCGGCCGGCGTGTTTACCCTGATCGGCGTCGCCAGCCTGTTTCACATGGAAGACGGCTAGTGCCCCTTTTCAAGTTTGTGCCGCGCCGCCTGGCGGGCGCCGCCGCGATCGCGATCCTGATGCTGCTGGGCTCGGCCGAGGCGCAAACTTTGGTGCGCGAGTTCGATTCCGACCAGGCCGGCAAGAATGTCGTGATGAACGCCGACACCCTCACCTATGACGAAGCGCAGGGTCTCGTCAGCGCCGCCGGCAATGTCGAGATCGCGCAGGGCGAACGCCTGCTGATCGCCGATTCGGTGACCTATGATGAAAGCCGCGACATCATGACGGCTTCGGGCAACGTGACGCTGATCGAGCCCGGCGGCGAGGTGATGTTCGCCGATTATCTGGAACTTTCCGATGAAATGCGCGACGGCGTGATACGCAATCTTCGCATTTTGCTGGCCGAAGATACGCGCATCGCGGCCAACCATGCGCGGCGCAGCGGCGGCAACCGCACGGAAATGAGCAAGGCGGTTTTCTCGCCCTGCAAGCTGTGCCCGCTGCACCCCGAAGAGGCGCCGCTGTGGCAGATCAAGGCGGTCCGCGTCGTCCATGACCAGCAAGCACGCGATATCGCCTATTACGATGCGTGGCTGGAAATGTTCGGCATACCGGTCCTCTACACGCCCTATTTCGAGCATCCCGACCCGACCGTAAGGCGCCGCTCCGGATTTCTGGCGCCCACCTATGGCTCATCCTCCACCCTCGGCGTGCAACTCACCACGCCCTATTTCTGGAATATCGCGCCGCACCGGGACCTGACCTTCAAGCCAAAATTCACCACCGACGAAGGTGTGGTTTGGGGCGCCGAATACCGCGAGCGCATCCTTACCGGCAACTATTCCATCGACGCCAGCACCGCTTACGGCGACGAGCGCAACGATGACGGGATCGAAACCGGCAACAAGGTATTTCGCGGCCACCTGTTCAGCGATGGCAAGTTTCAACTCGATCCGGTGTGGAACTACGGCTATGAATTCCAGCGCGCCAGCGACGACACCTATCTCAGCTTTTACCGCATCAGCTCCGCCGACACGCTTACCACGCGGCCCTATATCGAGGGCATCAACGGGCGCAACTATGCCAGTGGCAACGCCTATTTTTTCCAGGGCCTCGAAATCGAGGACGACCAGGACCGGATTCCCTTCGTCTTGCCGCTGCTCGATTTCAATTATGTCGGGCAGCCCGGCGCCTTCGGCGCCTTCGCCAGCTTCGACGCCAACTTCATGACGCTGCACCGCATCGATGGCGCCGACAGCCGACGGCTCTCTCTCGAAGGCGGCTGGCAGCTGCCGCATATCGGGCGCTCGGGCAGCGTCTACCGCCTGTCGGCGAGCCTTCGCGCCGACGCCTATCACGTCAACAATGTCGACACCACCGGCACCGCGCGCACCACACATGCGCGCGGGTTTGCCGGCCGCCTGCGCCCCGAGTTGATCGGCGAATGGCGCCTGCCGCTGGTGCGCCGCATCGGCGCCATTCAGCAATTGGTCGAGCCCATCGTTCAGGCAATCCTGAGCCCCTATGGCGGCAATCCGGGCGAAATACCCAATGAAGACAGCCAGGATTTCGAGTTCGACGATACCAAGCTGTTCACCAACAACCGGTTCACCGGCCTCGACCGCGTGGAAAGCGGGCCGCGCGTCAATTATGGCCTGCGCTTCGGCTTTTTCGGCGCCGGCGGCGGGCGCACCCAGGGCATGATCGGCCAAAGCGCGCGCCTCAAGGAAGACGACACCTTTAACCAGGGCAGCGGCTTGGAAAAAAGTTTTTCCGATTTTGTCGGACGCGTCCGTTTCTCGCCGGCCGATATATTCGATCTCGCCTATCGCTTCCGCCTAGCGCGTGAAAATCTCGCCGCCCGGCGCAACGAAATAGATTTTGCCGCCGGGCCACGGGCGTTCCGCATCAATATCGGCTATGCGCTCTTGGAGGAACAGATCCCCGAGAGCGACACCACGGCCTTTGCCAACCGCGAGGAAATCGCCGCCGCCGCGGTGGCGCGGATCACCAGCTTTTGGCGCATCAGCGCCGGCACGCGCCGCGACCTGACCGGTTCCGGCGGTACCATCACCTGGAACGGCGCCCTCACCTATGAAGACGAGTGCCTGCTGTTCGCCACCCGCCTCAACAAGAATTTTACCCGCGACCGCGACGTGCAGCCGGAAACCAGTCTATTGTTTACGATCCAGTTCAAGCATTTGGGGTGAGTATGGCAGGCTGGGCGCAGGCCCTCTAAAGATGGTTGCCGGGGAGCGGCAGAGGTTTATAACTCTGGCCTAGAATGTCGATCAGAGCCGAAATATCGCGCATCCGCGCCATTCTCGGCGGCGCCCTTCTCCTCGCCGCCGCCGCCGGCTTGCTTTTCACGCCGCCACAGCCGGCGCGCGGGCAGGAGATCATGCGCATCGCCGCCGTGGTCAATGACGAAGTGATTTCGATCTACGACCTGGCGGCACGGGTCAATATTATCGTCGCCTCATCCAATCTCAGGGACGCGCCGGAGCTGCGCCGCCAGATCGCGCCCCAGGTCCTGCGCACCCTGGTCGACGAATATCTGCAAACCCAGGAAGCAGCGCGCCTCGATATCGCCGTCACCGAGGGCGAGGTCGAATTCACCATCGACCAGATCGAACAGAAGCGCGGGTTAGTCGAGGGTGGATTCGATAAATTCGTGCGCTCGAACCGGCTCGACCGCGACGCGGTCATCACCCAGATCAAAGCCGAAATCGCCTGGACCAAATTGATCACACGGCGCCTGAACTCCGCCATCTCGGTCGGCGAGGACGAGATAGACGAGGCGTTGGCGCGTTTGGAAAACAGCCGCGGGCAACCGCAATACCGCGTCGCCGAGATTTTCCTCGCCATCGAATCGCCCGACCAGGAACGCGAGATCATGAGGGCGGCGGAGAATTTGCTGACCCAATTGCGCCAGGGCGCGGCTTTCCAGGGCATCGCCCGGCAATTTTCGCAAAGCGCCACTTCCGCCGTCGGCGGCGACATCGGCTGGGTGATCCACGGCCAGTTGCCGGCTCAGATCGACGCCGTTCTGCCGACCCTGGAGGCCGATGATGTCTCCAACGTCATCCGCTCCTTCGACGGCGTTCATATCATCAAGCTGATCGACCGGCGCACCGTGCTGACGGCAAACCCGCTCGATACCCGCCTGCATATGGCACAGTTGATCATCGAAGATTTCGGCACTGACAGGGAACTCGTGCTGGAGCAGATAGAGCGCGCCCACGGCGAAGCGGCGGATTGTCCCGACATGCTGCGCCGCACCGGCGATTTCACGTCGCCGCAATCGGGCGACCTGGGCGAGCTTACCCTGGGCGACATGCCGCTTGAGCTGCGCCAGGCGGTAGAGGATGTGCAGGCCATGCAATTGAGCGCGGCACTTCCCTTCGGCCGCGGCTTCAGGGTGTTGATGGTGTGCAACCGCATCGAGGTCGAGGTCAACCTGCCGAGCCGCGCGGCGATGCGCCAGGACATCGGCAACCGGCGCCTGGAATTGCAGGCGCGGCGCTATCTGCGCGATCTCAGACGCACCGCCTTTGTCGAATTTCGTGTCTAGCACCCGTCCTCCCAGCCCCAACAACAAGCTCGACAGTCTCGCCGAAACGATAGCCCGCCATGGCCTGGAAGCGCGCAAATCGCTCGGCCAGCATTTCCTTCTCGATGCCAATCTGTGCGCCAGAATAGCGCGCGCCGCCGAGCCTCTTGACGGTGTGACGGTGCTCGAAATCGGCCCCGGTCCGGGCGGCCTGACGCGCGCGCTGTTGCACGCCGGGGCGCGGCGCGTCGTCGCGGTCGAGCGTGACGGGCGCTGTGTCGCGGCGCTGGCGGAACTGGCCCGGGCGTGGCCCGACCGGCTCGAGATAATCGAGGCCGACGCGCTCAAGATCGACCTCGCCGCACGGCTCTCCGGCACACGGCTTCGCGTCCCTGTGAAAATCGTCGCCAACCTGCCCTACAATGTCGGCACCGCGCTGCTGATCGGCTGGCTCGGCGCGCCCGAGCGCTATGACAGCCTCACCCTGATGTTCCAGAAGGAAGTCGCCGCCCGCCTGACGGCGGCGCCCGGCAGCAAGGAATATGGCCGCTTGTCGATATTGGCGCAGTGGCGTTGCCGAACGCGCCGGCTTTTCGACGTCAGCGCCAAGGCGTTCACGCCGCCGCCCAAGGTGACCTCCAGCGTGGTGCAGTTGATCCCGCGCGCCACCCCGCTGTTCCCGGCCGACGCAAACGCGCTGGCGCGGGTTACCGCCGCCGCCTTCGGCCAGCGCCGCAAGATGATGCGCGCCGCGATGAAGGGGCTGGTCGCGGATCCCGCCGATTTTCTCGCCGCCAATGGCGTCGACCCGCGGGCGCGGGCCGAAACGCTGGATATAGAATTATTTTGTGCCCTGGCCCGCGCCTTGCCGCCGGACGCGCAAAAATAATTTCGCTTGCCTCCGGCGCCGCTTGACGTTAAATCCTCGCCCGCTATGACGAGCTTTTTCAAACAGCGACGACGACGCGCTTCGACACCCTCCGGGGTTTAGCGCTTGGCGGTGGATTCCGCGGCGCGGCCCCGCCGCCGCGCCATATTCCACTGTCGAAAGTTCGTGTCATGTTTGAGATTTCCCGCGAGGGGCCGCTGGACGGCGGCTCAATCGAATCACTGCTCGATACCGCCTTCGGAGCCGAGCGTCACGCCCGGCCGTCCTATTCTTTACGCGACGGCCTCAAAGCGCTCGGCGAGCTTTGCTTTGTCGCCCGGCGCGGCGCCACCGTCGCCGGCACGATTCGCTTCTGGCCGCTCGCCATCCCCGGCGCGCAATCGGCGCTCCTGCTGGGCCCGATCGCGGTAGACCCGGCGCATGGCAATCTCGGCATCGGCAGCGCCCTGATCGAACACGGCCTCAGCGCCGCCCGCGCGCGCGGCCACGACGCCGTCGCCGCCATCGGCGAGGCGCGCTATCTCGCCCGCTTCGGATTTCGCCCGGCGCATGAATTCGCCCTCGAATTCCCGGCCCCGGTGGCGCCGGATCGCTTTCACGCCTTGGCCTTGCTGGCCGGTGCACTGAATGGTGGTGGTGGGATGGTGGGCAGGGTGAGCTAAGCCCGGCGAGCGACGGAACCGAGAAAGACTCACGCAAACGGCACACCCCCCGGAATGCTTCTTCAGCATTCCGGCAAGCGCGACTGCGCGCCCGAGTTAATACGAGGTAGCCAAGGGAGCGGATGCGACCGCCCGGCGCTTGAGGACCAAACAAAAAACACGCGGATGCCTCTCCGGCGTTGCGAGCGCGCTCCGCGCGCTAAGTTTCCCCCTTCTCCCCAACCCCTCTTCCCCTCTGGGAAGAAGGGCTTATCACTCAGCCCCGGTCCTCTGTCAGGGTGTGGACGAAATCATCCAACCCGGTATATCTCTCGCGGCGCGTGCGCTCGGCGTTCAGAATGGCGCGCGCCTCGGCAACGCTGTCGTCGAGCGCCCGATTGATCAGCACGTAATCATATTCGCCGTAATGGCTCATCTCATCGACCGCCTCGGCCATGCGCGCGGCGACCACTTCGGCGCTGTCCTGGGCGCGCCGTCGCAGGCGGCTTTCCAGCTCACCCAGCGATGGCGGCAGCACGAACACCCGCACCACGTCGCGCGCCGCCGCTTGCGTCAATTGTTGCGCGCCCTGCCAATCGATATCGAAGATCACGTCGAACCCGCCGGCCAGTATCTCCTCGGCCTGGTCGCGCGGCGTGCCGTAACGATGGCCGAACACCTCGGCATGTTCGAGAAAACCGCCCTGCTCCGCCATCTGGTCGAATTTCGCCTGGCTGAAAAAGTGATAGTCGCGCCCGTCCATTTCGTCGGGGCGTTTCGGCCGCGTCGTCGCCGAGACCGAAATGCGCGTTTCCGGCTCGAGCTCCAAGAGCCGGCGCGCGATCGAGGTCTTGCCGGCACCCGAAGGCGAGGAGAGGACGAACAAAACCCCGCGCCGCGCGATCCGCCCATCGCCGTCGTTTGTCATGCCGTCGCCGTTCTCACTCAATGTTCCGCACCTGCTCGCGATGATTCGATATTTTCATTGTCATTTTGACTGTTATACCAAGGCCCGGCCACGCCATACATTTGGGCAGCCAACTTATACCAAGAAGCGGTGATAATGACTCATAAGGACGGCTTGCCAAGGTTTTCGGCTAGGAGCGTGCGGCGCAGCGATGCGGCACATCGGAAGCCGCGCGCGACGCCGGCCCATTGCCTTGGCAAGCCGCCGTCCCGGTCGCCCCCGCGACCCGTCGGAGGGCGTCGGAAGGCCTTGCCGA
>CAJXFT010000091.1 GCA_913053235.1 uncultured Alphaproteobacteria bacterium
GTTTTTCTCATAATTTTGCTAAAAACCTGCTACTTTAGCCACAACGGCCAGCCATGGCGGGGTTTCGGCGACGCTTTCGCCTTGCGCCGCGCCCGGACCTCGGACATAGTCCAGGAAATCTCGGGGGGAGCCCCTTCGGCTGAGAGGTTGGCGCCGCCAACGACCCCGAAACCTGATCCGGATAATGCCGGCGTAGGAACTGGGAATTTGCCGCAAAACCCCTCTCCCCACACGACCAGGCCAGCCTCCCCCGCCATCGCGATCTCGGGCGTCAGCCTCGGCTATGCCGGCGCCGATCTCTTCAAAGACCTGTATCTCGACCTGCCGGCCGGCCTGTGCAGCGCCCTTCTCGGGCCGAGCGGGGTGGGCAAGAGCAGCCTGTTGCGCCTCATCGCCGGCCTCGAGGATTGCGGCGCCGGCGGGCGCATCGAATTCGCCGCCACGGGAGACGATAAAGCCGCCAAACCATTCGCCAACATCGCCTATATGGCGCAGCAGGATTTGCTGCTGCCATGGCTCGACGCGCTCGGCAATGTCATGCTGGGTGCGCGCCTGCGCCGCCAGCGCCCGGACCGCGCCCGCGCCCGCGATCTCCTCGCCCGCGTCGGCCTGGCGGATTATGAGCGCGCCCGGCCCGACACACTCTCGGGCGGCATGCGCCAGCGCGTCGCCCTCGCCCGCACGCTGATGGAAGAGCGCCCCGTGGTGCTGATGGACGAGCCGTTTTCCGCCCTCGACGCCATCACCCGCCTCCGCCTGCAGGCGCTTGCCGCCGATCTCCTGCGCGGGCGCACCATCCTCTTTGTCACCCATGACCCGCTCGAGGCGCTGCGCATCGGCGAGCGCATCTTCATCATGGCCGGCCGCCCGGCGCGCCTCGGCGAAGTGCCGGCGCCGGCCGGCGCGACGCCGCGCGATCCCGCCGATGCCGAGTTGCTCAAGCATCATTCCGAGCTGTTGCGCCGCCTCACCGCCGCGGATGAACAAGCATGATGCGCTTTGTCCGCCCATTGGTGATCGCCGCCGCGCTGGTGCTGCTGTGGCAGCTCATCGTCTGGCTCAGCGGCGCGCCGCATTTCATCCTGCCGGCGCCGGCGCGCGTCGCCGAGGCGTGGTGGGCGCATCGCATGACGATCCTCGGCCATGCCGGCGTGACGCTGCTGGAAATCGCCCTCGGCCTCTTGTGCGGCGTCGCGCTCGGCGTCTCGAGCGCCCTGACGCTGGCCTATTTCCGTCCCGCCAGGCGCTGGTTGCTGCCGCTCCTGGTCGCCTCGCAGGCGGTGCCGGTATTCGCGCTGGCGCCGATCCTGGTGCTGTGGCTGGGTTACGGCATCGCCTCCAAGGTGGCGATGGCGACGCTGATCATCTATTTCCCGGTCGCCGCCGCTTTCTTCGACGGCTTGCGCCGCACCGAGCCGGGCTGGACCGACCTCGCCCGCACCATGGGCGCCGGGCGCTGGACGATGCTGATGCGCATCCGCGTGCCGGCGGCGCTTCCCGCCCTCGCCTCGGGCCTGCGCGTCGCCACCGCCGTGGCGCCGATCGGCGCGGTGGTCGGCGAATGGGTCGGCGCCAGCGCCGGCCTCGGCTATCTGATGCTGCACGCCAACGCGCGCGTGCAGACCGATCTGATGTTCGCGGCGCTGCTGACATTGGCCTTCTTCGCCGTGATCCTCTATTTCATCGTCGACAGCGGACTGCGCCGCGCCCTGCCCTGGCAGCCCGATAAATTGCCGGACCAACAACAGGAGTAAAACCGCCATGTATCGCACCCTCCTTCGCCATGCCCTGTTGCCGGCGGCACTCGTTTTTCTGCTCGGCGCCCAAGGCATCCGGGCCGAAGACAAGCTCACCCTGCTGCTCGACTGGTTCGTCAATCCCGACCATGCGCCGCTTTTCGTCGCCGCGGAGCGCGGCTATTTCGCTGAGCATGGGCTCGAGGTCGAAATGATCGCCCCCGCCGATCCCAACGATCCGCCCAAGCTGGTCGCCGCCGGCAAGGCCGATATCGCGGTTTCCTACCAACCCCAGCTGCATGTCCAGGTCGCGGCGGGCCTGCCGCTGACGCGCTTCGCGACGCTCATCGCGACGCCGCTCAACACCCTGCTGGTGCTCGAGGACGGCCCGGTGAAATCGATCGCTGATCTGAAGGGGCGCAAGGTCGGCTTTTCGGTCGGCGGCTTCGAGGACGCGCTGCTCGGCGCCATGCTGGCGCGCCACGGTCTGGGTCTCGACGACATCACCCTGGTCAACGTCAATTTCTCGCTCTCGCCGGCCCTGCTCGCCGGCCAGGTCGATGCGGTGATCGGCGCCTACCGCAATTTCGAGCTCAACCAGCTCGAAATCGAAGGCTACCGGGGCCGCGCCTTCTTCGTCGAGGAACATGGCGTGCCGAGCTATGACGAATTGATCCTGGTCGCCAACCCGGAGCGCATGGACCGCGCGGTGCTGCGCCGCTTTCTCGACGCCCTCGAGGACGGCGTGCGCTACCTCGTCAACCATCCCGAAGAGAGCTGGGCGCTGTTTATCCGCGGCCGCGGCGAGTTGGACGACGAGCTCAACCGCCGCGCCTGGCGCGATACGCTGCCGCGCTTCGCGCTCCGCCCCGGCGCGCTCGACGTTACGCGCTATGCCCGCTTCGCCGACTTCATGTTCGAACACGGCCTGATCCCCGAAGCCCTCGCCGTCGAGGATTACGCCACCGTCCTCGAATGATGCGTGTGGTCTAGGACCCGTTTAAAAGGCATAATTGGGCCGCGAATCGAGCCAATATCGTTGGACCATAGGCGTTTCGCGGAAGCAACCATCGCGGAGGGAAAATTGCTGCACGCGGTCGGCCTGTTCGCGGTGCTGTTCGGCACCTGGATATTGCTGTCTGGCCATTTCACTCCGTTTCTCCTCATCGCCGGTGCCGTTTGCGCCGCCCTCACGGTCGCCATTACGCTGCGCATGGACCTGCTCGACCAGCAGCGCGATTTCGTCGGCCCGGTGTGGCGCCTGCCGCTCTACTGGCTGTGGCTGGCCGGGCAGATCATCCTGTGGTCGCTGATCGTCGCGCGCCAGGTGTTGGCGCCGCGCCTCGACATCGATCCGGTGTTGCAACGCCTGCCGTGCAGCCAGCGCAGCGATCTCGCCAAGGTCATGTACGCCAACTCGATCACGCTGACACCGGGCACCGTCTCGACCGATGTCGGTGACGGCGAAATCGAGGTCCACGCCCTCACCCGAGCCGCCATGGAGGACCTCAAATCGGGAGATATGGACCGCCGCGTCAGCGCCACCGAGGCCAAGCGAACCAAAGCGGCGGCGGCGGACGCGCCATGATGTTTCTCGCCGCCGCCGGCGCCCTCATCGCCGCCATGGTCCTGGCCCTCGCCCGCGCCTTCGCCGGGCCGACCGTGTATGACCGCATCCTGGCGGTGAACCATATCGGCACCCAGACGGTGCTGCTCATCGCCGTCATGGGGTTCATCACCGGACGGCCGGATTTCCTCGATATTTCGCTGCTCTACGCGTTGATAAATTTCGTCGCCACCATTGCCGTGCTGCGCTACGTCAAGCGCGGCCGGTCGACCGCGGATAAAGAATCGTGATCCTCGACATCCTCAGTTGGATCTCGATCGCCATCGGCGCCTTTTTCGTGCTTGTCGGCGGCATCGGCATTTGGCGCATGCCCGACCTGTTCAGCCGCATGCATCCCGCCGGAATCATCGATACGGCGGGCGCCGGTTTTCTCCTGCTCGGCCTTCTGTTGCAATCGGGAGATTGGCTGGTCTCGGTCAAGCTGGTGCTGATCTTCGTGTTTCTGCTTTTTACCAGCCCAGTCGCTACCCACGCCCTCGCCCATGCCGCGCTACTGGACGGCCTCAAGCCGTGGACGCGGAGGCGCGACAAGGCGCGCGACAAGGACGGCGAGCCATAGACCTCTATCTCAACATAATCCTCCTGGTCTTTGTCGCCGCCACCGGCATCGCCGCGGTGTGGCTGCGCAATCTGCTCGCCTCGGCCATGGTGCTCGGCATTTACAGCCTCCTAATGGCATCGCTCTGGGTGGTGCTGGATGCGGTCGATGTCGCCTTCACCGAGGCCGCCGTCGGCGCCGGCGTCACCACGGTTCTGATGCTGCTCGCCATCGCCCTCACCGGGCGCCGGGAAAAGCGCGCCCGCTCCCGGCCGTGGGCGCCGCTCGCCGTCTCGCTCGCCACAGCCGGCCTGTTGGTCTACGCCACGCTCGGCATGCCGGCTTTCGGCAGCGCCGATGCCCCGGCGCAGCTTCACGTGGCGCCCTATTATCTGCGCCATGGCGAGGCCGAGACCGGCGTGCCCAACGTCGTGACATCCGTGCTCGCCTCCTATCGCGGCTTCGATACGCTGGGCGAAGTCACGGTGATCTTCACCGCCGGCATCGGCGTTCTGGTGCTGCTTGGAAGCGCCAGCCGGCGCCGGCGCAATAGCGCCACCCCGGCCAAGGGGGATTCGGCGTGAGCGACTTCCTCGTCCTCAAGGTGATCGCCAAGCTGCTCATCCCGTTCATTCTGCTGTTCGGCTTTTACGTCCAGATGCACGGCGATTACGGCCCCGGCGGCGGCTTTCAGGCCGGCGTCATCGTCGCCGCCGCGTTCATCCTTTACGCCATCATTTTCGGGGTCGGCACGGCGCGCCGCGTGGCGCCGATGGTGGTGCTGGTTACCATCGCCTGCCTGGGGGTGCTGCTCTATGCCGGGGTGGGGGTCGCCAATCTCGCCTATGGCGGGCGCTTTCTCGAATATGGCGTGCTCGCGTACGAGGCGGCGCACGGCAATCATATCGGCATTCTGATCGTCGAAATCGGCGTCGGCATGGCGGTCGCCGGGGTGATCATGATCATCTTTTTCAGCTTTGCCCGGCGGCGCTGAGGCGGGCGGGCGGCGGCGGCAATGGACATCCTCACCCATTTTAATTATTGGGCCGCCATCGCCCTCGCCTCGATCGGCCTTTACGCCGTGGTGGCGCGCCACAATCTGATCAAGAAGCTGATCGGCCTCAGCCTTTTTCAGACCGCGGTGTTTCTCCTCTTCATCACCATCGGCAAGGTAACCGGCGGCACGGCGCCGATCCTCGACAGCGCCTATAGCCTCTACTCCAACCCGCTGCCGCATGTCCTGATTCTGACCGCCATCGTGGTTTCGGTCTCGACCCTGGCCGTCGGACTGGCGCTCGCCATCCTCATCAAGCGCGAATATGGCACCGTCGAGGAGGATGAAATTCAAGCCGAGGACAGCGCCGCCGGGCCCGGCCCGGCATGAGCGCCGGCCACCTTCCGATATTGCAGGTGGCGCTGCCCTTGATGGCGGCGCCGCTTTGCGTGCTGCTGCGCCGGCCCAACCTGGCCTGGGCCTTCACCACCCTGTTGAGCTGGTCGCTGTTGGCGATTTCGATCCTGCTGCTGATCCGCGTCATGGCGGAAGGTGTGATCTCGTACCGCCTCGGCGGCTGGGCGCCGCCGTTCGGCATCGAATACCGGCTCGACGCGGTCAATTGCTTCGTCCTCCTGGTGATCACCGGCGTCGCCGCCGTGATAACGCCCTATATGCGCCAGAGCGTCGCCCGCGAGATCGCGGCACCGCGGCACAATCTGTTCTACGCCGTCTACCTGCTCGCGTTGACCGGCCTTCTCGGCATCGCGGCGACCGGCGATGCCTTCAACATCTATGTCTTCATGGAGATATCTTCGCTCGCATCCTATGTGCTGATCGCGCTCGGGCCGTCACGCCGCGCCCGCGCCGCCGCCTTTCAATATCTCATCATGGGAACCATCGGCGCGACGTTTCTGCTGATCGGCATCGGCCTCCTTTACATGATGACCGGCACACTCAATCTGGCCGATCTCTCGCTGCGCGTGGCCGAGGCGCCGGATATGCGCCCCATATACGCCGCCTTCGCCTTCGTTACCATCGGCGTGCTGATCAAGCTGGCGCTGTTTCCGCTCCATCTCTGGCTTCCCAACGCCTATACCCATGCGCCGTCGGCCGTCTCCGCCTTTCTCGCCGCCTCGGCGACCAAGGTCGGCGCTTATGTCCTGCTGCGCTTCGTCTTTACCCTGTTCGGCCTGGAATTTTCCTTCGAGCGCATGCCGCTCATGGAAATCCTCATGCCGCTTTCGCTGATCGCCATCCTGGTCGGCTCGGGCGTGGCGATTTTCCAGCACGACCTCAAGCGCCTGTTCGCCTATTCCAGTATCGGCCAGATCGGCTATCTGGCGCTCGGCATCAGCTTCGCCTCCACCAGCGGGCTGACCGGCGCGATCGTCCATATCTTCAATCACGCGATGATGAAGGGCGGCATTTTCCTGGCGCTGGGCTGTATCATGTACCGCAGCGGCTCGGTAGAGCTCAGCATCCTCCATGGCCTCGGCCGGCGCATGCCGCTCACCGTGGCGGGGTTGATTATCGGCGGCTTAGGCCTGGTCGGCGTACCGCTGACTTCCGGCTTCGTCAGCAAATGGTATCTCGTGCAGGCGGCGCTCGAAGCCGATCTTTGGCCGGTGGCGGTGTTGATCCTGCTGGGCTCGCTGCTGGCTTTGGTATATGTCGGGCGGGTGATCGAAGCCGCTTATTTCCGTCCGCCCCCGCCGGGCGCGGCGGCGGTCCGCGAGGCGCCGTGGCAAATGCTGCTGCCGACCTGGATCTTGCTTGCCGCCTCGCTCTATTTCGGCGTCCATACCGATATTACCGTCAGCGTCGCCGAGCGCGCGGCTGAGATGCTTCTCGGGCTGCCGGCATGAGCGGCGGTGCGCTCATACTGCTCGCCCTGGCGATCCCTATTGGCGGCGCGTTTCTAATTTGGGCCGCCGGGCGCGTCGCGCTGCTCCGCGAAGCCGCCTCGCTGATTACCGCCTGCGCTTTGTTTGCTGTGGTGGCCGTGCTCACGCCCTCGGTGATGGCCGGCGAGCGGCCAGCCATCAGCCTCTTCGAATTCGCGCCCGGCCTGGCTTTTGCCTTCGAGGTCGAGCCGCTCGGCATGCTCTTCGCCCTGCTCGCCTCGTTCCTGTGGATCGTCACCACGATCTATACGATCGGCTATCTGCGCGCCAATGGCGGCCCGCACCAGACGCGTTTTCATATCTGCTTCTCAGCTGCCCTGGCCGGCGCCGTCGGTGTCGCCTTCGCCGCCAACATGCTGACGCTTTTCTTTTTTTACGAAGCGCTCACCCTCAGCACCTACCCGCTCGTCGCCCATTACGGCACCGAGGAAGCCCGCCTCGGCGCCCGGCGCTATCTGGCGATCCTGCTCTCCACCTCCATCATGCTCCTGCTGCTCGCCATCCTGTGGACCTGGGTGGCGGTCGGCACGCTTGATTTCCGCGCCGGCGGCATTCTCATGGGCGCCGTTTCCGAGCCCGTCATGGCGGTCCTGCTGGTGCTTTACGTGTTCGGCGTCGGCAAGGCGGCACTGATGCCTTTTCATGGCTGGCTGCCGGCGGCGATGGTGGCGCCGACGCCGGTCAGCGCCCTTCTTCACGCCGTCGCCGTGGTCAAGGCGGGGGTGTTTACCATCGTCAAGATCGCCCTCTATATTTTCGGCCTCGACGCGATACGCGATTTCGCCAGCGCCGATTGGCTGTTTTACGTCGCCGGCGCGACCATCCTGATCGCCTCGCTGATCGCGCTGCGCCAGGACAATCTCAAGCGCCGCCTCGCCTATTCGACGGTGAGCCAGCTTTCCTACGTCGTGCTCGGCGCCGCCATCGCCAATGCCCATGCGGTGATGGGCGGCGCCATGCATATCGCCATGCACGGCTTCGCCAAGATCACCCTGTTTTTCTGCGCCGGCGCCATCATCACGGCGGCGGGCAAGACCGAAATCAGCCAGCTCGACGGCATCGGCCGGCGCATGCCCGTCACCATGACGGCCTTCGCCATCGGTTCGCTGGCGCTGATCGGCCTGCCGCCGTTCGCCGGCGCCTGGAGCAAATATTATCTCGTGCGCGGAATGCTCGACGACGGCGCCTATGCGCTGCTTGCCGTGCTGTTCGTCAGCTCGCTGTTGAATGCGCTTTATTTCCTGCCCATCGTCATACGCGCCTTCTTCCCAACCGGCGCGCGGCCGTTCCCGGCCGGCGGCGGAATCGCCGAGGCGCCGAAGCTGCAATTGCTGGCGATTTCGATCACCGCGCTCGGTTCGGTGGCGCTTTTTGCCTATCCGAAATTCCTGTTCGACCTGCTCGAGCCGCTGGTCGGGCCGTGAGGAAGGCGGCATGAGCAACAAAACCTGGATCGAGAAACGCAAGAATCTGGTGTTGATGGTGCGCATCTTCCTCGCCGTCTGCATCCTCTTGCTGCTGCTCGATCTGGTCATCCACCGCCATGAGCTTTTCACTTGGGAGGGCTGGTTCGGCTTTTATGGTTTCTACGGCTTTGTCGCCTGCGTGACGCTGGTATTGGCGGCCAGGCTGCTGCGCAGGCTGGTGATGCGGCGGGAAGATTATTATGACCGCTAGCCTGCCGCCCGCCCTCATCTTCTTCGCCGGGGCGCTGCTGGTGGCGCTGGCACCGGGCCGCCTGCGCCCGGCGATGACGATGCTGGTGCCGCTCGTGGGCGGCTGGAACCTGTGGCACCTCGCCCAGGGCGGCGGCCTCGAAGTGGCGCTGTTCGACATTCGCCTGGAGCTGGTGCGCGCCGACAAGCTGGCGCTTCTGTTCGGTATTTTGTTTCACCTCGCCACCTTCCTCGCCTGCCTCTACGCCCTCCACCTCAAGGACCGCATGCAGCAGGTCTCGGCCTTGATCTATGCCGGCGGCGCGCTCGGCGCGGTGTTCGCCGGCGATCTGATTACGCTTTTCGTCGCCTGGGAAATCATGGCCGTCGCTTCGGTATTTCTGATCTTCGCGCGGCGCACGCCGAGGGCCAGCGCCGCCGGCCTCAGGTACCTCACGGTGCAGATTTCCTCCGGCCTGTTGCTCCTCGCCGGTGCGCTTTTGCATATTTCCGAGACCGGTTCGCCGGCCTTCGGCGCCATCGGCCTCGGCTCGCTCGCCGGCATCCTCATATTCACCGCCTTCGGCATCAAATGCGCCTTTCCCCTGGTCCATAGCTGGCTTACCGACGCCTATCCGGAATCGACGCCGACCGGCATGGTTTTCCTCGCCTCCTTTACCACCAAGGTCGCCGTCTACGGATTGGCGCGCGGCTTCGCCGGCACCGAAGTGCTGATCTATATCGGCGTCGCCATGACCATGTTCCCGATCTTCTTCGCCGTGATCGAAAATGACCTGAGGCGGGTTCTCGCCTTCAGCCTGATCAATCAGGTCGGCTTCATGGTGGTCGGCATCGGCATCGGCAGCGAGCTGGCGCTGAACGGCGCCGTCAGCCACGCCTTCAACGATGTGCTGTTCAAGGGGCTGTTGCTGATGTCGATGGGCGCGGTGCTGCACCAGACCGGCAAGATCAACGGCTCGGAGCTGGGCGGGTTGTTCAAAACCATGCCGGTCACCACCGGCCTCTGTATCGTCGGCGCGGCGTCGATCTCGGCCTTTCCGCTGTTCTCCGGCTTCGTCAGTAAATCGATGGTGATGGTGGCGGCGGCCGAAGAGGGGTATTGGATCGTCTGGCTGTTGCTGCTTTTCGCCTCGGCCGGGGTGTTCCACCATGCCGGCATCAAGATTCCCTATTTCGCCTTCTTTGCCCATGATTCCGGTATCCGCACCCGCGAGCCGCCGCTCAACATGCTGCTCGCCATGGGGCTGAGCGCGGCGTTGTGCGTTCTGATCGGCGTATTTCCGAGCCTGCTCTACGGCTTTCTGCCATGGCAGGTGCATTACGTGCCCTACACGGCGGACCATGTGCTGAGCCAGTTGCAATTGCTGTTTTTCTCGGCCCTCGCCTTCGCCTGGCTCAATTTTGCCGGGCTCTACCCGCCCGAGCTGCGCTCGCTCAATCTCGATGCGGATTGGCTTTATCGCCGCCTCGGCCTCGGCATGGCACGAAGGGCGGAAAACGCGTGGACAAAAGCCGAGGATGGCGGCGCCCGCCTCGCCGGGCGCGGCGGCGCCTGGTTGCTCGACGCGGCGGCGCGCCATTATGGCCCGGCCGGTATCCTGGCGCGCACGCGCAGCACCGGAATGGCGGCGCTGTGGATCGTCATCCTGCTTGGTATTTGCCTGATCCTCTATTATCTCTAACGGATGTCCGATAAACGCTCTTTTGCCTCGCTGCTGGCGACGCTGATTATGCTCGGCGCCTGCGCCGCGCCGTCGCCGTGGCAGGCCGAACATTACCGCGACCACCCGCTGGTCGGGCGCATCTGGATCAGCGCCGAAGCCCGCTTCATCGAGCGCGCCGAGTTGATCGCCGCCCTGGCGCCGGCTGCGTTCATTCTGCTCGGCGAGACGCATGACAATCCCGACCATCACCTGTTGCAGGCCGAGATTGTCACCGCCCTGGCCGCTACCGGGCGCCGCCCGGTGCTCGCCTTCGAGATGCTCGACATGACGCAAAGCGAGGCGCTCGGCGAACATCTGGCGCAGTCTCCCAATGACGCGGCGGGAATCGGCGAGGCGGCCGGCTGGGGCAAATCCGGCTGGCCCGATTGGGCGATTTACCGGCCCGTCGCCGTTGCTGGCCTGCGCGCCGGCCTTGAATTGCGCGCCGCCAGTATGAGCCGCGCCGAGTCACACGGGCTGGCGCAAACCGGCCTCGCCGGCGCGGCGCCCGAACACATCCAGCGCCTGCAACTGGATCGCCCCCTGCCCGCGGGTGATGAGGAGAAATTACGCCGCGAGATCGACGCCGCCCATTGCGGCTATGCGGTCGAGGAGATGATCGACGCCATGGCCTTCGCCCAATTCGCCCGCGATGCGCATATGGCGCGCGAGATGAGTTCCGCCGGCGCCGACGGCGCCATATTGATCGCCGGCAACGGCCATGCGCGAAACGACCGCGCCGTGCCCTTCCATCTCGAGCGCATGGCGCCGGGCCGCACGGTCGCCAGCCTCGCCTTCCTCGAAGTGCTCGAGGGTGAGGAGGAGGCGCCGGCCTACGCCGCCTCATTCAACGGCGAAGTGCTGCCTTTCGACTATGTCTGGTTCACGCCGCGCGTCGATATCCGCGACGCCTGCGAGCGCTTCGAGGAACAGCTCAAGAAAATGCGCAAGGAATAGCCGGGGGGCTATCCGGCTCCGGCGTGAGCCTATTCGGCCGCGGCGCGGGCCGCGCGCCGCGCGCTCAGCGTATGCATGGCAAGGCCGGCGAACATCAGCGCCGTGGCGCCCCATATGTAAGCGCTGTGCGCCTCGCCAAACAACAGCAGCCCCCAGCCGAAGCCGGCGAGGACGGCGATATAATTATGCTGGGTGGCAAAAACCGGCCCGGCGACGCGCACCATTTCGAGAAAAACATAGAAAGTAACGACGCTTAAGGCCGAGGCGTAAAGCAGCGTCAGGTCGCCTTCAAGCGATGGCCCGGGAAAAACATAGAGCTGGCCGGTGCCGAACATCACCGGCACCAGCAGCAGCGCCGAGCCCAGCAGCAAACCGCAGGCGAGCGTCGCCGAGGGCGCATCGGGCGGGCGGAATTTTCCGGCGAATACCGTGACCAGCGAGAAACAGGCCGGCGCCAGCAGGGCCAACAGCACCCAGCCGGCGGCTTCGGCGTCGGGCAGGCTGGCGCCGGGCACGATGACCAGAAGCACACCGCCCAGGCCCACAGCCAAGGCCAGCACGCTGAGTATGCGAAAGCTCTCCATGCGCAACAGGAGGGCGAAGAGATAGGTAAAGAGCGGCACCAACACCAGGATCATGGTCATCACCGCCGCCGGCAGATTGGGCGCGACATAGGTAAGCAGCGTGATCGGCGCGGCGATGCCGAGCCCGCCCCACACCAGATAGGTGCGCAGATGCAGCCAACCGAGCCGCGGCCAGGCGTGCCGCCCCATCGACAGGCACACCACCAACAGCATCAGCCCGCCGCCCAACGAATGCCAGAACACATAGGCGACATAGGGCAGCCCCGTCTCGGCCGCCAATTTGTTGATCGAGAACAGCAGGCTGTAGCTGATGCCGACGGTAAACAGCATGCCGAGATGAAGAACGCGGGCGGGAATCACTTTTTCTTCTTCTTGCCCTTGGACGAGGTCTTGGCGAACATCCCATCATCGAGAAAAATGCCATAGCCGCCGAACATCGCCTTTGCCCGCGCCGAGCCGAGCGGCACCAGCAATGCTACGAAATTCTCCATCACCGTTTTCTTATCCGCCATCCTTCATCTCGCGCGCCAATCGGCGTCAACGCAGCCAGGTTTCCGACCAGGCCAGACACGACATGCCGCTCGGATGGCCGGCCATCTCTTTCGCATAGGTTTTCCCGGCGGCGCGCCGGCCGGCGACTTCAAGCACCGCCGTCGCCGCCGGTGTCAGGCAGCTATAGACGCCCCAATCGCCGACGATATCGTCTTCCGGCGCCGCCGCCAGCATGAACGGCTCGCCCATATCGCTCCAGCGCATGACGATATCGCCCTCAGCCGAGGATATCGTCTCGGTGAAGGTCGAGCCGATATCGCCCGAATGGGAAAATTTGGCGGCGATCAAAGGCAGGCTCTTGTCGGCGAAACTGTCCGGATTGAGGGTTTCCTCGATGATCTGGATGAAACGGGCAAAGCCCTCATTGTCGCTATAGGCGCGAACTTCGCCGTCGGTCGCATCGCTTTTCAGAAACAGCACATGGCCCGGCCCGGCCGGCGAAATCAGGCCGCGCCAATGGGTGCAGGTCGTCGTCTGCTCACCGCCTTCTTCGGCCTTGAGGCATAAAAAGGAATTCTCTCCGGTAAAATAGACCTTGTGAGGCACCACCGCGCCGCCCATCGGCTTTCTCCCCTGTTTGGAATGTTGTTGCTATCCAGCGTAAGGTATCTGTCGGGGCGCCCGCAAGAACCGGGTTGCCCGGCCGCCGCGCCGCCAAGTAGCTTGCCTGATGACTTCCGCGATCAATACATCCATGACACCCAGGGAATGGGGCATGGTGGTGATCCTGTCGGTGCTGTGGGGCGGCTCTTTCTTTTTCGTCGGCATCGCCGTGGCCGAGCTGCCGACCTTCACCATCGTATTTCTGCGCGTCGCCATCGCGGCGCTCGGGCTGCATATCACCCTCCGGGTGATGGGCGAGCGCATGCCCGCCGGCGCCGGCATATGGCGCGCCTTCTTCGCCATGGGCTTTCTCAACAACCTCGTCCCGTTCTCGCTGATCGCCTGGGGCCAGAGCCATGTCGCCAGCGGCCTGGCCTCGATCCTGTTGGCGACGACGCCGCTGTTCACCGTTATCGTGGCGCATTTTCTGACCACCGACGAGCGCCTCTCGGGCGGCAGGCTGGCCGGTATCGCCGCCGGCATCGCCGGGGTCGCCATCCTGGTCGGCTCCGAGGCCCTGCACGGCCTCGGATTCGCTCTCCTCGCCCATGTCGGGCTGCTCGGCGCGGCTTTGTTCTATTCCTTCAGCGGCGTTTTCGGACGCCGCTTCCAGCGCATGGGCGTGACGCCGCTGGCCACCGCCACCGGCCAGATCACCGCTTCCAGCCTTCTGCTGTTGCCGCTGGCGCTGGCGGTCGACCGGCCGTGGAGCCTGGACATGCCGAGCACCGCCACCTGGCTCGCCATCGCCGGCCTGGCGCTGCTCTCCACCTCGCTCGCCTATATCCTTTATTTCCGCATATTGGCGACGGCGGGCGCCACCAACCTGTTGCTCGTGACCTTCCTCATTCCGGTGAGCGCGATTATCCTCGGCGCAGCGTTTCTCGCCGAGCGCCTGCAAGCCAATCATTTTATCGGCATGGCGGTGATCGGCATCGGCCTGGCGGCGATCGACGGGCGGATTTTCAAAATGCTGCGGCGGCGGAGGAAGAGCGTTTGAATACGGAGAATAGCGGCCTGGTCTGCGATTTCACCGGCGGCGCGGTCGGCCACCGCCTGCGCGCCGGCGGCGGCCGCCGACAAGCGCTGGCGCGCGCCGCCGGGCTGAGCAAGGGCCGCACGCCGTTTATCGTCGACGCCACGGCGGGCCTCGGGCGCGACGCCTTCGTGCTGGCTTCTCTCGGCACCGAAGTGAC
Source organism: uncultured Alphaproteobacteria bacterium (assembly GCA_913053235.1). Lineage (GTDB taxonomy): Bacteria > Pseudomonadota > Alphaproteobacteria > UBA828 > UBA828 > PTKB01. The sequence continues at coordinate 14,074 of CAJXFT010000091.1, forward strand.
GCTGATCGAGCGTTCGCCCGAAATCCACGCCCTGTTGCGGGACGCCATGACGCGCGCCTTTGATGCCGGCGGCGCGCCGGCCCAAACCATCGCCCGCATGACGCTCCTGCTCGGCGACGCCAAGGCGCTGCTGCCGGGCCTGAAGGCGGAAGTGGTGATGGTCGACCCGATGCACCCGCCGAGCCGCGGCAGCGCGTTGGTAAAAAAGGAAATGCGCCTCCTGCGCGCCATCGTCGGCAGCGATGCGGACGCGCTCGATCTCATGCGCGTCGCCCTCGCCGCCGCATCAAAACGAGTAGCGCTAAAATGGCCGCTCCGCGCCGAAGGAATGCCGGGCCTGGCGCCACCTTCGCATCAAATCCGCGGCAAGACGGTACGCTATGACGTTTTTATGACCGGCTAGCAAAGAATCACGGTGGCGGATCACAAAAAGACTCTTCCAAACGGCACCACCCCCGGAATGCGACCAGCATTCCGGCTGCGCGACTGAGCGCCCGAGT
>CAJXFT010000092.1 GCA_913053235.1 uncultured Alphaproteobacteria bacterium
CGGGTCAAGCTCGGCGGCGGGATGAAATTCGCCTGCGTCGACGGACCCGACTTCGACGCTCACCAGGTCGATTTCGACGATCTCATGAACCGCCTGCATCGTTTCGCCGAGGAAGAAAAAGAGGCGGTACAAAAATGGTCCGAAACCTGCCGCGCGGAACTGTAACGATGGCCAAGAAAAAGACGATCCGCAACATCCCCCAGGAGCGCACGCCGATCCCGGTGCAGGAGCCGGAGGATCGAGTCGAAAATTTCGATGAAGTGGCGCTCGGCTATGACCTCGAAAAAACGCTGAACGAGTGCGAGAGATGCCTGATGTGCCCGGAGGCGGCCTGCGTTCCGGGCTGCCCGGTGGCGATCGATATCCCCGGATTCATTCAGAAGATCGTCGATAAGGATTATCGCGGCGCCTACGATATCGTCAGCGACGCCAATCTGCTGCCGGCGATCTGTGGCCGCGTTTGCCCGCAGGAAGACCAGTGCGAGGGCGTGTGCCCGGTCGGCGATACGCTGGAGCCGGTGGCGATTGGGCGGCTTGAGCGCTGGATCGGCGACCAGGCGATCGAGAACGGCTGGGCCAACATCCCCTATATCGAGCCCAACGGCTTTCGCATCGGCATCGTCGGCTCCGGTCCGGCCGGCGTCGCCTGCGCCGCCGATATGGCCAAGGCGGGATGCGACGTCACCATCTATGAGGCTTTTCACAAATCGGGCGGCGTTCTGCGCTATGGCATTCCCGAATTCCGCCTGCCCGATACGGTGATCGACGCCGAGATGGAGAATTTGACCAGGCTCGGCGTCAAGATCGAGTGCAACACGCTGGTCGGCCGCCTGTTCACCATCGAGCAGATGGTCGAGGAGATGGGCTATGACGCCGTCTTCATCGGCACCGGCGCCGGCACGCCGAACTTCATGGGTATTCCCGGCGAATTCCTCAACGGCGTACTGTCGGCCAACGAGCTTCTGACGCGCTGCAACCTGATGCATGCCGGCGAATTCCCGAGCTATGACACGCCGCTCCATCTCGGCCGCCGCATCGCCGTGATCGGCTCCGGCAACACGGCGATGGATGCGATGCGGGTTTGCCTCAGGCTCGGCGCCGAGAAAGTCTATTGCGTCTACCGCCGGACCAAGGATGAGAGCCCGGCCCGCGAAGAAGAGATCGAACATGCCGAAGAGGAGGGCGTCGATTTCCGCTGGTTGACGGCGCCGATCGAGATATTGGGCGACGAAGACGGCAACGCGCGCGGCATGCGCTGCATCGAGATGGAACTGGGCGAGCCGGACAGCTCCGGCCGCCGCCGCCCGGTGCCGATCGAAGGCAGCGAGTATGATTTCGAAGTCGATATGGTGATTTACGCCATCGGCACCCAGGCCAACCCGATCATCGGCCAGACCTCCAAGCTCAAGCTCAACGACTGGGGCTATATCGAGGTCGACGAAAATCTGGCGACGTCGATGGCGGGGGTCTATGCCGGTGGAGATATCGTCACCGGCGGCGCCACGGTTATTCTGGCGATGGGTGCTGGACGCCGTGCGGCGCGCAGCATGAAGGCCTATTTTGGCATCCGCGACAGCGAGGTGGTTTATGGCGGTGCGGAAGAACGCGGCGACGGCGCATTGTTTGGTATCGAGCCGGTGGAGAAGAACTTCACCCGCTTGCGGCTGGCTTAGAGCGTAGGGCGGGAACAGAGAATGAGCACGCAAATCCTCGACGAAACTCGCCAGCCGGCTGAGGACGTGACCAATGCCGATAGCTCGGCTTCGCGCGCCGACAAGAGCCGTAGTGCCTCGCGCGACAAGGACGCCGTCATTCTTGAAGAGCATATCGTCGAGGTCATCAGCGATTCCGGCGAGGGCGCGCAGCGCTGCGGCCAGTCGTTCGGCTCGATCGCGGCGCGCATGGGAAACGGCATTTGGACGGTCGAAATCATCCCGGCCGAGATCCAGCCGCCGGCGCGCAGCATCGCCGGCGCCAGCGGCATCCGCATTCGCCTCGCCTCGCGGCGCGTCACCAATGGCGGCGACGAAGCCGACCTGATCGTCGCCTTCAACGAACAGGTGCTCCTGAAGCGGGTGCGCGACAACGAGCTCAAGCCCGGCTGCATCGTTCTCATCGAGAACAAGTGGCGCCACGATCAGGATGCCGGCATCGCCGCCTCCTATGCCGCCACCATCGATAAACTCATCGCCGACGGCCACGGCGTGCATGAAATCCCGATGGAGGAAGAGTGCCTGCGCTATGTCGACAACGCCAAGCGCGGCAAGAACATGTTCGTCCTCGGCATGCTGAGCGCCATTTACAGCCTTGACCTCGAGGCCGCCCGCAACCAGGTCGCGTTCGCCTTCGCCAAGAAGAGCAGCGCCGTCGTCGAGAGCAACATCAAGCTGCTCAACGCGGGCCACGAATGGGCGCTGGAAAATCTCGACATGTGCTTCCGGATTCCACCTTCCGACGTGCACGAGCCGCAGATCGTCGTCAATGGCAACGTCTCGCTCGGCCTCGGCCTGATGGCCTCGGGCATGGAGATTTGCGCCATGTACCCGATCACGCCGGCGACTTCGGCCTCGCATTATCTCAGCGACGTGTTCCACAATGTCGGCGGCGCGGTGCATCAGGCGGAGGACGAAATCGCCGCCTGCGCCTTCGCCATCGGTGCCTCCTATGCCGGCAAATGCGCCGCCACCATCACCTCGGGCCCCGGCTTCGCCTTGAAGCAGGAAACCATCGGCCTCGCGGTGATGGCGGAGATTCCGCTCGTCGTCATCAACGTTCAGCGCGGCGGCCCGAGCACCGGCCTGCCGACCAAGGCGGAGCAGGGCGATCTGCTGTTCGCCTGCTTCGGCGGCCATGGCGACACGCCCAATGTCGTCATGGCGGCGGCCGACATCGAGGACTGCTTCTATTCGGTGATCGCGGCGCGCAAGATCGCCGAGACCTTCAATACCGTCGTCGTGGTGCTGACCGATGCCAGCCTGGCATCGGCCCAACAGCCCTATCCACGGCCCAAGATCGACACCGATTGGCTGGCCCCGCCGATCAACCAAAACGCCGTTCCGGAAGGCGCCAAGCCCTATGACTGGGATGCCACGACCGGCCTCGCCAACCGCTTCATCCCGGGCCAGCCGAACGGCATGCACTGCCTGACCGGACTCGCCCATGACCGCATGAGCCGCGTCGCCTACGAGCCCGACATCAACGAGGAAGGCATGCGCAGCCGCAGCCTCAAGCTGGCCGCCCTGCAGAAAACCCTGAAGACGCCGCTCGTCTATGGCGGCGACGAGGGCGACATGCTGATCGTCGGCTGGGGCAGCACCAAGGGCGCCATCGAGGAAGCCGTCGACCGGCTGCGCGCCGACGGCCACAAGGTCTCGTCCCTGCACCTTAAATTCCTGCAGCCGATGGCGTCCGGCATCGGCGATGTGCTCAAGCGCTTCAAGCGCGTGCTGACGGTGGAGAGCAACTGGTCCGATAGCCTCGACGACACCATCATCGACGAGGAGAATCGCCGCTATTCCGAACTGGCCTGGCTGTTGCGCGCGCGTTATCTGGTCGATATCGATTGCTGGTCCGAGGTCAGGGGCCAGCCGCTCAAACCCGGCGTCATCGCCACGGCGATTCGCGAGAAATTACATCAGAAGGGGAAATGACGATGGATGCAGCGGCCCCCCATTGCCTGCTCGGGATGTTCGACGAGGATTACACCCTTGACGATTACAAGGGCGCCGAGCCGCGCTGGTGCGTCGGCTGCGGCGACAGCGCCATCCTCGCCGCCGTCCAGCGCCTGTGCCGCGACGAGCAATTGGCGCCGGAAAAAACCGTGTTCGTATCGGGCATCGGCTGCTCAAGCCGCTTTCCGCACTATATGCACACTTACGGCTTCCACGGCCTGCACGGCCGCGCGCTGCCGGTCGCCGAGGGAATCAAATTGCAGCGGCCGGATCTCCATGTCTTCGTCATCACCGGCGATGGCGATTGTTGCAGCATCGGCACGGCGCATTGGATTCACGCCATCCGCTACAATATGGACATGACCGTATTGGTGCTCGACAACGGCATCTACGGCCTGACCAAGAACCAGGCCTCGCCGACCTCGCCATTGGGGCTGAAGAGCAACACCACGCCGCAGGGCACGGTGCTGGAGCCGATCAATCCGATCAGCGTCACGCTCGGCATCCGCAACGCTTCGTTCGTTGCCCAGGCCGTCGATTGGATTCCCGAGCTGGTGCACGATATCGTCGACGCGGCGTTCCAGCATAAGGGCCTCTCCTTCGTGCGCGTACTGCAGCGCTGCCCCGAATATCTCGACGGCCGCTACGATGCCTGGGTGAAGGATCCGGGCAAAATGTTGCTGCTCAACCATGAAAACGGCATCCAGACCAGCCCGGCCCTGGCGAGCGTGTACAAGAACCATGAAATACATGATCCCGCCGACAGAAACCGGGCGCGCGAAATTGCCTCGACCAGCGATCCGATTCCGGTCGGCGTGCTCTACCGCAATCAAAGCATACCCTGCTACGAGAATCCGCGCGGGCCCGACCGGCTGTATACGCCGGACGTCGTCAAGGGTGTTCTCGAGAAGGAGCTCGACCGCTTCACGATTCAGGCGGTGGGCGGCGGCGGTGATTAGGGCCGGTCATGGATAAAAGCCTCTCGGCGCTCACGGCGTTTCACATAACCGGCGAAAGATTGGCCGGCGAGCTCGATGACGTCGGGCGGCTCGACCTGCGTCCGGCCCTCTTCGGCGCCTATCGCGATCTCAGTAAACTGCGCCACGATTTCCCGCTGGTGCTGGTCAATGGCGATGCCGGCGGCGGATTCGTGCGCTCGCTATCCGGCGTCGTCGATGAAATCCTCAGCGATATCGCACCGCACGGCATCGCCGGCGAGCGTTTGCGCCAGCATGTGCTGAAGCTCGAGCAAGAAGCGCGAAGCCTGGCCGCCGGCGGCGAGGCACGTTCGCTCGGCGAAATTTGGGACGATGCCGGGCGCCGGCTCACGGCCAAGACCGATGCGGCGGCGCTCCCGCAGTTGGAGGAAAGCCTGGCCCAGGCGCGCGAGGGGCTGCGCTTCGACGGCGAGACCGTCGCCTGCGACGGTGAATTGCCGGTCAAGTTCGTGACCCATGCCTGGACCCTCGACAAACGGCAACGGACGCAAAGGCTGCGCGACAAGCTCGATGATTTGACGTTGACGCTGTCCAATATTCTCCATACCGATGTCGACAATGTCGAGGAAGCGCAAGGTGCCGAGAAGCTCAAGCGCTCGATGGGAAAGGCGCTTGAGGACGAGTTCGACTTCGATGCGATGTCGCGCCTCTTACGCACGGCGCCGACCGGCGAGACGCTGCCGGAAGCCCGGCGCCGGCGCCTCAATTCGGTGCTCACCGTCTTCAAATCCCAGCGCTTCCTGCCACCGGCGGAAAATAGCCGCAAGCGCGGGCGCCGCAAGGAGCCCTATGGGTTCGTCTTCGACAGCTGCGAGGAGGTGCTCGAGGCGATCCAGAAACGGCGGCCCGAAATGGCCAAGCTCGTCAAGGCGGTGGCCATCGCCGAGCTCGAGGTCGCCAACCGCTACGACGAATCCAAACATGACCAGTTCTTCAGCCATTTCTCGCACCACCATCTCCATGTCGAGGATTTCGCCCTGTTCCCGCCCTATCTCGTTCGCCTGCACGGCGACAGCGCCGTCGCGGCGGAACGGACGGCTTTGTGGCAGGTGCTGTCATCCGGATTGCCGATCAAGGTGCTGGTCCAATATGACGACGTTCTCGGCGGCGACATGCTCGGCCCCGAGCGGCTGACCGCCAACATCAAGGGCCCGCAATTGGCGGCGATGGCGCTTGGCCTGGGCAACGTCTTTGTCGTGCAGACGAGCAGCGCCTATCTCTTCCGCCTGCGCGATTCGATCGCCACGGGCCTGGCCAGCGACGGGCCGGCTTTGTTCAGCCTGTTCTCCGGCGCGCCGCCGGGCAACGCCGCGGCAAGCAACAATTCGCCGAATGTCGCGCCCTATCTCAAGGCTGCCGCGGCGACCGAATCGCGGGCTTTCCCCGGCTACGTCCATGATCCCGAGGCCGGTGGCGATTGGGCGTCGCGATTCCACCTCGAGACCAACTCCCAGCCCGACGCCGACTGGCCGATGCGCGACTTCCATTACCAGGATGCGGGCCTGCAAAGGAACGCCACGGAGACCGCCTTCACCTTCATCGATTTCGTCGCCTGCGACCGGCGCTACGCCAACCGCTTTGCCCGGGTGCCGCAATCCAGTTGGCATGACGGCATGATTCCGGTGAAGGAGTTTCTCGATCTCGACGCCGAGAGCGCGGCGTCGAAGGTTCCCTATATCTGGATGATCGACGAACGGGATGCGCTGTGCCGGGCGATCGTCGAAGACTCTCTCGTCAGCGCGGCGCGGCAATGCCGCGATATGTGGCACAGCCTGCAGGAGCTCGCCGGCATCAACAATTCGCACGCCCAGGCGCTGCTCGCCGGCGAACGGGAAATCTGGCAGAAAGAGAAAGAGCAGGAGCTCGAGGCGCTGCGCGGCCAGCTCGAAGCGGCGGCGGCGGCGCCGGCCGCGCCATCCGCCGCACCGGTTGCGGAAACGCCTGGTGCGGCAGCGGTCGAGACACCGAGCGCGGCGCCGGCGGAGGTGCCCGACGAGGCGGTCGAGGCAGGGCCCGTCGAAGAGCCCTATATCGAGACGCCGCGCTGTACGACCTGCAACGAATGCACCGAGCTGAACGACAGGATGTTCGCCTATAACGACGAAATGCAGGCCTATATCCTCGATCCCGATGCCGGCAGCTATCGCCAGATGGTGGAGGCGGCGGAGGCCTGCCAGGTCGCCATCATCCATCCCGGCAAGCCGAGAAACAGTACCGAGACGGGCCTAAGCGATCTGGAAGCGCGCGCCGCCGATTTCAACTAAGCGCCGCGATCACCATCAGGCGTGCGCCATGACGATCTTCATGCTGTTGTTGTTTTCGGCCGCCAGAATGGCCAGCGCGCCGGCGAGGTCACCGACCGGCAGGGTATGGCTGATCAGCGGCTTTAATTTAACCACGCCGCGCCGGACCAGGTCGATGCAGGCCGGGAAGTCGCGGCTTTTGGCGACCCGCGAATTGACGATCTCAAGCTCCTTGAAATAGAGATCGTAGAACGGCAGCGCCCCTTCTTTTTCCGAGATGATGCCGAACGGCAGCAGCCGCCCGCCGATGCGGGTCATTTCAATGGCCTGGGCCAGGGTCGCCACCTGGCCGACGGACTCGATCACCAGATCGGCGCCGCGACCCCCGGTAGCGGCCAATATGCGTGCCTTGGCGCCGGCGCCCGGCGGCGCCGTCAGGTCGGCGCCCAACTGCTCGGCGAGCTCGCGCTTCCAGGCGCTGCGCGTGATGCCGATCACCGGGTGGGCGCCGCGCGCCTTGGCGAGCTGGACGTGCAGCTGGCCGGTGACGCCGAGGCCGAGCACGACGACCGCCTCGCCGGGAAAAATATCGGCCTTGCGGTGGCCGTGCAGGCAGGTGGTCAGTACCTGAATGAGCGGCGCCTCATCGTCGTCGATCTCGTCCGGCAGGGCATGGGTATTGCGCCGCGGCACCGCGACATAGTCGGCGAAACCGCCATCGCGGTCGCGTCCGATAAGGCCACCATCAGGGCATATATGCTGCTGTTCGGCGCGGCAATGATAACAGTCGCCGCAATAATAAGCCGGATCGACGATGACGCGCCCGCCGCCTTCTTTGCCGGCAACCACCTCGCCGACGGCCTCATGCCCCATGATGCGCGGATAGTCGACCGGGATGGCGCCGCTATAAATCTTCAGATCGGTGCCGCAAATGCCGCTGCGCCTGACCCGGACCAGGGTTTCGCCGTGGCGCGCGGCGGCGCGCTCGCGATCCTCCTGGATCAGCAGGCCGGGCTCCTTCAGCACCATCGCGCGCATTCGAACGCAGCCGCCGCTCAACTGATCTTCGGTGATCGGCGGTCGCGCCCGACGGCGTCATGATCCATCCAACGGACAACGCCGGCGATGCCATCGACCGCGACCAACGAGCCGTCGGGGATTCGCCCGGTCGCGTTGAGGGCGCCGAGCACCATCGGGATGCCGCGCTCGCGCGCCAGCGAGGCGAGATGAGAGGTCGAGCCGCCGAGCTCGGCGACGACGCCCGAGACGCGCGGCAGGATATGGCTCAGCGCCGGACCGGCGATGCGCGTGACCAGAACATCGCCCGGCGCCACCTGCCCGAGCTGGCACTCGCATTCGATGACCACCGCGCGCCCGGCGCCCCAGCCGACGCCCGCCGGATGGCCGCGCAGACCCGGCTTGTCTTGCCAGATTTCGTCCGGCACCGGCATCTCGCCGACGTCGAGCGGGCGCACCTGCAACAGCTTGATGCCGTGCGCGTCCATCGCCCATTCTATCTCGACCGGATGTCCCATCATCGCCTCGGCCGCCAACAGATACCGTCCGAGCTCGCGCGACTGGGCACCGTCGAGGCAGGGCTTGCCGGCCAGCGCCTCGGCAACCTTGCGCGGCTTCAAGCTGCCATGGTGATGGCACTGATCGCTATGGTCCTTGCGCCCGGCCTCGACCTCGCGCACCGCCAGGTCGCGGCCGAGGATGACGCGGTCGGGCACGACCTCGCCCTGGGCGATGGCGGTGCCGAGACCCCATGTGGCGCTGATCAGCATTTCGCCCTCGGCGGTCTTGCTCAGGCCGCCGCCCGAGGCCAGCGCCGGGACGAGCGGCTGAACCAGCACGCTCATCGCGGTGTCGCCGGGGTTGAGGTGGTTGCCGTCCATGTAGCGCCGCACATTGGTCGTCCACAGCGCCGCCCAGCAGGCACTGAGCGCGGTGGTGAAATCGGTCTCGCTGGTAAGCCCGAGAAAGCTTTCGAACTGGCCGGCGAATTTGGCCCCGGCGCGGTCCTCGATCAGCGCCGAGGAGCGCACGGCGCCGGGCTGGCCGGACTCGGCGCGCTGCGCCCGCCAGCTTGCGAGCGCCGGCTCGAGGATGGCGGGCGCGATGGCTCCCTGGTAAAGGCCGAGGCGTATGTCGACCGAGATGCGGCGGCGCTCACCGGTATCGGCCTCGCCGTAACGCAATGCCGCGCGCTCAAGATCCATTTCGCGCAGTTGCAGCCGGTAGGCATCGGCGCTGATGCAGAAGCCGCCCGGCGTCGGCATGCCCGCGCGTGCCAACGCCGCCAGGTTCGCCGCCTTCGGTCCGACCAGATCGGCATCGAGCGCCGCGCGGTCGGCAACAGAGATCACCAGCCCGTTCATCGGATCGAATACCGCGCCCCGGTCATTTCACGTGATCGCCATAGCCCGGGATCGGATCGACCACGGTGATCTGCTTGACCGGGAAGTTCGATATGATCTCGATCGAATCATCGTGCACGATCAGCATTTCCTCGATGCGCACGCCGTAGCGGAATTGCTTGCCGTGCTGGGTCTCGAGCGCGAATGTCATGCCGGCCTCGATATCGACCGGATGATCGAGCGACCAGATGCGCGAAATGACGGGCGGATCATATTGGGCGAGGCCGAGGCCATGGCCCCACAGATTCGCCGCCGCCTGATCCTCTTCCTCATAGCCGTAAGCCTCCATGGCGGACGGCCATTGCAAGGCGATTTCGCGCGTCGTGGTTCCGGCCTTGACGGCGCCGATCGAATCGTAGAGCCAGCCCAGCGCGATCTCGTAGGTGTCCTTCTGCTCCTGGCTCGGCTCCTTGCCGACGCAATAGGTGCGGTAGTAGCAGGATTTGTAGCCGTTCCAGGTCAGCGCCGCGAGATCCATGAAGACGATGTCGCCGGGCTGGATGATGCGGTCGGAAAAGTTGCGCCAATTCGGCCAGGTGTTGGGGCCGGACGATACGATGACATCCTCGACATCCTCCATGCCCGGAATGTCGTAGAGGAACTTCATGATATGCGCCGTGACCTGGTTTTCGGTTATGCCGGGTTTCAGGAATTTCATCGTCTCCCAATGCGCCGCGTCGCCGATGGCGCCGACGATGCGCATGCATTCCTGCTCGTCGGTATTCTTGACCGCGCGCGCCTGCATCATCGGCGTCATGCCGTCTTGCCACTGAATGCCTTCCTCCTCGAACACCTTGATCATGTTGATATCGATGAAATCGACGCCGAGTTTTTCGCCGGCGACGCCATGGCGTTTCATTTCCTCTTTGATCGCATTGGTGAATTTCTTGACCTGCTGGGTCGAGGCCGGGCCGGCGGCGCCTTTGATCCAGGCGTAGGAATAGCGCACATTTTCCTTCGGCAGCCACGGCGAATGGCGCTCGATCTGAAAGCCGAGATCGCCCTGTTCGAACAATACGGGTGCGCCGTCGCCGCACAGCATGGCGTAGCGCAGGCCCGGCTTCAGGCGGTTCCAGCCCGGCGTCAACGTGCCCGTCAGATAGCGCACATTTTCGTCATACATGCACAGCATGGCGCCATATCCATGCGCCTTCATCTTGGCGCGCGCGCGCTCAAGCCGGTATGTGCGCAAGCGGTCCCAATTGACGCGCTGCTGCCAATCCATACCCAACATGCCGAAATTGGCGCCCATGACTGTCCCTCCTATGGCCGGGAAAGCGGGCTCCCGGCGCTGATACGGTCCGAATTCGCCACTCTAACCAGCCTGAATATTCTCGGCAATTATCTTTGCCGCCGCGCGCCCGTGCCGCCATAGCTGGCGCGGACGGCGGCGGTGTCCTGTTGCCCGCGGCTGGCGCTTTGCAGCGCTTCATAGAGCGGCAGCACGGCGCGCAGGAGCGTTGCGTCGAGCCCGGACGCGGCGGCGAATTCGCCGATGATGTTGAGATCCTTGATGAAATTATCGACCGTCATGGTCGCCGGCAGAAACCGCTTTTCGACCATCATCGGACCGCGAATCTCTAACATCCTGGAGGTCCCGGCGCCGGCCCGGATGACGTCGAGGACGGTGGCTTCGTCGAGCCCGGCGGCCTCGCCCAGCGCCAGCGCCTCGGCCGCCGCGACATTGTGGACGGCGACCAGCAGGTTGGCGATGTACTTCATGCGGCTGCCGTTGCCGAACTCTCCGAGATAATAGTGATCGCGCGCGAAGCCCCGGAGCACCGGCCGGGAGCGCTCGAACGCGGCGCGGCCGCCGCTACCGTAAACGGCGATATCCTTGTTGCGCGCCTGCGCCCCGGTGCCGCTGATCGGGCAATCGAGCAGCGTCACGCCCGACTTCGCCAAGCGGTCGCGCGCATGCTCTTTGTCGACAAGTGCCAGGGTGCTGGTCTCGATGACAATACGGCCGTCATATGCGCCCTTCGTCAGGCCGCGCTCGCCGCCGACAACGTCGCCGAGCGCCGCCGCGCTCGGCAATGAGGTGACGATGATTTCAGCCGCCTCCGCCACTTCGAGCGGCGAATCCGACGGCACGCCGCCGGCACCCGCGAAAGCGCCGAGGGCGGCCTCGGAGACGTCCGTGCCGACGACGCGCAGCCCGGCCTGCATCAGGTTGGCGGCAATCGCCGAGCCCATAATGCCGAGGCCGATAACGCCGACCGTTTCCACCGTCAACGGCGCCTTAAGCGAAGATTCCGCCGCTATGCCCTAGTAGCCCATATAATTAACCATCGGATGGTGAATCCTGCGATTGGCGCAATACCATTCTATGACGGCCGTTCGCACCGCATCCTCATCGTCACTCCTTATTCCAAGTGCTATTTGCTTCTTGACCTGCTCGTAATCTTCTTCCGACAGCTCAATTTCCATTTCTGTAATCTCGATAGGGTAGTCGTTGAATTGAGGCTTGTATCCCGGTGTTTGCTTGAGCACGAAATCGGCATCCTCGCCCCGCGTTACATGGAAGTCCTTGGGCGTTCGTGATGTCTTCAGCGGTGGGTATCTTTGAAATACCTTTTCGACGAGATCCTCGGTTTCCGCCGACGCTTCAAAGATTTGCAGCCGCATGGGCCGCTGCCAGTAGTCGCCGAGCGAGGTAAAATCATTGGTGCCGCAGACGTTCGTTGCAACCAGCACATCCATCAGTGCTAAAATATCCAGGTGATCGCCTTTTTTGACTTTTCTATTGTTGCCCAGGTAAAACTTGCCGTTGTTGTCGAATTTGGTGTTCGTCCACGGGCATAGGACGGCGTGCGTATCGTCGGGCGTTAAGCCATATTCACCGATCGCCTCGGCCAGCATATCCTGGCAGTTTGTGTGACTGACCATGTCCCAGCCCGCTTCAAAATAAGCGGCACTGCAGCGGTGGACGAGCACGTCGATGATGTTGGAGTCTTGCTTGTCCAGAAATTGCATCATGAGACGGTTGCGCGGCGAAGCGCTGATAACAAAGTCGCCCTTCTCAAGGTGGAAGCCTTGCCTTCTCATAATGCTCGTCGACATGTGCTCCCTATAGTCGAAGAGGTTGTAAATTTGGCAGTCCACGCACTGCCCGCCTTCCTCGGTCACGATTCTATATACTTCTCCCTTTTTAACCGGAAAGGCTTTGCCGGTCGCGGGCTCCAGCAAATGGTCTTCTCGCAGCTTACCGTACGATGCCATCACAGACCTCCCAAACCAAAAGTTTGTTTTACGTACTCACGAAAGACCGCGGGAATGAGCTCTTCATAGCTCTGTCCGAATTTACCCTCCTGCTTCAGTCTTTCGAGCAGCACCATCTGTTGGTGCGTGAACCTCACTTTGATTTTGACCTTCTTGTCCGCCGTTGGCTGTTCTTTTGTATCCGCCATCTGTAACCTCCTTGGTTTTTCTTTGCTTTCCGTTTCGATCTGTTTTTCGTCCGCGTGAGCAATTACACCACTCTGATTACAGTCTATCCCCGTCTCGGCCACCGCCCTTCGTTTTGGACGGTGCCGACAAAGGGCGAGTTGGTCGGTTAAGTAACCGCCGTGATTTCACCGATCGGCCATTTTGTCATGACCTCGACTCCCTTCTCGGTGATATGAATCATTTCCTCGAGTCTGACGCCGCCATGCCCGATCGTTCCGTGCTGGGTCTCGATCGCGAAGGTCATGCCTTTCTCCAGCGGCAGAGGATGGTCGAGCGAGACCTCGCGCCAGGCCAGCGGCAATTCATACAGGGTCAGCCCGATTCCATGCATCCAGTTGCTGCCCGCCGTCTGATCCTCGTGCTTGATCAGGATATCACTCCAAACCTCGTCTGAAGCAGGCCACTGCTCGGCAACGTCCTTCGTCGTCATACCCGGTTTGATGACGTCGATCGAGGCATACAGCCAGTCCAGCGCCTTGGCGTAATTGTCCTTTTGCGCCGGGGTTGGCTTGCCGATGCTGAAGGTTCGATAGTAACAGGACTTGTAGCCGTTATAAGCCGTGTTGTAGGTGTCGGCAAAAACCAGATCGCCGGGGCGCAGAATCCGGTTGCCGCTGGTTTCCCGCGGGTTGGGCCAGCTGAACGCGCCGGAGGTGACGAAATTTCCGGAGTAAACCTGCCCGCCCAGGTCATAGGCAACCTTGTGCATCGTACCGACGACTTCATTCTCACGGACACCGGGTTTGATCATTTCCTTGATGGCATGAAACTGGGCATCGCCAATTGCCGACACGATGCGCAGGCATTCCACCTCGTCCCTGTTCTTTATTTTCCGGGCATGAAACATCATCTCCTGGCCCCTCAGGCTGACCTTGATCCCGGCCGCCTCGAAAGCGGCGACAATGCCCGGATCGGCGACATCCAAAGCCAGTACTTCTTTCTCCACACCATAGGATTTCAGGTCATCGATGATCTGGGTCACAAACTTTTTTCTTTGAGCGCTTTGCGCATCGGGCCCGATGATAATGCTGCTCCAGCCGGTTCCCGTGATGGCAACCTTGACCTTGTCGAGCCAGGGGCACATCTGCCTGGTGTGATAGCCGATCTCCGCCTGCTCGTACATAATCGGCCCCTTGGCGTTTGCCGCGAAAAGGGAATATCGCAAACCGGAGTTCGGGGTCGTCCAGTGGGGGGTCCAGGTGGACGTCAAATAACGGGTGTTCCACTCATTGACGGCCAAAATGGCGCCGACATCGTAATTCTTCAGCTGTTCTCTTGCCCGCTCAACTTTGTAATTCCGCATCCGTTCATAATTGACGTTTTCATCCCAATCGACCGCTTGGGTTTGGGCACCTTCATGATAGGCATACTGTTCCCAATCCAGAACCGGATGCTCGAAAGCCATGGGGTTTTCGGCCAGGGGGCCGGAGTGAATCGGTTGGTCCGACGGATGAATTTGTTTTTCGACAAAATCTTCGTAGCGTCCCATCTTTCGTTCTCCCTTTTTACAGAGATTCCCCGAATGGCTCTTCCCGACCGCCGACAATGGTAGCACAATGAGCGTCCGACCGCGAACCCGGCCCTGAGCCGTCACGACAGGATGTGGCGCGCTCTTGATCGTGCCGTGATCAGCCCCTTTTGAGCGGCCCGGCTGGCGGGGCGTTCGGTGTCACCTTGGATGCCGTTCCTACGCTGGGACGGAGGCAAATTTCGCTGGAGATGATCGCAAGCGGCATGGCCGCGAGCTAAAAATCA
>CAJXFT010000093.1 GCA_913053235.1 uncultured Alphaproteobacteria bacterium
ATCGGTCGACGTGCTCTGCAACAACGTCGGCATTGCCGGCCCTACCGGCCCGGTCTTGACGAGGGTGATGTCGCCGGGCTGGGGCGCGATTTCGTCCATGATCTGCGCCTCGTGCTCGTCGGCGTCGATGGCCAGGCCGAAGGCGCGGTGGCGCCAGGTCTGATCGGAGCCGTCGCCCCGGAGCGAGGCGCAGCGCGTGTAGATGACCGGCGCGCCGAGGGTGCGGAAGCCGCCGATAAGCCGGCCCAGCGCCGGCATCACCGTATTTTCCATGCGGCCGAGAAAATATTGCAGATCGTCGCCATTGCCGGCCTCGATGATGCGCCGGCAATTGCCGTAATCGCGCGATGCCTGCTGATAGGTGATATCGATGACGATCAAGGCGGTGCTCTCGCGGCGCAGCGGAAATTCGGGCAGGCGGACGATCGTGTGCCAGGCGCGCCAGCCTTCCTTGTCGTTGGGCTCTCTGCTCATGACGGTTCTCCCTTTCGCCGCGCAGTCTAACGCCGTTGAAGAGACTGAACAAACGCCTCGACCTCGCGGTTGAAGCGCTCGGATTGTTCGAGGAACGGGCAGTGGTTGCTGTCTTCAAAGATCGAAAAACGCGAGCCCGGGATGTTTTCATGGACATATTTCACCGATGCGGTGGACAGCATCTTGCCGGCCATGCCGCCGGCGATCACCAGGCTCGGCACATTCACCCTGGCGAGATCGGCGCGGTAATCCCGCATAGTCTGGTCGAACAGTACGGCGCTGGCGATGCTCGCCGGCAGGCGCATGTTCTCCGCCACCATCCATTCGACATCCGCCGCCGCCGGCGGCTCTTTGAACAGCATCGGAATGAAATCGCGGTAAACCTTCTCGCGCCCGGTCTGCACTTCCGACATCAGATGCACCAGCATCGCCAGGTCGAAGATGCCGGCCGGCCAATCCGGCCATTTGAAATCCGACGGGCTCTGATCGACGAATATCGCCGCCGCGACATTTTCATCGCCGAACCGTTTGAAATAGTCCCACACCACCATGCAGCCCATCGACCAGCCGGCCAGCACCGCGTCGCGCAAGCCCCTGGCCTTGAGGAAGGCGCGCAAATCCTCGGCGTATGTTGCCATGGTGTGGCCGTCGGGCGTGTGCGAGGATTGGCCATGGCCTCTGAGATCGAGCGCGATGGCATGATGGTTACGCCCGAGCGCCGGCAATTGCCTGTGGAAGTAGCGCCCGCTCATCCATACGCCATGCAGGAAGACGATCGGCCGCCCGGCGCCACTCTCTTGGTAATGAAGTTCGAGTTGGTCATTGATTCTGATCTTGGCCATGGCGATAGTCCTCCTCTAACCTCAGGATGATGCCGTAAAAGGAGGCAACTCGAAATGAACAATCCCGTCGGCGTCGGCTTTGTCGGCTCGCAATTCATCAGCGTCATTCACGCCCGCGCCCTCCAGCGCAACCAAAACGCACGGCTCATCGGCGTCGCCTCGCCGACGCCCGGCCATGCCGAGGGCTTCGCGCGCGATTATGACGTGCCCCATCATTTCACCGATTACCGCCAAATGTTGAAGCTCGACGATATCGACATGGTGGTGATCGGCACCCCCAACAACACCCACTGCGAAATCACCGTCGCCGCGGCGGAGGCCGCCAAGCATGTCGTGCTGGAGAAGCCGATGTGCCTGAGCATGGCCGAGGCCGACGCCATGGTCGCGGCCTGCGACAGGGCCGGCGTCAAATTCATGTATGCCGAGGAGCTCTGCTTCTGCCCCAAATATGGCCGCATGAAGGCGCTCCTCGATTCCGGCGCCCTCGGCCGCCCGACCCTGGTCAAGCAGTCGGAAACCCATGACGGCCCGCACGCACCGCATTTCTGGGATGTCGAGCAGTCGGGCGGCGGGGTGCTGGTCGATATGGGCTGCCACGGCATCGAATTTTCGCGCTGGATGCTGGGGCGGCCGAAAATCATTTCTGTTTACGCGCAGTTATCGACCCAGATGCATGGCGACAAGACCAAGGCCGAGGACAATGCGCTGTTGATCCTCGAATTCGAAAACGGCTGCACCTTCCTCAACGAAACCAGTTGGACCAAGGGCGGCGGCATGGACGACCGCGCCGAAGTGCACGGCACAGAGGGCGTGTGTTACGCCAATCTGCTGCAGGGCAATTCGGTCACCACCTATAGCCGGCCGGGCTACGAATACGCCGTCGAGAAGGGCGGCGCCACGCAGGGCTGGACCTTCACCATCTACGAAGAAGAGTGGAATTACGGTTTTTGGGGCGAGTTCGACCATTTCGTCGACTGCGTGCGGAACGACAAGGAACCCGTGGTCACCGGGCGCGACGCCCGCGCGGTGATGGAGGTGCTGTTCGCCGCTTACGAATCGGCGCGCGAGGGCCGCAAGATCATGCTTCCCTTCCGCTCGGACGCCGCCAAGCCGTGGGACCTGTGGGGCAAGAGCTGACACAAGCGATGCGCTTCAAGACCTTCGAAGACGCCGAAGCGATGAGCCGCCGCGCCGCCGGCATCATGGCGGCGGCCGTGGCGGCGAAGCCCGACCTCCTCCTCTGCGCCGCGAGCGGCGGCAGCCCGACCCGCGCCTACGACCTCTTCGCGGCGGACAAGGCGCGCGGCGCCCGGCTCCGCGTCATCAAGCTCGACGAATGGGCCGGGATGGGGGTCGACAACTCAGCGAGCTGCGAAGCCTATCTCCGCCGCCACCTCGTGGGCCCGCTCGCCATCCCGGAAGCGCGCTTCCTTTCCTTCGATGCCACGGCGGATGCGGTGGCGGAATGCGCGCGCGTCGAACGGAAGCTCGACGCCGAAGGGCCGATCGACCTGCTGATCCTTGGCGTCGGCGTCAACGGCCATCTCGGCCTCAACGAACCGGCGGAGGCGCTGACGCCCGAATGCCATGTCGCCACGCTGGCGGAGACCTCCCGGGCCCATCCCATGCTCGAGGGCAGCGCACGGGCGCCGAGCGAGGGCCTCACCCTCGGCATGGCCGGTATTCTGCAGGCGCGGCACATATTGGTGCTGGTCGCGGGCGGCCATAAACTGCACGCCATGGAAAAATTCCTCACCCGCCGCGTCACCGCCGCCTTCCCGGCGTCTTTCCTGTGGCTGCACGGCAATTGCGATTTCCTGTGCGACGGCGCCGCCATGGCCGGCCTGGAGGCGCCGGCATGAAGGGCGTCATCGGCATAGATGTCGGCGGCACCAAGATCGCCTTCGGCGCCGTTTCGCCGGCGGGCGAGATCGTCCTGCGGCGCACCATCGCGACGCACCCCGACGACAGCTTCGACGAAGGCATCGCCCGTCTCTCCGCCGGGATCGAGGCGCTCCTCGCCGAGACCGGCTGGGGCGCGGGCGATATCGGCGGCATCGGCATCGGCTGCCCCGGCCCGGTCGATACCGAGCGCGGCGTGATCTTGAGCGTCTATACCCTGCCCGGCTGGTCCAACCGCGAATTCGCAGCACCCATGAGCGAACGCTTCGGCGGCACCCCCGTCCGCCTCGAGAACGACGCCAACGCCGCCCTCCTCGGCGAGGCCCTGGCCGGCGCGGCGCGGGGCAAGCGGAGCGCGGTGATGCTGACGC
Source organism: uncultured Alphaproteobacteria bacterium (assembly GCA_913053235.1). Lineage (GTDB taxonomy): Bacteria > Pseudomonadota > Alphaproteobacteria > UBA828 > UBA828 > PTKB01. Next base: position 3,590 of record CAJXFT010000093.1, read on the forward strand.
TGGGCACCGGCATCGGCGGCGCGGTGCTGCTCGACGGCAAGATCCATGTCGGGGCGAACGGCGCCCATCCCGAGCTCGGCCATGTCCCGGCGCTGGCGGAAGGCCCGGAATGCCCGTGCGGCCTTCGTGGCTGTTACGAGGTCATCGCCTCCGGCCCGGCCATCGCCGAGGCCGGCGAAGCCGTCGGCCTGGATGGCAGCGAGGCAGTCTTCGCCGCCGCCGCCAAAGGCCATGCCGGAGCCCAGGCAATCATCGATAACGTCGCGAAAGCCACCGAGGCGGCAATCTGGACCATCCTCCACACCTTCCTGCCGGAAATCATCCTCTTCGGCGGCGGCATCGCCGACGGCCACTGGCCCCTCTTCGAGGCGGCGGCGCAAAAATCCCTCGCCGCCGCCACCCTTGCCCGTGACCAAGGCGTCACCATCGCCCGCGCCAAGCTCGGCAACGATGCGGGCATCGTGGGGGCGGCGAACTTGGTGATGTGAGGAGGGAGTGATGGGTCGAACTCCGATAAATCGCCTCTGACCCAGTTGATCTCATCGAGCTTTGGGAGTGGCGAAGAGCGCGACTAATTTACATTCGCGCAGACGTCCAAAAGGTAAAAAGTAGAGAACCAAGAGCTAAGCCGCCACTTCACGGCAGCGTCCTGGTGACCCGAAACCCCAAGAAGCTGGCCCGCGTCTCTAACATGTGATATCCGCGTTTGGCGGATCGCACGTTCGAGGAATCGCCGTCCCAATTACCGTCGCGCCAATTACCGCCGCGTATAACACGGACACTGCAATCACCAACCGTCCACACACTCGCATCCTTGGGCGCGCTCCAGTAATTCTTATACCAGCAGTCCTCAACCCACTCTGAAACGTTACCCAACATGTCATACAGCCCAAACGCGTTTGGGCTAAAACTGCCGACCGGAGATGTATGTACGTGACCGTCACGGCATTCGTGAATATCCCAATCATCGGGGTATTTTTCTTGAGCCGATTCATCTAAAACATTGGCGTAACGACACGCTTCATCGGCGCTCGCGCCCCAATAGTGCTCTGTCGTCGTACCCGCTCGCGCCGCATATTCCCATTCCGCTTCGCTGGGCAGGCGATACGCGTGACCTGTCTCACGGCTTAGCCATTCCGCAAAGGCCTTTGTATCCTTATAGCGTACGCAGACCGCTGGGTCAGTGTCTGTCTGCGGAAATCCTGGAGAACGCCAGTCGTTCGAACCGTCCAGCTTCCATCCTTCGGCAGAAGCAACATAGCATTCTTTCGATCTTAGCCCGATGGCTTTTACGAATGCAGCATACTGAGCGCGTGTCACTTCGTACTTGCCGATCGCAAAGGGCTGCTGCACGGAAACGCCGTGTGCCGGCCCTTCATCGCCGTACCAATGCCCCTCACCTTCCGGCGAGCCCATCATGAACTCGCCCGCAGGCACAACAACCATCTCAGGACATTCCGGACAATCGCGGAAAGTTTCGCCGACGCCTGGGCCATCTGCTCGCGCGTTTCCCGACACAATGACGCACGCAGCTGCCAAGATCCCAAGAACGCTCAATACAATAACAGACTTCAATTCCAACTCTCCGTTCAAAATCTACGCGCATACTCAACGGTGGACGCAATTGTTACAAGATATACGGTTGGGCCACCAACGGTGAAAGCTATTCTTGTACGATATGGAGATCGATGGAATCAAACTCGATTGATCCTACATCTATCACAATTTTGTGGGCCGTCCTCGGCAACGAAGCCGGTACGGATGGGCGTGGCATGAGTCGTATCCAAGAAAAAGAGGGTAATTTTCCCTTGCCCACTCACGCGTGAGCCTGTCATGTGAAAGGCGCGGCGGTTCTCAGCGGCAGGGAGGGTACCAAGTGGCAGGCGAACAAAAATTCTACGAACCCGTCGACGGCATGGCGATGCCGCGCTTCGGTGCCATGCCGACCTTCATGCGGCTGCCGCACGTCACCGATTTCAGCCAGACCGATATCGCGCTGGCCGGGGTGCCTTGGGATGGCGGGACGACCAACCGGGCCGGGGCGCGGCATGGGCCGCGCGAGATTCGTAATATGTCGAGCTTTATTCGGCGCACCCACCATGCGCATGGTATTTGCCCCTATGAGCTGTGCAACATCGCCGATGTCGGCGATGCCAGCGTCAATCCGATCGATGTCGAGGACACCATCGGGCGGGTCGAGGATTTTTTCAGCGAGATGCACGCGGCGGGCGCGGTGCCGCTTAGCGCCGGCGGCGATCACCTGACGACGCTTCCGATCATGCGCGCCATCGGCCGCGAGGAGCCCGTAGGCATGATCCATTTCGACGCCCATTCCGATACCTGGGACAGCTATTTCGGCGGCGCCAAGCTGACCCATGGCACGCCGTTCCGGCGCGCCGTCGAGGAGGGCGTGCTCGACCCCAAGCGCACCGTTCAGATCGGCATTCGCGGCTCGGTCTATGATCTCAACGATACCGATTTCGCCCATGAGACGGGCATGCGGGTGGTCAAGATCGAGGAATATTTCGAAATGGGGTGGGAGCGCGTCATGCGCGAAGCGCGCGATATCGTCGGCGATGGGCCGGTCTATATCAGCTTCGATGTCGACGGGCTCGACCCGGTCTATGCGCCGGGCACAGGCACGCCTGAGATCGGCGGCTTTTCCAGCCATGAGGCGCTGCAGATGCTGCGCGCGACGCGCGGCCTCAATCTGGTCGGCGGCGATGTCGTCGAGGTGGCGCCGCCGTTCGACCAAAGCGGCAACACCGCGCTCTTGGGCGCCACCATGATGTTCGAGATCCTGTGCCCGCTCGCCGAGGCGGTCGCGGCCAGGCGTTACGGCGGCTGAGATGAGCGCGACGGACCGCCCGTCCTTTCCCGCCATTCGCCTGCCGCAGTTCGCCGACGAGCCGCTGCCGCGGGTGGTGACGGCGGCGCTGCATCACGCGATCGCGCCGGCGCTCGGCGATGTGGCGGCCGCCACCCGGATGGCGCTCGAAAAATCGCGCCGCTTCGCCCAGTTGGCACCCGGTGCCAGGGTCGCCATCACCTGCGGCAGCCGCGGCATCGCCAGCAAGCCGCTGGTGGTTGCCACTGCCGTGGCCTGGCTCAAGGAAAAGGGCTTCCAGCCCTTCATCGTGCCGGCGATGGGAAGCCATGGCGGCGCCCGGGCGGAAAGCCAGACCGCGCTCCTCGCCGAGCTCGGCTATACGCCCGAGAGTATGGGCTGCGTAATCGAATCCTCGATGGAGGTGGTGCGCATCGGCACCACCTCGCAGGGCATTCCGGTGTGGTTCGATAAGAATGCCTCCAAGGCCGACGCCGTGCTGGTGGTCAACCGCATCAAGGCGCATACCTCCTTCGACCGCGAGATCGAATCCGGCCTCAGCAAAATGGTCGCCATCGGTCTCGGCAAGGCCGAAGGCGCGCGCTCGATCCACCGCCTCGGAGCCGCGGGCTATCTCGAAGTGCTGCCGGAATGGGCCGATATCGCCATCGCTGCGGCGCCCATCGCCTACGCCATCGGCATCGTCGAGAACGCCGACAAGGACGCGGCCGCGATCGAAGGCGCCGAGCCCGAGGATATCGCGGCAACGGACGCCCGCCTGCTGCCGCTCGCCAAGGCCAACACGCCGAAGCTGCCGTTCGCCCAGATCGACGTGCTGGTGGTCGAGCGCATCGGCAAGAATATTTCCGGCACCGGCATGGATACCGGCGTGATTGGGCGGAGCGACATACGCGGCCGGCCGAGCTATGACAATCCGCTGATCCATAAGCTCGCCGTGCTCGGCCTGACGCCGGAGGCGCATGGCAACGGGCTCGGGCTCGGCCTCGCCGATTTCATGACCGTCGAGGCCGCCAATTCGCTCGACCTCTACGCCATGTATATGAATAGCTGCACCTCGACCTTTACCGAGCGCGTCCGCCTGCCCATAGTTCTCGCCGACGAGAAAGAAGTGATCCGGGCGGCGGTGGCGACCTGCTGGCGCCTCGATGGCGGCGCGGCGCGGCTCTGCATCATCCGCTCGACCCTCAATCTCGACCGCGTACTGCTGTCGCCGGCCCTGGCCGAGGAATTGGGCGAGGCGGGCGAGGTTTTGGATGCGCCGAGGCCGCTCGAATTCGATCGTGCCGGCCGCCTCACAACCCGCTGCCCGCAATAAGGAGTCCTTGATATGGCTGAGAATAATGCGATCGGTTGGATCGGATTGGGCAAGATGGGCGTCCCCATGGCGGGCCATCTGCTCAACGCCGGCTTCGCGCTGACGGTGAATAGCCGCAGCTCCGCCCCGGTGGCGGCACTATGCGACGCCGGCGCCGAAGCGGCGGCGAGCCCAGCGGCTGTCGCCGAAAAAGCGGAGGTGATCATTTCCATGACCTCCGACGATACCGCGCTCGCCGATGTCAGCACCGGCCCCAACGGGGTTTTCACCACCGCCGCGCCGGGCACGCTATTCATCGACATGAGCACCGTCTCGCCGGATATATCGGCGCGGGTTGCCGCGCGCGCCGGCGAATGCGGCATCGGCTTTCTGCGCGCCCCGGTTTCGGGCGGCGTCGCCCTGGCTGTCGCCGGCAAGCTGACCGTGTTGGCCTCCGGCGCGCGCGCCGATTTCAAGACGGCCGAGCCGCTGTTCGACGCCATGGCCAAGAAGTCGTTCTATGTCGGCAGCGGTGAGGAAGCGCGCTACATCAAGCTCGCGCTCAACATGATGGTCGGCATGACCTCGGCGATGATGGGCGAGGCGCTGGTCTTCGCCGAGCGCGGCGGCGCCGCGCGCGACACCATCCTCGACGTCATGGGCGAGAGCGCCATCGCCTCGCCGCTGGTCGGCTACAAGCTCGAGCCCATGCGCAAGCGCGATTTCTCGGCCACCTTCAGCGCCCGCCAGATGGCCAAGGATTTCGACCTCCTGCTCGGCGCGGCGCGGCACACCGATACGCCGCTGCCGCTTGCCGCCCTGGTGCGCCAGATGTGGTCCTCGATGATCGCCAGCGGCGCCGGCGAAGAGGATTTCCTCGCCTATGTCAAAACCATGGAAGCGCTCAGCGGCATGTCACGCGAGTAAAAGCTCTGTATTTGTTCTCGTGAGGTTTGCTATTTTCTTGCTACTTTAGCAAACCGCGACATGCTCTAGGCGGCCGGGTCGCGCGTATCCCACAGACGCGTCTTGGTATGCTGCTCATAGCCCCGGCCGCACGGATAGCTCACCAGTTCGAGCTGGGCGCCCCAGGGGCTGAGAAAATAGCACCAATATTCGCCCGCCTCGGCGCCGCTCAGCAGCGACGGCTCGCCGAGGACTTTCACACCCTGGCTATTTAGATAGTCGACCGCGGTGAAAATATTATCGACATAAATACAGAGATGGCTGCTGCCATTGTCGGAATTGCGCGGCAACTCCACGCGCTTGTCCGGCGCCGAATATTCGAACAGCTCGATATTGGTGCCGTGGCCGCAGCGGATCATGCGCATATTGGTGATCTCGGCGCGCGCATGCACATTGAGATTTTCCGTCATCCAATCGCCTTCATCGACGCGGAAGCTGCCAAGCTGGTAGAGTTCCTGGCAGCCCAGCACGTCGCAGAAAAAATCCACCGCCTGTTCCATATCCGGCACCGTCATGCCGAAATGATCGAGGCCGCGCATGCCGGGCATTCCGGCGCCGCGCTTTTTGCTGGCATAGGTGCTGCTGATTTGACCGCTCATTTTTTTGCTCCCTTGTTTACGCTCTCTTCGGCTCATGAAACCTTCTGAAGCACCTCGAAGCCCTCGAAATTGGGCGGGCCGAGATACATCCCTTTGACCGGCTTGACGCCTTGATGCGCCTTCTGAAAGGCGTCGGATTTGGTCCAGGCTTCGAAATCCGCTTGCGAGGCCCAGACGGAATGGGACGAATAGAGCCGGTGGTCCTGCCGTTCCGGCCCCTTCAGCAGGTGGAATTCGACAAAGCCCGGCACGCCTTTCAGATGCGAATCGCGGCTCAGCCACAATTCCTCGAAATCGCCCTCGCGCCCGGGCGCCACCCGGAATCGGTTCATCGCAATAAACATTCGCTGCTCTTTCCTTTCACTGAAAACGCCTATGGACCCCTGGCCCAGTCGGCGCTGTCCATCCATATCGTCACCGGGCCGTCATTGACCAGGCTCACCGCCATCTCGGCGCCGAATTCGCCGGTCTCGACTTTGAGGCCTTCGTCGGCGAGGAGTTGGCAGAAATGCTCATAGAGTTCGCGCCCCAGATCGGGCGCCGCGGCGCGCGAAAAGCCGGGCCGGTTGCCGCGGCTGAGATCGGCGGCGAGGGTGAATTGGCTGACCACCAGCGCCCTTCCGCCGGCATCGGCGATCGAGCGGTTCATCTTGCCCTCGGCGTCGCGGAAAATGCGCAGTTTGGCGATCTTGCGGGCCAGCAATTCGGCCTCCGCCTCGCCGTCGCCTTCGACGGCGCAGATCAATATGAGGAGGCCGCCGCCGATCTCGCCGATCACCTGGTCCGCGACCTCGACGCGGGCTTCGCTGACCCGCTGCAAAAGCGCCCTCATGCCCTGTTGGCCTCGACCCAGCGCCGATCGGCGAGCACCACCGAAGTCTCGATCTGGCGCTCGGGGATGGTCCAATAGGCGTTGAGCAGGCGATCCTTTTCGGCCGGGCTCGTCCTCTCGAAGCCGTGTTTCTCGTAAAACCGGATGGCCCAGTCGGCCGCCGCCCAGGTGCCTATCAGGAGCGGTCGCTCCGTGGCCGCACGGCAACTCACCAACAATGCGGCGCCGATTCCCTGACGTTGCGCCGCGGGATCGACATAGGCATGGCGAATCAGGGTCACGTCCTTCACCTCCTGCACCCCCATCACGCCCTTCAGCGCGCCGCCTTCCTCGAAGCCCTGAAATTGAACGCCGGCGGCGATTTCATCGGCAAGCTCTTGCGCCGGCATATAGGGCTCCTTCCAGCGGTCGGGCGGGATTATGCCGCGATAGGCCACGGCGGCGGCGTTGATGAGCGCCACAAGCGCCTCGAAATCGCTCTCCTCGCAAGCGCGAATCACTTGGCATCCTCCCGGGTGGATCGTAAGGCTACAATATGTTGGATTCTATCGACCGGCTCAACGCGCAATAAAATGGCGCGCGCCGTCGCCGGGCTTATATTTCCCGGCCAAGAGGACCAAAAGGAGGGTTGGCATGCGTGATTTAAGCGAGAATGTGGTGTGGGCCATCGGCGCCGGCAGCGGTATCGGTGCCGCCGGCGCCGAAGCGCTGGCCGGCGCCGGCGCGCGGGTGATTCTCTCCGGCCGCCGCTCCGAGCCGCTGGAAGAGGTGGCGGCGCATATCCGCCAGGCCGGCGGCGAAGCCTATGCGGAGCCGCTCGATATCGCCGACGGCGCCGCCGTCGCTGCGCTCGGCGAATCGCTGGCGGCGCGTTTCGGCAGCCTCGATATCATGCTCAACAGCGCCGGCATCAATGTGCCCAACCGTTCCTGGGGGGGCTATGAAGCGGCGGGCTGGAGCAACGTGATCGACGTCAACGTCAAGGGCGCCCAATACTGCATCGCCGCCGTGCTGCCCCAGATGCGGCGCCAGGGAGAGGGCCTCATCATCAATATCTCGTCCTGGGCGGGGCATTATGATTCTCCCATCGGCGGCGCCGCCTACACCGCCTCCAAGCGCGCCATGCTGGCCTATACCTCCTTCGTCAATATGGAGGAGGCGCGCCATGGCATCCGCGCCTGCGCCATCTGTCCGGCCGAAGTGGCGACGCCGCTGATCGACAAACGCGCCGAACCGGTCGCGCCGGCGGTCAAGGCGCGCATGCTCAAGCCGAAGGATCTCGGCGAGACGATTCTCTTCGTCGCCCGCATGCCGGCCAGCGTCTGCGTCAATGAAATCCTCATCAGCCCGACCTGGAACCGCGCCTTTGTCGGCGACGCCGAGCCCGAGCCGCCGGCCAACGCGCCGTAATGACGGGTATTTCCGAAAAGTGCCGGGCATTTCCGATATAGGCGCCGCCGCGCTGCGCTGCCTGCCGCCGGAAGCGGCGCATGGCGTGGCGCTCGGCCTGTTGCGCCACGGCCTGGTTGCCAAGCCGCGCGCGGCGCCGCCGCCGGCGCTGCGAATCAAGCTGTGCGGCCTCGAATTCGCCTCGCCGCTCGGTCTCGCGGCGGGCTTCGACAAGGACGCCCAGGCGCTGGCCGGCCTCTATCGGCTCGGCTTCGCTTTCGTCGAGGCCGGCACGGTGACGCCGCGGCCGCAAGCAGGCAATGCGCGCCCGCGCCTGTTTCGCCTGAGCGCCGATCAGGCCCTGATCAACCGCATGGGTTTCAACGGCGCCGGCCTCGACGTCTTCGCCGCCAACCTGGCGCGGGCTCGCGAAAAAGGTATCGCCGGGCCGCTCGGCGTCAATATCGGCGCCAATCGCGATAGCGCCGAGCGCCTCGAGGATTACGTCACCTGCCTCGAACGGCTGGCGCCGCTGGCCGATTATGTCACCCTCAACCTGTCTTCGCCCAACACGCCGGGCCTGCGCTCGCTGCAGGAAGGCGACGCCCTGAAGCGCCTGCTCGGGCGCATCGGTGAGGCGGCGAGCGGGTTGGCGAGGCCGGTGCCGCTGTTGCTCAAGCTGGCGCCCGAGCTCGAAGGCGCGGCGCTGGCCGAGAGCGTGCGCGCCGCCATTGAATTCGGCATCGCCGGGTTGATCCTCTGCAACACCACGACGGCGCGCACCGCCGGCCTCGTCTCGCCGGCGCGCGGCGAACAGGGCGGCCTCAGCGGTGCGCCACTCCGCGCCCCGGCCTTGGCCATGATGCGCGAGGTATATGGCCTGAGCGAAGGCCGCCTGGCGTTGATCGGCGTCGGCGGCATCGCTTCGGCGGAGGACGCCTATGCGCGCATTCGCGCCGGCGCCGCGCTGCTGCAGATCTATACCGGCTTCATCTATCGCGGCCCGCGCCTGATCGAGGAAATCATTTCGGGCCTCGCACAGCGCCTAGAAGCGGACGGCTTTGAGCGGGTCCAAGATGCCGTGGGCGCGGACGCGTGAAGCTGCGACTGACGGCGCTCAACGGGCGCTTTTGCGTCGTTCGCCTCGCTGCCGGGGCGGCACTGCCGGCATGGTTTTCGCTCGCCGGGCCGCTGGCGGCCGCCAGCCGCACGGAAGACGAGCTGTCTTTGCTCAGCCCCGAACAAGACGTGCCGGCGGAGGTGCCCGGCGAGCGCGATTTGCGCGCCTTCAAAGTGGCCGGGCCGCTCGATTTCGCTGAGACCGGCATTCTCGCCGCCATCGCCGGCCCGCTCGCCGAGGCGGAAATCCCGATTTTCGCGCTCTCCACATTCGAGACGGATTATGTGCTCGTCCCCGCCGCCCGCTTCGAGGAAGCGGCACGGATACTCGCTGAGCGCTTCGAGATTCTGGATTAGGCGGCGTCGACTTGGCGGCGGATTTCCGCCGCCGCCTGGGCCGGGTCGGCGGCGCCGGTGATGGGGCGGCCGATGACCAGCGCGCTGGCGCCGGCGCGCACCGCCTCGGCCGGCGTCATGACGCGTTTTTGGTCCTGCGTCGCGCCGCCGCCGGGGCGGATGCCGGGCACCACGATGTCGAAACCCTCGCCGCAGGCGGCGCGGATAGCGGTTATTTCGCGCGGGCTGGAGACGATGCCGTCGATCCCGGCGCGGCGCGCCAGCTCGGCCAGGCGGACAACCTGCTCGCCGACCGGGCTGGCGACGCCCATGCCCGCCAAATCACCCTCGTCGAGGCTGGTCAGTACGGTAACGGCGAGCAGGCGCGGCGGTGTCAGGCCGAGTCGCGCAGCTTCGTCGCGCGCGGCATCCCGCGCGGCGCGCAGCATCTCCTCGCCGCCGCCGGCATGCAGCGTCAGATAGTAGGGCGCCAGCGGCGCCAGGCCGCGGATGGCGCCGGCCACCGTGTTGGGGATGTCGTGCAGCTTCACATCGAGGAAGATCGGCAGGCCCAATTTGGCGATTTCGCGGACGCCGTCGGGCCCGCGCGCGGTGAAAAATTCGAGGCCGAGCTTGAGCCCGTCGACCGCGCCGGCGATCGATTGCGCGACGCCACGCACGCCGTCGAGATCGGCGCTGTCGAGGGCGCAGAAGATGCGCGTGCGTTTGTCCATTGCGTCGGCCACGCGACTAGATTATTCACTGATGTCATGACCGACAACGCTTCTCATATCACGGCGCGCGCACTTCTCGAAGCCGGCGCCTTCCTGATCCGCCCCGACGCGCCCTTCCGCCTCACATCCGGGCTGCTGGCGCCGATTTATATCAATTGCCGGCTCATTCTCGGCCATGCCCAGGCGCGCGCCGAAATAGCCGACGCCCTGGCGGCCGAGGTCGCCAAGCGCGGCGGAGAGGTTATCGCCGGCGGCGTCACGGCGGGCGTGCCGTTCGCCACCCTGGTCGCCGACCGGCTCGGCCTGCCGCTGGCCTATGTCCGGTCGCAGCCGAAGAGCCATGGCACCGGCGGCCAGATAGAGGGCGCCGAGGTCAAGGGTCGCAAGATCGTGCTGGTCGAGGATCTCATCACCTCGGCGATCAGTATTGTGCTTTTCACCAATGCCTTGCGCGTCGCCGGCGCCAACGTCGACCATGTTTCGGTGGTGTTCGCGCGTATGACCGAAGCGGCCCAGCCGGCCATCGACCAGCTCGGCCTCAGCCTAAGCGTGCTGTGCGATATGGAGACCCTGCTCAAAATGGCGCAGGAAGAGGGTGTGGCGTCGGCGGCGGCGATCGCCGAGGTGCGCGCCTATCTCGCCGACGCCGAAGGCTGGTCGGCCGCGCACTAGGCTGAATCGACATTCACCGCATCCACAGCATTGCGCATGCGATGTGAATGA
>CAJXFT010000094.1 GCA_913053235.1 uncultured Alphaproteobacteria bacterium
GGAATTGAAGCAAATGCGTCGTCGCAGGTGATTCCACCTGCTCGGGATTTGCTTTAGCATTTGTTGGATTTTATCCGCTACAAGCGCTGCCAGAGGTCGTTATCGATGAATTCCAGGTCTTGCTCGGGCTCGTATTGCTCCACCGGCACCACCTCGAGCTCCGCTTCGGGCTGATCCGCTTCGGGCGCTTCCGCTTCGGGCTGTTCCGGTTCGGCGCTTGGGGCCGTCTCCTCGACCGGATCTTCCTCCGCCGCCTCGCTCTTGGTCAGGGATTCCTCCAGGGGATCGATTACTTCGCCCGCGCCCGCCGCCTCTTCCGGCTGCGCGAACATCGGCGCAACGACCGGATTCGCTTGGACCGGTGAAACGCGCGCGCGATAGTTTGAGTAAGGGTTGGATTGCGGTGATCGAGGCCTTGATGACCGTCTTGGGGTTGGCGATGATGAAGGCGCCGACCGAGGCGCCGACAATTATGATGAATTCGATCGGCTGAATCAGAATCTCGATATGGCCGCCCATCATGATGAAGCCGCCAATGACGCATATGATCACGGTCAGGCCGCCAACGATTAACAGCATCCCGATCTTACCCCGCTACAATCAATTCCGAGCGCACGCCCGGACGCGGCGCGCGCAGCTACAATTCGATTGCTAAATTTACCGTCTGCGGGGTGAAAAAACGGTTAACCACAACATCTTCGAAGCGTGGCGTCTTAACGCGTTGCGCCCGCTCCTTGGTATTAACGCGGCGTCAGACGCAACGTGCCGATGGTCGCCGATTCGATTTCCGCCCGACTCATCAAAAGCGGCACATATTCGCCATTGCGCCACATTTCGGCGAAATCCCGGTAATGCGACGACAGTGGATTGCCGGACTGGCCGGTATTTTGGATGAAATAGGACCGTCCCAGCGGATCCAAGTCGTATATGGCGCGGTATGCGGGGCCATGATTCTGCGCGAAGGGCCGCTCTTCGTCGCGCACGGTGAAGCCGGCGGCATTGACCGTATTGCGCGCCCCGCCATTGGCCAGGCGGACTTCGAACATCGAGCCGACAACCGGCACCCGGTTGAGAATCTCATGAGCGCTGTAGGCGTAATGGGCCTCGCCCCAGGCCCAGCCGTCGATTTTGTCGCCATAGCGCTCGGCGAGATAATCGAGCGCGCGTTCAAGCGCCGTGCTGGTGGCGACGGCGCAATCCTCATGCGCCGCGGTTCCGATATCGTCGCACCATGCGGTGCCGGGCTTCAGCGCATTGGCGATGGCGTTCTCGCGGATCGCCCAATAATCGTCGAATGTGGCGCCCAGTTCGTCGGCGAACAGGGCCTTCATCAATTCGCGCAGCCAGGCCATGTAAATCAGCGGCTCGGCCTCCTCGGCGGCCATATCGTGATCCCAGGCGGCGAGCCGGATCAACGCTTCATGCGCCGCTTCGCTGCCCGGCGGCGTCACCGCCAGGAGGCGCGGCAACAGGGATTTGGCGGCCAGCGAGACGGTATCCGCCTGGATCGCGGCGAAGCTCTCGCTGTCATGCGCATCGCCTTCGCCGAGCAGCGTTTCAATGCGCTCGGCGCGGTAGGGCGCCGACCAGTCGCGGGTGATGAAATAGGGATAGCGCGGCCCGACGATCTTGTTGTTGGCGGTGACGATCTGGCCGGAGCGCGGGTTGAACAGGCGCGGCAGGCCGCCGATGGGGATGAATCCCACCCAGTCATGTTCGCCGGTCCAGCCCGTCGCCGGCATCCAACCGTTGCCGGCGCGCCGAATCGGCACCCGGCCGGGCGCGAAATAGCCGATATTGCCGTGAATATCGGCAAATACGATATTTTGCTGCGGCGCGTGAAAGTCGCGCAGGATGGTCGTAAAACTGTTCCAGTCCTCGGCCAGGCCGATGCGCGCCGCCGCCTGGGCGCTGAGGTCGTCCTCGCCGAGCGCCGTCCAGGCGAAGGCGACGGCGTGTCCGGCGCCGACAAACTCACTGTAGGCCGGGGCGATATCGGAAATAACCGGGCCATGGCGGGTCTCGCGCACGTTCAGGACCACATCCTCGCCGTCCTTGACGCGAATGGTTTCCCGGCGCGTTTCGAAAGGCGCGCTGCCGCCGGGAATGAGATAGCGGTCGGGGTCGTCGGCGTGCAGGCGCTCGATAAATAAATCCTGCACATCCGGGTTGGTATTGGTGAAACCCCAGGCGAAATTGGCGGTGCGGCCGAGGATCGGCATCGGCAGTCCGGGCAGGGTGGCGCCGGCAATTTCCAGGCCCGGCGCGCTCAGATGGGCAAGATACCAAAGGCTCGGGATTTGCAGGCCGAGATGGGGATCGTTGGCGAGCAGCGTGCCGCCGCTCGCGGTATGCTCGCCGGAAAGCACCCAATTGTTCGAGCCCAGTCCGTCGGGAGGACGCGGCGGCAGGACGGCAGCCAGCGCCGGCCAGGCCAGCGCCTGCCAGGCCAGCGCCGGCAGCGCTTCGCCGCCGAACACCGCCGGGCCGTCTTGCGCATGGCCGGGCCACAATTCTCCGATCTGTTCGGCGTCGAGCGTTTGCGCCATGCGGGCGCGCAGCGCCTCGTCGAAGGCATTGCCGGCCAAATCCCACGCCATCATCTTGATCCAGACGATGCTGTCGGCCGGGCGCCAGGGCTCCGGCTGGTGCGAGATCAGCAGGAATTCGAGCGGCAGCGGCCCTTCCCGGTTGGCCAGGAAGCTGTTCACGCCGGCGGCATAGGCGCGGTAGATTTCCTGCGCCGCGGCATCGAGATTTTCGAAGTTGCGCTCGGCCGAGCGGTAGACGCCGAGGGTGCGCAGGAATTTGTCGTAGGCGAGCGATTCTTCACCGAACATTTCCGATAGCCGCCCGGCGCCGACGCGGCGCTGGAACTCCATCTGCCAGAGGCGGTCCTGGGCATGGACGAAGCCCATGGCAAAGGCCGCGTCGATGGTCGATTCGGCATAGATATGCGGGATCGCATGTTCGTCGCGCACCACCTCGACCTCGGCCTTCAGGCCGGCCAGTTGCAGCTCGCCGTCGATCTCGGGCAGTGAGCCGCGCAACCATAAATATCCCGCCGCCAGGACGATAATGGCGAGCAGGACGAGCGCGCCGAGGCCGCCGAACGGCCACCACCAGCGAAAACCCCGGCGCCGGCTGTGCAGGCCGTAATGGCTCCGGCGCTTGCGCTTTTTGAACATTCCCGGGCGTTACTCCTCAAGGTCGCTCAAGATGGCGGCGCGCTGTTGATCCAGGTTGGGCGCCGGCCGGCGGCTGGAGGGATCGTCGAAGGCCGACAGCTTGATCGGATTGCCGGCCATGCGCAATATGCCGGCTTCCGGGTCGTCGCTCTCGATCACCATGTTGCGGGCGGCGATTTGCGGATCGTTCAGCACTTGCGCGACATTGTTGATCGGCGCCGTCGGCACCCCGGCCGTGGCCAGCACCTCCAGCCAATGGGAGGTCGGCTGTGCTTTCAACTGCTTCTCCAGCGCCACTTTCAATTCCTCGACATGCTCGGCGCGCGCCGCATTGTCCTTGAAGCGCGCCTCGCCGGCGAGTTCGGCGCAGGCCAGGGCTTCGCACAGGGTGGCGAACAGCGCATCGTTGCCGGCGGCGATGATGATATGGCTGTCCGCCGTCTCATAGCATTGGAAGGGGACGATGGTGGGATGGCGCGCACCCAGCGGGCCGGGCACCTCGCCGCTGGCGAAATAGCGCGCCAGGGCGTTTTCCAGGATGGCGAGTTGGCAATCCAGCATGGCGACATCGATCTTCATGCCTTCGCCGCTGGTGGCGCGGTGATGGAGCGCGCTTGAAATGCCGATCGCGGTGAACAGGCCGGCGGTGATATCGCCGATCGAGGTGCCGACGCGGGTCGGCGGTCCGCCGGGATGGCCGGTCAGGCTCATCACGCCGCCGAGGCCCTGGACCACCAGATCATAGGCCGGACGCTTGGCATAGGGGCCGGTATGGCCGAAGCCCGAACAGGCGCCATAGATCAGCTTTGGATAGCGCGCATGCAGGCTCTCCCAGCCATAGCCGAGGCGCTCCATGGTGCCGCCGCGGTAATTCTCCACCAGCACGTCGGCATCTTGCAAAAGCGATTCGAAGATGGCGCGGTCGGCACCCTCCTTGAGGTTCAGCGCCAGGCTCTCCTTGCCCCGGTTGATCGACATGAAATAGGCCGATTTGCCCTTGATGAAAGGGCCGAAGGCGCGCGCATCGTCGCCTTTTTCCGGGACTTCCACCTTGATCACGCGCGCCCCCAGATCGGCCAGCACCATGGTGCAGTATGGCCCGGCGAGAACGCGGGTGAGGTCGATAATCGTAATGCCGCCGAGGGGCCCGGGAACGGTCATATTGTTTTCATGTCCTTGCAGCTTGGGAAAATCCAGCCGCAATGATACACGCTATTGGCCGATCTGGCGCGTCTCCGCTCGAAGGAATTTCATCACCATGCGAAAGGGTTATTTTCAAATCGCCGACCGCCATGCGGAGCGGCTCGGCGCCTTTCGCCGGCTCGCCTATAGCGAGTGGGGCGCCCCCGACAATCGGCGTGTCGCGCTGTGCGTCCACGGCATGACGCGCAATGCCCGTGATTTCGATGTCCTGGCCGAAGCGCTTTCGGCCACCCACCGGGTGCTCGCGATCGATCTTGCCGGGCGCGGCGAAAGCGATTGGCTGCGCCAGGCGGACGGCTACGTGCCGGCCACCTATATGGCGGACATAGGCGCCCTGCTGGCCTCGCTCGGCGTCAGTGAAGTGGATTGGATCGGCACCTCCCTCGGCGGCTCGCTCGGCATGTTGACCGCCGGCGCCGAAGGCGTCCTGGTGCGCGGCCTGGTGCGCCGCCTGGTGCTCAACGATATCGGCCCGTTGGTGCCGGCGAGCGGCATGGCGCCGATCGCCGAGCGCGTCGGCCTGGCGCCCGATTTCGACGATCTGGCGGCGGCGGAAATCTATCAAAGGGAGGTCTGCGCCGAATGGGGCGAATTGAGCGACGAGGCGTGGATGCATCTGACGCGCCATAGCCTGCGCCGGCGCGACGGCGGCGGCCTCACCTATCATCACGACCCGGCGATCGGCGCCGCGCTGCGCGCCAAGGGTGCGCCGCGCGACGTCGAGCTGTGGCCGTGGTGGCGGCGTATCGAATGCCCGGTGCTGGTGCTGCGCGGCGCCGAATCCGATATTTTACTGGCCGCGACGGCGGCCGAGATGCGCCAGGACGGCGCCGAAATTATCGAATATCCCGGCATCGGCCACGCGCCGTCGCTGATGGTGGCCGAGCAGATCGAGGCCGTGACCGGCTGGTTGCGTGCCTAGCCGTTTAGTTTTTTCGCCGCCTGGACGGCGGCGTAGGTGAGGATTCCGTCGGCGCCGGCGCGCTTGAAGCCTAGGAGCGCTTCCATGATGGCGCCCTCGCCGTCGAGCCAGCCCTTTTCGCCCGCCGCCATCAGCATCGCATATTCGCCCGACACCTGATAGACGTAGGTCGGCATGGCAAAGCTCTCCTTCACCCGGCGCACGATATCGAGATAGGGCATGCCCGGCTTGATCATCACCATGTCGGCGCCCTCCTCGATGTCGAGGGCGACCTCGCGCAGCGCCTCGTCGCTATTGGCCGGGTCCATCTGATAGGTGCGCTTGTCGCCCTCGCCGAGAGAAGTGGCGGAGCCCACGGCATCGCGGAACGGGCCATAGAAAACGCTGGCATATTTGGCGGCGTAGGAGAGCAGCAGCGTTTCTTCGTGACCCGCCGCGTCGAGCGCCACCCTGAGCGCGCCGATGCGCCCGTCCATCATGTCCGAGGGCGCGATCACGTCGCAGCCCGCCGCCACCTGGTTGAGCGCCTGGCGGCACAGCACCTCGACCGTCTCGTCATTGACGACGTAATTGTCGCGCACCAGGCCGTCCTGGCCGTGGCTGGTATAGGGATCGAGCGCGACGTCGCAGACGACGCCCATCTCCGGCACCGCGTCCTTCACCGCGCGCACCGCCTGGCATACCAGATTGTCCGGATTGAGCGCTTCCTCGCCGTCCGGCGTCTTGCGTTCGGGCGGGGTTTGCGGAAAGACGGCGAGCGCCGGGATGCCGAGAGCATGGGCTTGCTTGGCCCGCGCCGCCAGCACGTCCACCGAGATCCGCTCGACGCCCGGCATCGAGGGCACCGGCTCGGCTTCGCCCTGGCCCGGCCGCACGAACACGGTCCAGATCAGATCGCCCGGCGTCAGCCGGTTTTCCGCCACCAGGCGGCGCGACCACTCGAAGCGCCGATTGCGCCTGAGCCGCGTCGCCGGGTAGCGGCCGAAGGTTCCGGGTAGGTTGGCCATCGCTTATCCCCGCATTTCTAAACCGCGTCGAGCGCCTGGCTGAGATCGGCCAGGATGTCATCGATATGCTCGAGGCCGACGGAGAGCCGCACATAGCCCTCCGGCGCGCCGCTCGCCGCCAGCTCTTCGGCGCTGAGCTGCGAATGGGTGGTGCTGGCCGGGTGAATGGCGAGGCTGCGCGCGTCGCCGATATTGGCGACATGGTAGAACATGGCGAGCGCATCGATGAATTTCTTGCCCGCCGCCATGCCGCCGGGTAATTCGAAGCCGACCAGCCCGCCATAGCCGCCCTTGAGATAGGCGTCGGCGCGCCGGCGCGCTTCGCCGGTCATCACGCCGGGATAGATAACGCGCGTTACCTTGTCATGGCCGTCGAGGAATTCGGCCACCTTTGCGGCGTTCTCGCAATGCCGTTCCTGGCGCAGCATCAGGGTCTCCAAGCCGGTCAGGAACAGGAAGGCGTTGAACGGGCTCATCGCCTGGCCCATGTCGCGCAACAGCGTTACGCGCAGCTTGATGATAAAGGCGATCGGCCCGAGCGGCTTGACCGCTTCCGTCCATACCGCGCCGTGATAGCTCGGGTCGGGCTGGTTGAGGAGCGGGAAGCGGTCTTTGTGGGCCTCCCAATCGAATGTGCCGGAATCGATGACGATGCCGCCGATCGAATTGCCGTGTCCGCCGATATATTTGGTGCAGGAGGATGCGATGATCGCGGCGCCATGCTCGAACGGCCGGCACAACCCGTGCGCCGCCGTATGGTCCATGATCAAGGGTACGCCGATTTCGCGCCCGATGGCGGCGACTTCGGCGATCGGGAAGACCTCCAGTTTCGGATTGGGCAGGGTTTCGGCGTAATAGGCGCGCGTCTTGTCATCGGTTGCTTTGCGGAAGTTTTCCGGATCCGCCGGGTCGGCGAAGCGCACTTCGATGCCCATCGTCGAGAGCGTATTGGCGAACAGATTCCAGGTGCCGCCGTAAAGATCGGTCGAGGAGACGATATTGTCGCCGGCTTCGGCGATGTTCTGGATCGCCATCGCCGAAGCGGCCTGTCCCGAGGCCACGGCGAGCGCCCCGACGCCGCCTTCGAGAGCCGCCAAACGCTTCTCCAATACGTCGTTGGTCGGATTCATGATGCGCGTGTAGATATTGCCGAATTCCTTGAGCGCGAACAGGTTGGCGGCGTGCTCGGTGCTGTCGAACTGGTAGGAAGAGGTTTGATAGATCGGCACGGCGACGGCGCCGGTGGTGGCATCCGCCCGGTGCCCCGCATGCAATACGATGGTTTCGGCGTTTATGCTGTCGCTGCTCATGGTGATCTTCCCCCTGAAATTTTTTTGGATTGACACAATACAAGACGCAGGCCAGCCCAGACTAGCGCCTTTGGCGCCCGCGCGTGAAGCGCCGAGTCAATTTCTCTTAACCAATATTCTCTATGCTCTCCGCCATGTGTGGGATATCGGGAGTGTGGCATTTCGACGGCGCGCCGGTGGCGCCGGAGGTGCTTGAGAAAATGAACGCGCTGCTGGCCCATCGCGGGCCCGACGGCAGCGGCGTTCACCGCGACGGCGCGCTCGGGCTCGGCCATACCCGCCTCGCCATTCTCGACACCGGCGCCGGCGGCCATCAGCCGATGTCCTATGGCGACGAGCGCTGGTGGCTGACTTTCAACGGCGAAATCTATAATTTCCTCGAATTGCGCGAGGAGCTGACCGGGCTCGGACAGCGCTTCGAAAGCGACAGCGATAGCGAAGTCCTGCTCGCCGCCTATGTGCAATGGGGCGCCGATTGCCAGACCCGTTTCAACGGCATGTGGGCCTTTGCCATTTGGGACGCCAGGGAACAAGAGCTTTTCCTGTCGCGCGACCGCTTCGGCGTCAAGCCGCTGTTTTGGCATTTCGACGGCAGACGCTTCGCCTTTGCCTCGGAGATGAAGGCGTTTCTCGCGCTTCCCGGCTTCGACGCGGGCTTTGACGGCCGCGCCGTCGCCACGGCGATCCTGCATAGCATTCCCTTCGAGGGCACGATGCATGCGCTGCTGAACGGCGTGACGCGCCTGTTGCCGGGCCACTCATTGACCGTGCGCTCGGGCCAGACGCCCAGTCCCCGGCGCTGGTGGCGCACCCTCGATCATCTGCCCGACCCGCCGCTCGGCCTCGGGCGCCAGATCGACCATTACCGCGAATTGCTTTTCGACGCCTGCAAACTGCGCATGCGCAGCGACGTGCCGCTCGCCACCTGTTTGAGCGGCGGATTGGATTCGAGCGCCGTGCACGGCGTCATCGCGCGCCTCAATGCCGAGGGTGGTGAGACGGCGCGGCGCGCGGAAGATTGGCAGACCGCTTTTTTCCTCGGTCGCAGCGATGGCAGCGGCGATGATGAGCGCGCCGCCGCCGAAGCGGTGGTGGAATTTGCCGGCACCAAGGGTGTCTACAAGGTGGCCGATGCGGATGATGCGATACGCCATCTCGACGATATCATGTTCGGGCTGGAGGAAATCGGCCCCCTGCCGGTGGGGCAATGGCTGCTCTACCGCGAATTGCGCAAGCACGGCATGGCGGTCTCTCTCGACGGCCATGGCGCCGACGAACTCACGGCGGGCTACCGCCATCATCCCAATCACGCGATGATCGCGGCGGTCGAGCAGCTGCGCAATTTGAAAGCCGCCTCCGACGCCATGGGGGTCGAGGGGATCGACACCGGGCTGGCGCCCATTCTGGCCGATTTGCCGGAATTCGAATCCTTCGATCCGACGCCGCGCCCGACGCCGGTGACCGATGTGCTGCGCATCCGGCCCTATCCCTTTGAATTTCCCATTTGGGCCGAGGATGGGCCCGACCTGGCCGAGCGCGACCGCCTGACGCGGCATATTTACTTCGAGACCCATGAGGGCCGCATGCCATGGATTCTGCGCGAGTTCGACCGCGCGGCGATGGCCAACGGCGTCGAATCGCGGGCACCCTTTCTCGATTGGCGCCTGATGGCCTATGCCTTCGCGCTGCCGATCGAGAGCAAGATTCGCGGCGGTTCGGCCAAGTATATATTGCGCGAGGCGCTCACCGGCATCCTGCCCGAGAATGTACGCACAAGGCGCAAGAAACTCGGCTTTCCCATCGAGATCTACCGCTGGCTGGCCGGGCCGCTCAAGGAATACGCCCTCGATACCATCGCCAGCGAAGCCTTCCTCACCTCGCCGGTGTGGCACGGCCCCCGGGTGCGCGACATGGCCGAGCGTGCCTTGCGCGAGGAGAATATGCGCGGCATCAAGATCGCCTGGCCGTTTATCCACGCCACCCGCCTCGCTCAGCACTTCGCCGCCTGGCAGCCACAGGCAAATCAGCGCGCCGCCATCGCCGGCTAGCCCCCTTGCGCGTCTTGGCGGCGCCGTGGCGGGCCAGTAAACTGCCCGCCATGGATTTCCAACCGAGCCCCGAACAGACCGCCTTTCAGGAAACCGCGCGCGAATTCGCCGCCAATGAATTCGCGCCCCATGCCGCTCTGTGGGACCGCGACAAGATATTTCCCGTCGATGCGCTGAGGAAGGCGGCGGGGCTCGGCTTCGGCGGTATCTATGTGGCCGAGGATGTCGGCGGCTCCGGCCTCTCGCGCCTCGATGCGGCGCTGATCTTCGAGGCTCTGGCGGCGGCCTGCGCCTCTACCGCGGCCTATCTCTCGATCCACAATATGGCGACCTGGATGGTCGACGCCTTCGCCGACGACACGCTGCGCCGGCGCGTGCTGCCGGGCCTCTGTTCGATGCAACTGCTGGCGAGCTATTGCCTGACCGAGCCGGGCGCCGGCTCGGACGCCGCCGCGCTCAAGACGCGCGCGGTGGTGGACGGCGATGATTACGTCGTGAATGGCTCGAAGGCGTTTATCTCGGGCGCCGGATCGACGGATGTGTACGTCACCATGCTGCGCACCGGCGGCGCCGGGGCGGACGGCATCACCTGCCTCGCCATCGAAAAGGATTCGCCCGGCCTCGGCTTCGGCGCGCAGGAGAGCAAGCTCGGCTGGCACAGTCAGCCGACGGCGATGGTCAATTTCGAGGATTGCCGCGTGCCGCTCGCCAACCGCATCGGCGAGGAAGGCCAGGGCTTCCGCATAGCCATGGCGGGGCTCGACGGCGGGCGCATCAATATCGCCGCCTGTTCGCTCGGCGCGGCGGCGGCGAGCCTGGAGATCGCGCGTGCGCATCTGTTGGTGCGCGAGCAGTTCGGCCGCAAGCTGGCCGAATTCCAGGCGCTGCAATTCAAGATCGCCGATATGGCGACCGAGCTCGAAGCGGCGCGGCTGATGGTTTACAACGCCGCGCTTAAAGTCGACGGCGCCGCGCCCGACGCCAGCCAGGCCTGCGCCATGGCCAAGCGTTTGGCAACCGATACCGGCTTCCAAGTCTGCAATGACGCCTTGCAACTGCTCGGCGGCTACGGCTATTTGATGGATCACCCGGTCGAGCGCCATCTGCGCGATCTTCGCGTGCACCAGATTCTCGAAGGCACCAACGAGATCATGCGCGTCATCATCGCGCGCAAGCTGTTGCGCGAATAGAGAGGAATACGTGAGTCAGGAACATAGCAGCGCCGCCGACGGCGACATCCGTTTCGCCCGCGAGAACGGTCTGGCGCTTGTCACCCTCAACCGCCCCAAGGCGCTCAACGCGCTGACCCAGCCGATGGCCATCGCCCTCGACGAACAATTGATAGCCTGGCAGGCGGATGCGGCGGTCGGCGCCGTGGTGATCAAGGGTGCGGCGCGCGAGGACGGCCGGGTGCCGTTCTGCTCGGGCGGCGACATCCGCTCGCTGCATCAGCAGCGCGACGATCCGACGCGCCACTTCGCGGTCACTTTTTATGAGCAGGAATATCGCCTCAACACACGGGTCTTCCGCTATGCCAAACCCTATGTCGCCCTGATCGACGGCGTGGTGATGGGCGGCGGCGTCGGCATCTCCTTTCACGGCTCGCACCGCGTCATGAGCGAGCATGCCCTGTTCGCCATGCCGGAGACCGGCATCGGCCTTTTCCCGGATGTCGGCGCGACCTATTTCCTGCCGCGCTGTCCCGGGCGGATGGGCCTTTATATGGGGCTGGTGGGTGCCCGCATCGGCGTCGCCGACGCGCTCTATCTCGGCCTTGGCAGCCACCATGTGCCGAGCCGGCGCATGGCTGAATTCGAAGCCGCGCTGGCCGCCGCCGATCTTTCCGGCGGCGCCGAGAGGGCCATCGACGGCGTGCTCGGCGAATTTAGCGCCGATCCGGGCGAGGCGCCGCTGGCGGCGCGCCAGGATGAAGTGGACCGCTGCTTCGCCGCCGATTCGGTCGAAGCCATCCTCGCCAACCTGGCCGCCGAAGGCACGGTCTGGGCCGAGCAAACCGGCGCCACCCTGCTCGGAAAATCACCGACCAGCCTCAAGGTCACCTTCCGCCAATTGACCGAGCTTAACGATCTCGATTTCGAGGCGGCGATGAAGATGGAATACCGCATGGCCATCCGCTGCAATTTTTCGCACGAATTCTACGAGGGCATCCGCGCCCAGATCATCGACAAGGACCGCCAGCCCAAATGGCAACCGGCGCGCCTCGAGGATGTCGGCGAGGCGCTCGTCGAGAGCTATTTCCAGGCGCCGGCCAGCGGCGACATGACGTTCGAATGAGTAAGGGAGAGGCAAATGGCTGAAATCGGCTTTATCGGGGCGGGCAATATGGGCGGGCCGATGCTCGCCAATCTGATCAAGGCGGGACATTCGGTGACGGTCTTCGATCTCGTGCAGGCGGCGCTCGACGCCGCGAAGGGCGCCGGCGCGGCCATCGCGGGGTCGCCCGGCGACGCGGCGGCGCGGCGCGCGGCGGTGATCACCATGCTGCCCGCCGGCGCCCAGGTGCGCGATGTCTATACCGGCGATGGCGGGGTGCTGGCGCGCGCCGCCGAGGACACGCTGCTGATCGATTGCTCGACCATCGATGTGACGACCGCGCGCGAGGTATCCGAGGCGGCGGCGGCGCGCGGCCTCGAGATGGTCGACGCGCCGGTCTCGGGCGGCGTCGCCGGCGCGGTGGCGGGCGCGCTCACCTTCATGGTCGGCGGCGCCGAGAGCGCCTTCGCCCGCGCCGAGCCGATATTGCAACCGATGGCCAAGGCCGTGGTGCATGCCGGCCCGTCGGGCAACGGCCAGACCGCCAAGATTTGCAACAACATGATGCTCGCCGCCGCCATGATCGTCACTTCCGAGGCGTTCGCCCTGGCCGACCGTTTGGGGCTCGAGCGCCAGACCATGTTCGACATCGTCTCCAGCGCCACCGGCCAGTGCTGGGCGCTGACCAGCTATTGCCCGGTGCCGGGCCCGGTGCCGGCGTCGCCGGCCAACCGCGATTATCAGCCCGGCTTCACGGCGGCGATGATGAACAAGGACCTCAAGCTCGCCCAGCAGGCGGCGGAGGCGGCCGGCGCGGCGACGCCGGTCGGCGCCGAGGCGGCGCGCCTCTACGACGAATTCTGCGCCGCGGGTAACGAATCCCTCGACTTCTCGGCCATTTTCAAGCTGATCAACGCCGGCCGTTAATCGTCGGTGAAGAGGGAGAACTGCGCCGCCTTGCCTGCATTCAACGCGTCGTCGGCGATCAAGCTGCCGTCACCCCGGATGTGGACGAGTTCGAGACCTTGCTCTGTGAGCGGCTTGCCAAGCAAATGTTTGCGGTGACAGCGCAACGCGTCTTCCTCGGCGCACATGATCGCCGCCTGCTCGCTCTCCGCCAGCGCCGCGAGCTCGCGAATACGAGAGCGAAAGGACGGCGCTAAAGTGTCGCCATCGCCTTTGCCGCCCAACTCCTTGCCGAACCAGAGATAACCGATGCCGGCTGCCGCTAGCGACTCCTGCAAGCGCGCGCAGTTGAAATGCGGCATGCGGCGCGAAGATGGCCAGGAGCGCACATCGACCAGCGTCGAGATGTTGTGCGCCTTCAGCAGGTGCAGGAATTTCTCCAAAGAATGATTGGAATGGCCGATGGTGCACAGGATACGGGCGGCGCTCATGTTTATATTCTAACGCCGGTTTGCGGACCTTCCCAGCCGTCCGTAACAGCGCTAGATTGGCAGACTTCAGCCCGGAGGAAGCGATATGGCCGTCAACAAGGAAATTATCAAAACCACCTGCCCGCGCGATTGCTACGATTCCTGCGGCATCGAAGTGCTGCGCGAGGACGGCCGAATCGTTTCGGTGCGCGGCGACAAGGAGCATTTCTTCAGCCGCGGCAAGCTGTGCGCAAAATGCCAGATTTTTTACAACGGCGTCGTTCTCGACCAGGGCGAGCGCCTCAAACAGCCGCTCCGGCGCGTCGGCGCCAAGGGCGAGGGGCGCTTCGAGCCGGTCTCCTGGGACACCGCCATATCCGAAATCGCCGCCCGTTTGGGCCATATCGTCGAGGCCAACGGGGCCGACAACATTCTGCATGCCCATTACACCGGCACCTGCTCGCTGATCGCCAACTGTTTCCCCTTGCGTTTCTTCTACCGCCTCGGCGCGCGCGAGGTCGAGCCCGATACGGTGTGCAACATGGCCGGCCATGTCGCGCTCGGTTATGTCATCGGCAGCTCGGTGCTGGGCTTCGATCCGCGCACCGCCGAGGACAGCAAATGCATCATGGTGTGGGGCGCCAATCCCTCCGCCTGCGCGCCGCACGCGCACAGCCATTGGCTGCCCGAGGCGCCGTGTCCGGTGGTCGTCGTCGATCCGGTGCGCCACGCCACGGCGGAAGCCGCCGAGCTCCATCTGCAACTGTTTCCCGGCAGCGATGCCGCGCTCGCCTTCGCCATCATGCATGTGCTCAGGCGCGAAGGCCTGATCGACCGCGATTTTCTCGCCGCCAACTGTATCGGCTGGGACGAGTTGGAGCCGACGCTGGAAGCCTGCACGCCCGAATGGGGGGCGGCGGAAACCGGCGTGCCGGCCGCCGATATCGTGCGCGCGGCCGAGCTTTACGGCGCCGGGCCGGCGCTGCTGTGGCTCGGCCAGGGCCTGCAACGCCAGCCCATGGGCGGCAATATCATGCGCGCCTGCTCGCTGTTGCCG
>CAJXFT010000095.1 GCA_913053235.1 uncultured Alphaproteobacteria bacterium
TGAGGAAGTGGGGCTGGCGATTTCACGGCCACCGTCCCGGCGCGCGAAAGGCCCCTCTTCCCCGCCGCCCAGCCTCACACCGGATAAGGCCCGCCGGTCGCCGCGTTGCCGCCGTCGCAGGAGAGGTTGGTGCCGACGCAATAGCTCGATTCGTCGGAGGCCAGGAAGAGGGCGGCGTAGGCGACTTCCTCGGGGCGGGCGAGGCGGCGGATGGGCAGGATCTTGGCGAGCTCGTTGACATTGTCCTCGATGTCGCCGTCGAGCGATTCGAGCCAGTCGTCGATCATCTTGGTGCGGGTTTCGCCCGGGCACACCGAATTGATGCGCACATTGTCGCCGATATGGTCGAGCGCCATGCATTTGGTCATCTGCACCACCGCGCCCTTGCTGGCGCAATAGGCGGTCAGGCCGGGCTCGCCATTCAGGCCCGATTCCGAGGCGATGTTGACGATCGAGCCGCCGCCCTGGGCGATCATCGCTTTGAGCGCCGCGCGGGCCAGTTGGAACACGGCGGTGACGTTGACGGCGAAGGTGTCCGACCATTGCTCGTCGGTGGTCTCGGCGGCAGGGGCGGAATAGAGGATGCCGGCATTGTTGACCAGCACGTCGATCCGGCCGTAGCGCGCTACCGTCTCGGCGACGAGCTTGTCGCAGACACCGTCTTGGCGCAGATCGCCGGTGACGAACTCGGCCGTGCCGCCGGCCTGGCGGATCGCTTCGAGCACCGCGTCGCCGCGCGCCTGATCGCGCCCGCTCATCAGCACCTTGGCGCCTTCCCGGGCAAACAGTTTGGCGCAGGCCTCGCCGATTCCGGCGGTGGCGCCGGTGATCAAAGTGGCTTTGTCCTTGAGTCTCATCGTGTCAGCCCTCCATGAAGCGTGGTTTTCTTGTGGTTGCCGCGAAGCGTAAGCCGAAGCAACGGGGCCGGGCAAGAGCGATTCGGGCGCCGGCGCCCAGGGTAAAAGTGGCGCCACCTCGCCGCTCCGCGGCCGCCGTGGAGATTTGATTCAAATCAAACTCAATCCGCCGCGAAGCCAACATTGTTCGAAGCCTGCCCGGCCAACGGCGAAAGGGGAATCCAATGTCGGTTACCAGCTTGCAACATGTCGCGCTCGCGGTTCCGGATCCGGAAGCCGGCAAATCCTTCTACAGCGATTTTCGCCTTGAGGCGCGGGTCAGGGACAAGCAGATCGCCATGCGCTGCCCGGGCGGCGATCGGGATCAGGTGATCCTTATCGAGGGCGCAAAACGGAAACTGCACCATATCTGCTTTGGGACCGCCGCCGACCGGCTCGCCGGCATTCAGGAGAAAGCGGAAAAATCCGGCGCGCGGCTGGTCGATGCGCCAGCCGAGACGCCGGGCGAGGGGATATGGTTTGCCGACCCGGATGGCATTCTGATCAATATCCGCGTCGCCGACGCGGCGACGCCGGCCGGCGGGCCCAACCCGTCAAAGCCTGAGGCGCCGCTTAAAATCAACAGCCCGGGCCAATTCGAGCGCCTCGGCGTGCGCGCCGCGCCGGCGCGCGGCAGGGCATGCAAGCCGCTTCGCCTCGGCCATATGCTGCAATTCACCCCCGATTTCGACGGCAAACTCCATTTCTATACCGATGTTCTGGGCTTCCGCCTGGCCGACAAGGTCGGCGCCACCGCGGCGTGGCTCTACTGCGACGGCGGCTCCGACCATCACGTCATGGCGTTCGCCGCCACCGGCGCCACCGGCCTGCATCATCTCAGTTTCGAGTTTGCCAATGTCGATGAGGTCGGGCAGGGCGCCAGGCAGCTGATCGAGAAAGGCCATCGCAACGGATGGGGCTTCGGCCGCCATGTCATCGGCTCGAACTATTTCCATTATGTCAGGGACCCGTGGAACAGCCTGGTCGAGTTCTACTGCGACATGGACTATATCCCGGCCGGCGCCGACTGGGAGGTCAGGGACTGGCCCGAGGAGGACATGCTGTACGCCTGGGGGCCCGATTTGCCGGACGATTTCCTGACCAACTTCGAAGCGCTGGAAGATTAGCGCGCTAAATTATTGCGGATTACTCCGGCGGAACGGCGACGACGCGCTGAAAAAGACCGCCGAAATAGGTGTCCTTCTTCCATGAAAACGCCTCGGCGCGATCGGCGAAATCCGCTATTTCGTGGCGCCAAAGTTGCTTCGCGAACGGCTCAAGCGTGTCGAAAACCAAACTGGTGATCGGTTTGATGGGGTGCGCCCAATGCGGTTTGTGGTAATCGACAAAAACCGCCTTGCCGCCCGGCCGCACACTTGCCAGCAGAGCGTTGACGACCATTTGTTTGTAGTCGATGGGCAGTTCGTGAAGCAGAAAATAACAGCACACCACGTCATATTGTTTGGCCGCCGGATATTTGGAATCGGCGAGGCGGACGGTGATGTGCGAAAATTTTCGCAATTTCCGTTGGCATGAGGCGACCTGGATCGGCGTCACGTCGACCACGTCGAGATGGCCTTCGGCGCCGACATGCGCGGCCAGCGAAGGCAAAATTCACCATATACACAGGCCGGCTGCAGCACCGTCGCGCCGGCCGGGATCTCATCGAAAGCGGCTTTTTGCAGCCGTAGGTGATTGCCCCAAAGAATGACCGAAACAACCAGTTCGTGGTCGAGAAGGTGGACGTTTCTCGGATTGACATAGGCCCAGCCATAGACATCCCTCATATAGGGAGGGGCCTCTGGGGCAGTTGGGCGGGCCGGCAGGGTATGCGTGTCGGCGGGGCTGGCGCCAGGGCTGACAGCGGTGGCCGAGCGGTAGAAAAGTAGCTGCTTTGGCAGGTTCTCCAAATGGGTCATGGCGCCCTAGCCCCTGTGTGCTGGTTCTGCATGGCTGATTTTTCCGAGGTGAAGTGGCGGCGTTTACGTTGCGAAAGCGGATAAAGAACCGGATTGGAATGACCATCGAAGCGCGGTTTGTCGGCTCTTATCGCAACTAGACGCATAACCTGTTCGCATGTGCGTGGTGGATTGGCGGCTCGCGGCTCGTGACGTCGGCGGCGGCTATCCCAAGCTCTCGAACGACCCGCCCGCCAACGCATTCATTATGATAGGCCACAAAACCTACATGAACGTTGACCAATATCAAACTCTTGTTTTGTAAGGGGATATCCCGCTCGCGGCAAATCGCCGCACCGAGCGATCCCGCCGTCAACCAACCGGCTTGACGCCGAGGCCAAGCGTCAACCAACCGGCTTGACGCCGAGGCCAAGCGTCAACCAACCGGCTTGACGCCGAGGCCAAGCGCCAAGCCGCAGGCAAAGCACGCGCTGACCAACATCTCCGTACGGGTCCCGGGTCGCAGGGCGGGAATCATATCAGGGGTGTAAGAGCCGGCAAGATTTCCAGCCTGCCAATGGTCAAGCAGATGAATCCCCTTTCGCGTTTCAAGCAGGATCGCGATGCCGCCCTGTTCGATATGTCCGATGGCGTTGGCGTGCTTGGGGTCGAGGCTGGCCACGCAAACCGGGGTGCCGGCGGTGCCGGCCATCATCGCCTCAAAGTGCGGGTCGGCGGCGTCAATGACCGCCAGGTCGCTGGCGGCCGCTACGGCGAGTTCCTTCGATTTAACGATATCCCCGGCCGCCATTCCCCCGTCGGCCGTGTCGGGCGAAGCAATCACCGCGCTGACGCTACACCGATCGAACCCGAATCCTTGTTCAATGATGTGCTCGAACGATGTTTCGAGAATGGCGGCGCCGACATTGGGGTCATGCAAGATTGTTTTGCATCCTTTGACGCCCGAGAAATCGCCGGCACCAACTCTGATGCCACCTATCAGAGCGTCTTGCGTCGTGGCGATACCGGTCACGTAACCGGCACGCGACAGAATGGACGACAAGGCGCGGGCCGTCATCGCGGTGGCGAAACTGCCCGCAATGGCGGCGATCGGGATGCGGCCATCGTCACCCGGCGGGAAATACGCATCCAACAACACCTTCTCGACCGCATCTCCGGGGCCACTCAAAATGCCCGGCGTCGGATTGACTTCGCAGATCGCGCCGCCGGTTGCATGAAACGGTTGGGTTATGTCGGTGGTAATGAAATCGACGCCGGCCACATCAAGTCCGATCAATCGCGCGGCGCGCTCCGCCATCGCAAGATTCTCCGGATGTGCCATGGAGGTCACAAATTCCACGGTCCCGCCTTGAGATAGATTTGACTGTGTACGCAGAAATATCTCGGTTCCTTCAGCCGGTATGTCTTCGAGGGTGTAATTTTGCCGCTTCAGCACCTGTGTGGAGCCATCGCCCGGACTGATTTTTTTCATCCGTTCCGAGAGCCCGTCGCTGCGATCCTGATTCTCAATTTCGACCAGCTCGGCGATCGTATGGCGCCCATTTCCAACCACATGCGCCGGCCGCAACTGGGCCACTTGCGCGGTTTTGCCATGCAGCACGGTGAAGCGAAAGTCATCGCCCGGGATATGTTTCTCGACCAGGACGACACCGTGTTGGCATGCCAATTCATAGCCGCGCCGGACAGCTTCTTCACCGCTGAGATTGGTGCTGACCGCCGTGCCAAGATCGGTCGTGTTCGGTTTGACGACGACCGGAAATCCAAGTTTTTCCGCGGCGGCAACAGCCTGCTGTTCCGACTGCACCACGATATTGTCCGGTGCGGGGATGCCATGCGATTGAAAAAGCCATGACGCCCAGGCTTTATTGGTCGCAATCATGGTTGCAAGATAGCTCGTGTTTTTTGTGTATGTGTTTCGCAGGCGCTGAATTTTCCGGCCTTGACCAAGTTGAATTATGGGTTGCGTGGGAATAATTCGGGACCACGGAATATCGCGCCTTGTTATCTCCGCGATGATTATGTTTTGGCGCTGACTGGCATCAATAGGCGACGCCAATTTAAAAAAATTATCTATTTGCCGTTGTTGCTTTCTCAGGATAGCGGGGCCGATCTTTGCGTTCCCGCCATCAAGAGCGGCATTGATGAGTCTTACGGCGATGCGGCCGGCCAGAATGCCGATAGTGGCATATCTGAATCCGAAAACACAGTAATTGCGATCCTGACCATCTGCCATATCATCGATATCGTGGCCCAGCAGCCGCTGGAGCTTTAGCGCAATGCGCCGCGCCAATTCCGCCACGCCGGAAGGCGCCTTGCCTGGCGAAGAAACGATAAATTCAGCGGCGCCTGCCTTCGTCACGGCATTGGCAAGAAGCAGGAACAGAGAATCCTGCGCGGACCGCAACAGCTCCGGGTCGAGGTCGCCGCACTTGAGAACCATGCGGACGGCCGGCTTGGGCGAATAGACGTTAAGGCCCTCGAAGACGGTGATATTTTTTATTGCGATGATCGTCATAGCCGAACTTCGGCTCCTAACTTACCGCCCCACCACTCCTCTGGCGGCAACTCGGGCTGCCCGGCACCGCCCATCATGCTTCGCTGTTAAAGATCGGGCCGCGCGCCGTGCCACGGGCGGGCCGCCTCGAAAGCGGCGGCGGCGCGGAAAACGCGGAGATCGTCGAAGCTGCGGGCGGCGATTTGCAGGCCGATCGGCACCCCGGTCTCTGGGCTCCGGCCGTTGGGCACGCATATCACCGGGCACTGGCTCACCATGTTGAACGGATAGCACATGTTCCAGCCCAGATAGGCCTCGGTGAGCTTGCCGTTGATGCGGAAACTGGCATCCGCCAGGTCGTGTTCGGCCAAGACGGAAGGCGTGCTGAGGGCGGGGCAGATCAGCACGTCATATTGCTCGAGGATCGGCGCCAGCGCCTGATACATCTCGCCGCGCACCAAATTGCAGTTGTATTGCGTCGCCGCCTTGTGGCCGGCGCCGTTGGCGATGATAGCGGCCATGTAGGGATCCATCTCGGCGCGCCATTCGGGCAGATATTGCGCTAAGGTGGTAGCCGCCATGCCCTCCCAATATTGCAGATAGGGGTCGTGAATGGCGTAGCTCCAATCGAGCGCCACCTCCTCGACCGTGCAGCCCATGTCGCGGAACGCCGCGGCCGCGGCCAGGGTATTTTCGCGCACCTCGGGCGCCACCTCGAAAAAGCCGAGATCCATGCTGAGGGCGATTTTCCATCCCTTGATGCCTTCGAGGCGCTCGGGGATGGTGATTTCCTGGCGCAGCGAACATATGTCGTCCGGGTGGGCGCCCGACATGACGTTTTGCATCAGCGCCGCGTCGTCGACACTGCGCGTCAACGGCCCGTAATGCAGCAAACTCTCCAGCGGATGGTCGCGGTCGAGCGGGTTGCGCCCGAACGGCGGCTTGTAGCCGACGACGCCCGAGGCCGAGGCCGGAATGCGCACCGAGCCGCCGGCATCGGTGCCGTCGGCGAGGAAGGTCATGCCGGCGGCGAGCGCGGCGCCGGCGCCGCCCGACGAGCCGCCCGGCGTATAGTCCAGATTCCACGGATTGCGCGTCACCCCCCACAGCGGCGAGCGGGTCACCGGCGAGTGGGCGAATTCCGGCGTCGTCGTGCGGCAGTGCATGATGGCGCCGGCGTCGAGCAGGCGGGCGACGGTGGGCGCCGTGCGCTCGGGGCGGTTGTGCTCGAATATCTTCGAGCCGAGGGTGGTGATCTCGCCGGCGACGGCGTGAAAATCCTTGATCGCCAGCGGCAGGCCCTCGAGGGCGCGCGCCTCACCCTTGGCATATCTCTCCTCGGCGGCGCGCGCCTGCGCCAGGGCTAGCTCGAAAAATGTATAGGTGAAGGCGTTGAGTTTGGGATTCACCGCCTCCGAGCGCGCCACCACGGCCTGCATCAGCTCGACCGGGGAAAGCGTCCTGGCGCTGAAGCGGGCCAGCGCTTCGCCGGCGCTCAGATAACACAGGTCATGCCCGGACATCGCATCCCTCCCCGATCGCGCCACTTCTGACAACGCGAAATATGCGCTACCTTGGCCGCCCACGGCAAGAGGAGCGGGAGCGATGACGGTCGATAAGGTCGATAAGGTCGATAAAGATGTCAGGGCGGCGCTGGATACGATCTTCGCCGCCGATTCGGATCTCTACCAAAAGCGCGGCTGGAACCGGCGCAGCGGCTTCGGCGAGCGCCCGGCCATTCTCAATATCGACCTCGCCAATGCCTGGACGCGGCCGGGCTACCGTTTTTCGTGCGACGATATGGACGACCGGATTATTCCCGGCGTGCAGCGCCTGAACGCGGCGGCGCGCGCCAAGCGCGTGCCGATCATCTACACCACCACGGCGTTTTGCAGCCGCTTCGACATGGGCGCCTTCCCGCTCAAGACGCCGTTCGAGGATCTCATGCTGGGCACGCCGGCGACCGAAATCGATTCGCGCATCGAGCCCGAGAGCGGCGTCGACACGGTGATCGTCAAAAAACGCCCGAGCGCCTTCGCCGGCACCCATTTGGCCGGGATCCTGCGCGCCGGGCGCATCGATACGCTTATCTGCACCGGCGTCACCATGGCCGGCTGCGTGCGTCACACGATCGAGGATGCGCTCGGCGAGGGTTTTCGCGGCGTCGTGGTGGAAGAGTGTGTCGGCGACCGCGTGCCGGCCGCGATCGAGTGGAATCTGTTCGATCTCGACATGAAATATTGCGACGTCGAACCGCTCGAACGGGTGCTCGACTACCTCAATTCGCTGGAATCCCTGACTAACCGATGATTCGAGAATCCCGAACGTCAAGCAAATTATTTTCGCCAGATAAAAAACCGCGAACACGTTCTGGATATTTAGTTGCTAATGATACAGGATAGACGGCATTGAGGTGCTGGCCTCGTCTCGGCGCGGCGAACGCCGTGTGAAGCGGCGCGCAAGGCTCTTCAGAAACCGCCGCCGGACCTTCGGACAGGGCGGGAAAACGTAACCGACCAACGGGAGGCTTCCTATGCAGTGGTACAATCGTAAATATCAGACGAAGAAGCAGAAATTCGACGAGGAGATCAAAGCCACCGGAGGGCTTAGTGCGCTCAACCCGACGCGGCGCGGCTTTATGTCGACGGCGGGCTCCGTGGCCATCGGCGCCATGGGCGTAGCCGGCGCTAATACCTTGGTGGCGCTCAACAATGGCGCCAAGGCGGACGGCGAGCCAATTCCAGTCGGCGCCATGCTGCCCTACACGGGTTGGGGCGCCGACGACGCACGCAACTTTGAGATCGGCCTGACGATGGCGGCCGAGGAAATCAACGAACTTGGCGGCGTCCTTGGGCGGCCCATCGAGTTCTACTTTGAGGACACCAAGAGTATCACGGCGGAGACCGTGACATCGGCGGCGCGTCGCTTGATCGACCGGCACAATGTGCACGCTATCATCAATGGCTACAACTCGCCGTCGGTGCGCGCCGAGTACGACACGGTCGCGGATGCTGGCGTCCCATATATTCACGACAACACTCAGTACGGCCACCAGTTCGCCGTGCGCGACAATCCCGACCGCTATTACTGCATCTTCCAGGACGACCCGTCCGAATATTATTACGGTCCGGGCCTGATCTATTTCCTGGACGAGCTGGAGCGCACCGGCAAATGGAAACGACCGAACAACAAGATCGCGCTGTTCTCCGGCAGCATTGACTATGCTGTCACAATAGCCGGCGGCATCCGCGATACCTATAAACGGTTCGGTTGGGAGTTGGCAATCGATGACGTGGTGACGCAACCGGTCGACGATTGGGGACCCTCTCTGGTTCGTGTTCGTGACATAAATCCGGCGATTGTCGTGACGACACACGGCGTCCCAAGTGACCAGACAGGAATGGTCACGAGCTTTGCCGAAAACCCGACCAACAGCTTGCTCTACGTGCAGTACGCGCTCCAGCTCAGGGCCTTCCTTGATATCGTCAAGGAGACCGGCCACGGCGTGTTCTGTTCGACA
Organism: uncultured Alphaproteobacteria bacterium; assembly: GCA_913053235.1. Classification (GTDB taxonomy): domain Bacteria; phylum Pseudomonadota; class Alphaproteobacteria; order UBA828; family UBA828; genus PTKB01. The sequence goes on from CAJXFT010000095.1 coordinate 8,830, forward strand.
ACCATCGGCACACTTAATGACGAGATAGGTGCCGCATTCCGAAAGCTCGTTCGCGAAAAACACGGGCAGGATGCGACCCCGATGGTCGCGGGCCAGGTTTACGATTCGGTGTACTTGTGGGCAATCGCGGCGGCCCGCGCCGGAGGAACTGGGGTGCCGTACGACGGAATTGAGCAAAATAGGAAAGTCTGCGATTTCATTCGCAGCTCTATATATCGTGGCGTGGTCGGTACCATCAGGTTCATGTGGGGCCAAGCTGCGACCCCATATCCCGCAGAAACCAACGACCCGTCTCTTGGTATGCCAACCATCATCATGCAGTGTCAGGACTACACCAAGGACGTAACTATTATTGGCCCTGACCCTTACGCAGAAGGCGATTGGATGACCCCGCCATGGCTTAAATAGCTAGGGCGAGCAGACTAAACAAAAATCAGCACAACAAGCTGACCGATGTCTAATGGGGATACGCAGCCGTTGCTGGCCTGCCGAAATGTTTTTAAATATTTTGGTGGGCTGGCGGCGGTTAACGATTTCGACCTGGACGTCTATTCCGGCGATGTCATTGGTATTGGTGGCCCCAACGGGGCCGGAAAAACCACCTTCCTCGACGTAATTTCGGGTATCAATCCGGCGACAAGCGGTGAAATCCTGCTCGACGGAATCCCCATCGCCAACAAGAAGGCCGACGTCATTTGCCATCTCGGCATTTCCCGGACATTCCAGCTCAACGCCGGATTCGAATCGATGTCGATTCGCGAGAACACGCTCGTCGGCGCCTCCTTCGGTCGCGGTGACAAGGGCTGGTTCCCGCGCATGATCTATAGCAAGGAAATGCACGAACGGGTGGAACGGGCGCTGGAACTGTGCCACCTGCAGGATCGCGCTGAGCTGATCGTGCGCGATCTGCCAGTGCTCGACCGTAAATTGCTGTTGATGGCGGGCGCGCTCGCCACCGAGCCCAAATTACTGTTGATCGACGAGCCGGTGGGCGGCCTCAATCCGCACGAGGTGGACGATGTAATGGAGATCGTCCAGGGCCTGATCGCGGAAGGCGTCACCATCATCCTGATCGAGCATGTGATGCGCTTTTTGTTGCAGCTCTCCGAGCGCGTCGTGATCATGCATCACGGCGAAAAAATCTATGAGGGTGACAGCAAGGGGCTGCTCAGCGACCGCAAGGTGGTGGAGGTTTATCTCGGCGAGGGAACGGCCGACCGCCTACAGCACATGATGGCGGAAAGGGCGTAAAAAAATGGCTGATGCGCTGCTCCGTGTCGAAGACCTGCATGCCGGCTATGAAGGGCAGAACGTCCTCAAGAACATCAGTTTCGAAGTGCCGGATGGCTCCTTGGTCACCCTGCTGGGACCGAACGGCCATGGCAAGACAACCATGCTGCGCTGTATTTCGGGCTTAATCAAGCCAACCCAAGGACGCATCGAGTTCGACGGCAAGCGCATCGACGGCATGGAAGCGGAGCGCATCGTCGCGCGCGGCGTGGTGATGATTCCGCAGGGCGATATGCTATTTCCCGAGATGTCGGTGTACGACAATTTGAGAATGGGCGCCTATTTGAAGAAGGCGAACGCCGCTTTCGAGCGCAACGTGGAAGAAATTTACACCCTGCTGCCGCGCCTCAAGGAACGCACCTCGCAATTGGCGCGCACCCTTTCGGGTGGCGAGCGCCGCATGCTGGCGATCGGCCGCGGCTTGCTCGCGGGCGGACGTATTTTGATGCTGGACGAACCCTCGCTCGGTCTCGCGCCCATCGTCATCGATCAGATTTACGACATTATCCGGGATCTCAAGAGCCAAGGGCGGACGCTGCTGCTGGTCGAGGAAAACGCCAGCCGCATCATCGACCTGGCCGAGCAAATTCACCTCATCGATACCGGCAACATCGTGTGGAGCGGCGGCGGCGAGGAATTGCAGTCCAACCCGCAAGTCCTCGAAACCTATCTCGGCGGATAATCATGAAATTACTCGCCCGGCACACGACGGAAAGAAGCTGAAGGCATGGATTTCTTTGTCCAAATCATCGTGAGCGGCCTGACTTTCGGGTCCATGTACGCGCTCGCGGCGGTTGGCCTCGCCCTCGTCTGGGGCGCCTTTAACATGTTAAACATGAGCCACGGCATCATCATGACGCTGGGTGCCTACTTTGCGCTTCTCTGGGCGGAACTACTCGGCTGGCCACTTATCCTCGCTGCTCCGTTCTCTCTGGTCTGTGGCGGCCTCGTGGGCGCGATCGTTTATTTTCTCTCGGCTCACTGGATGATCAAGCAGAAGAACTTCGAAGTCACAATCATCATCGCCACTTTCGGCCTTGGCATGGCGATCGAATCCGGCCTGCTGAAGTTCCTGCGTGAGATGTTCCGCACCGCGCCCTACTCGCAGCCGCTCTCGCTCGGCGCAAAATCGTTTCTCATCTTTGACGTTCCGGTCAGCTATCAGAGGTTGGTAATCTGGACTGCGGCGTTCGTACTTATCACTATCGTTGGCATCTTTCTCAGACGCACCAGTGTTGGCCGCGCGATTCGGGCCACTGCCCAGGACCGCAACGCCGCGCGGCTCATGGGCGTACCAGTGCGCCGCGTCTACGTCCTGGTCCTCGCCATTGCGAGCGGGCTAGCCGCCGTCTCGGGTATCATGCTGAGCTCGTTCAAGGACGTTCACCCGCTGATGGGCGGTGACCCGATGCTCAAGGCTTTCATCGTGATCGTGCTGGCGGGGCTCGGCAACATCACGGGCGCGCTCTATGCGGCGCTGCTCGTCGGCTTGGTTGAAGCGTCAGTAAAAGTTCTCCTCGCTGATAAATACGGCTTCACAGCGATTCTAATTCTGGTCATTCTAGCGCTCATCTGGAAACCGTCGGGCATCTTCGGACGCGCGACGGTGGCACGACAATGAAGAGGCGCGACTACATCATCTTTGCCGTCTTGCTGGGGTTGGCAATCGCCTACCCCTGGATTAATCCACCGCGCTACCTCTTGGCAAGCGTGTTGCTCATGTTCTGCTACGCCACCGTGGTAAGCCAGTGGAACCTAGTGTTTGGCTTGGCAGGTATCTTCTCGCTCGGCCAGGTCGCGATCTTTGCATCCGGCAGCTATATTACCGCGATTTTGGGCCGCTATCTTGAGTGGAGTTTGTGGTACACATTCCCAGTGGCCGGCGTTGGGGGTGTTTTCTTCAGCCTGCTGATCGGCTTGGCCTGCCTTAGATTACGCGGCATCTACGTTGCGCTGCTCACGCTTGCAGTCTCGCAGATGATGTTCATCCTGATTCAGACGGACGCGATGTGCAGCGCGCTGAACAAGAAAGTAAACCCGGCCACTTGCGTCTCCTTCACCGGTGGAGCGCAGGGACTCGGGGATTTTGGCTCGTTTGGCTGGCGCGACGTGTTTGGCGGGCGCAACTGGATCATCGGCGACTACTATACGATGCTCGTACTCCTTGTGATCGCCCTAATCTTCACCTTCATAGTCACCAATAGCCGCATTGGCCTCGCCTTCATGGCGTTGCGCGACAATGAGGAACTCGCGCGCTCGCGCGGCATCAGCCAGTTCAAATATCAGCTGTTGGTGTTCGCGATGTCCGCCTTCTTGACTGCTGTCGCTGGGAGTTTCTACGCCGCCCACTTTGGTTCGGTCGGCACGGATTTGATGGGCTTCGCGCTTCTGCTGTTCCTGATCTCCATGCTCGTCGTTGGCGGTATTGGCCGGCCCTGGGGCCCGCTCCTTGGCGCCTTCCTGCTGATGGCGGCCGACGAGGTCTTCAAGGAGGCGTCCGACTGGCGGAATGTGGGCCTCGGAATTGTGGTGCTGATCTTCATGGTCTTCCTGCCTGAAGGCCTGGCCGGTGCCCTCGACAAACTCTGGAATCGCGGCATACAACTCGTGACCGGCCGTCTGCAAAGCGGCGGCACGCGCGCCGACGGAGAATAGCCTCGCTTCACGATCACATCAGGCCCCTGTAACACGTGCAATGGTAATTTCGGCATCGTTACTGACCAACAATATCCGTGCAATAGATCGGTCGGGGCAATTGGCGGCCTTGTGAATAGGAAACTCTTGCCTAGATTTTTTCGGTACCTGTCGCGCGGATGAGCGCTTGCCGACCCTCTCGCCGTACTGGCCAGCAGCACTGCCACGACGATTCAGAGAGCGAACATATACCTCAGTTTTGGAAAATCGTGCTAGAGCGGATTCAATTTAATCCGGTTCATATCCGGCTGCGGTGAAGAAGTTTTGACATTGGGTGGGTGTGAAGTCGTCGATGATCTCGGCGATGATCTGCCATAGCTCGTCTATGGTGCGCGCGGCGGCCTCTCGCAGGGCGGCCTTGAGCTTGGAGAAAGCCATCTCGATCGGGTTGAAGTCGGGCGAATAGGGCGGCAGGTATGAAGATATCTTCCGCGAGCTGATCGATGCCTTGCCGCTCAGGCCGGGCGTTAGCCGCAAATATTTACGTCTCGCCATGATCGGCGCGATGGCCTGGTCGCTGGTCTGGTACAGCTCCGGCAAGGACGGCGTGGACGAGATCGCCAAACAAATCGTCAATCTGTTCCGCGCCGCCAAGGACGATTGACACGGCGGCGGCGGAATAATTCAGCCGGCCTCAGGGATCCATCAACCCCACTTTGTCCGCGGCGACTTTGACGATCACGCGCTGCTCTCCCTCCTGACGGAAGGGGTAGCTGTCGACGCCCATATATTTCTTCGCCATCGCATCGATATGGTCGTCGGCGCCGTCATGCACCATGTCGGTGACGCGGCCCTGGATCATCGCCTGCTGATAGGGATTCTCCATATTGTGAACGGTGATCGAGACGCGCGCATCGCGCCGCATGTTATTGGGTTTGATGCGGCCCTCGGCGGTGTTGAAGACGATGGTGTCGCCCTCGTGATGGATCCAGATGACGCTCGCCTGCGGCGCGCCGCTCGGCATCAGGGTGGCGATGGTGGCGAAATTCTTACCCGCAAGCAGGGTTTTGGCTAATTCCGGCAGTTCCATTGTTGCTCTCCCAATGTTGCACGGCAGACCTCCCACCGTTTGGCGAAGGCTACCACCACAATCATCCGGTGGTCCAATCGAACTTGGTTTACAGCAAATCCCGAGCAGGTGACTTCACCTGCGACGACGCATTTGCGTCAACTCCAAAGAGATAGAGCCTGTCGGGCGAGCGCAAGCGAAGCTGACATGCTCTAGGCTGAATCGACATTCACCGCATCCACAGCATTGCGCATGCGATGTGAATGAAAGCGAGGAAGTAGATGGCTTTTCGGTCGTATCTTGTGGCAACTCGTCTGAAGTGTTTGAGCTTGTTGAAGCAGCGTTCGATACGGTTTCGCGCCTT
>CAJXFT010000096.1 GCA_913053235.1 uncultured Alphaproteobacteria bacterium
CCAGCACCTCGATGCCGCGTTCGCGCACAGCGGCCACCGCCTCGCCGGTCGGATCGGCGCGCACATCGACAATCGCCTCGACGCGGATTCCCGCCTCGACCAAATCGAGGGCGGCGCGATAGGCGCTGTTATTGTTGACGAACAGCACCGCCCGGTTGCCCGGCTTGGCGCCGAAGCGGTTGACATAGGTCCGCGCGGCGCCGGCCAGCATGATGCCCGGGCGGTCATTGTTGGAAAAAATCATCGGCCGCTCGATGGCGCCCGTCGCCAACACCACTTGGGCCGCGCGGATTTTCCACAAGCGCTGGCGGAGCGTTCCGGCGGGCGCGCCCAAATGATCGTTCACCCGCTCGACCATCAGCAGGTAATTATGGTCGTAATAGCCGAATGCGGTGGTGCGGTTGAGCACGCGCATCTCCGCCATGCCATCCAGTTCGGCGCGCGCGCCGAGCGCCCAATCGACGCCGGAATGGGCCTCGATGCGCTCGCCATTGCCGAGCAGTGCGCCGCCCAGCTCGGCCTGCTCGTCGACCAGGATGGTACGCGCACCGGCGCGCCCGGCGGCCAGCGCCGCCGATATGCCGGCCGGCCCGCCGCCGACCACGAGGACGTCGCAATGCTGGTGGCGCTTGTCGTAAATATTGTGATCGGGCGCCGCGGGCGCGGTGCCGAGGCCGGCGCCCTTGCGGATCACCTTTTCGTAGCGGTGCCAGAAGCTCTTCGGCCACATGAAGGTCTTGTAATAGAAGCCGGCCGGCAACATGCCATGCATGCGGTCGTTGAGCGCCCAGATGTCGAACTTGAGGCTGGGCCAGCAATTGACGCTGGCGGCTTCGAGGCCATCGAAAAGCTCGACCTGCGTGGCGCGCAGATTGGGCTCGCTCGCGGCCCCGGCACCCAGCTGCACAAAGGCGCCCGGCTCTTCCATGCCGGCCGAATAAATGCCGCGCGGGCGGTGATATTTGAAACTCCGCCCGGTCAGCCTGACGCCATTGGCGAGCAAGGCGGAAGCCAATGTATCGCCGGCGAAGCCTTCATAGGCTTTGCCGTTGAAGCGAAAGCGCAGGCGCTGGCTGCGGTCGATGCGGGCGCCGACATCGAGGCGCTGGCGCTGGCGTCTCATGCGCCGGCCCCGCCGCTGCCGCCGCCGCGCGGCTCGCCCATCTTGTAGGTCCGCAGGATCTCATGGCTCACCGTGTCGCGTTCGACATTGAACCAGCGCCGGCAGCCGAGGCCGTGGCACCAGCGCTCGGCCAGCGCGCCCTTGGGATTGGCGCGCATGAAAAGATAATCGGCCCACTCGGCGTCGCTGAGGGCCTCGGGCTCGCTGGGCCGCGCGATATGGGCCTCGCCGCCGCAGGAGAATTCAATCTCGTCGCGCGGGCCGCAATAGGGGCATTCGATATGCAGCATCGCCCGGCCTAATGCGCCACGCCGGCGGCGCCGTGCTCGTCGATCAGCGCGCCGCTGGTGAAGCGGTCGAGCGCGAAGGGCGCGGCGATTTCATGCGGCTCGCCCTGGGCGATGGTGTGGGCGAAGACGAATCCCGAGCCGGGGATCGATTTGAAGCCGCCGGTGCCCCAGCCGCAATTGAAATAGAGCCCGGCGACCGGCGTCTTGCCGATGATCGGGCTGGCGTCCGGGCAGATGTCGACGATGCCGCCCCATTGGCGCATCATCTTGACGCGGCTGAATATCGGGAACAGTTCCACGGCGGCGGCCAGCATGTCTTCGAGGATCATCGGGCTGCCGCGCTGGGCGTAGGAATTGAAAGCGTCGATGCCGGCCCCCATCACCAGCTCGCCGCGGTCGGACTGGTTGAGATAGACATGCACCGTGGCCGACATGATGACGGTGTGGAAGATCGGCTTGAGCGGCTCCGACACCAGGGCCTGAAGCGGGTGGCTTTCGATCGGCAGGCGAAATCCCGCCTTCTCCGCCAGCACGCTCGAATGGCCGGCGACGGCGACGCCGATCTTGGGCGCGGCGATGAAGCCGCGGTTGGTCTCGACACCCTCGACGCGCCCGCCCTGAATGCGGAATCCGGTGACTTCCGTATGTTGCAGGATGTCGACGCCGCGGTCGTCGGCGGCGCGCGCATAGCCCCAGGCCACCGCGTCATGGCGGGCGATTCCGCCGCGCCGCTGGATCGAGCCGCCGATCACCGGATAGCGCGAATTGGGCGACAGGTTGAGGATCGGCACCAATTCGCGAAGCTCGGCCATGGACAGCATTTCCGAATCGATGCCGTTCAGGCGGATGGCGTTGACGCGGCGCCGGATCTCGCGCATGTCGTGCTGATTGTGGCCGATGCTGATCAGCCCGCGCTGGCTCAGCATGACGTTGAAATTGAGGTCCTGGCTGAGGCCCTCGAAAAGCTTCAGCGACAATTCATAGATCGCGGCACTTTCGTCCCACAGATAGTTGGAGCGGATGACGGTGGTGTTGCGCCCGGTATTGCCGAGACCGATGGGTCCCTTCTCGACCAGGGCGACATTGGTGATGCCATGTTCCTTGGCCAGGTAATAGGCGGTGGCGAGGCCATGGCCGCCGCCGCCGACGATGATGGCGTCGTAAGACGGCTTGGGCTCGGGGCTGCGCCACGCCTCGGCCCAATTCTCATGATAATTGCGCGCATTGCGCAGCAAGCTGAATATCGAATAGCGTTTGTTTTTTTTCATCGCTTCGCACAGCTATTTGCGGCAGCCGCCGGCGCGAAACCGGTCAACGGTTGGTGAAAGCCTCTATGCCTTCGAGATATTCGAGCACCTTTTCCACCGGTTCGACATCGCCGAACTTGGCGTCGATATCGAAGAGGTTCCATTCGACGACGCCGGGCACGCGGTCGCCCACCCCTTCGCGCACCACGATCGGCCGGAAGCCGCCGGCGATGGCGTCCTCGGTGGTGTGGCGCACGCAGCCGGCCATGGTGACGCCGGTGAGGATCACCGTATCGACGCGCTGGGCGTGCAAATAGGCGTTGAGATTGGTGCCGTAAAAGGCGCTGGCGCTTTTCTTGACGATCACCATCTCGCCCTCCTCGGGCGCGATGCGCTCGTCGATCGCCGCCGCCTCGCTGCCTTCGAGCAGGGTTTCCACCGGTATCTTGCGGCTCCACATGCCGGTATCGGAGCGCGGACCCTTGGGGTCCTGATAGGCCGTGGTGGTGTAGATGACGGGAATGCGCTTGGCGCGCGCCGCCTTGAGGAGCGCCTGGTTGGTCGGAATGATGACCTCCATATCGTCGCAGGTGAAGGCGTGGCCGGGCCTGGTCCAGGCATTGGCGAGGTCGATGATCACCAGCGCCGGGCGTTCGCCGTAGCCGATGCGGCGCTGAAAGCCGCGTGTCTGATAGATATCCGAATCGGCCGCGAATATTACTTCCAGGGCCTTCTTCACTTCCGGGCTCGTTACCGCCATCGCCGCCTCCCACTGTTGGTGTGCCGTTTCGATTGGATGAAGGCTAGCGCGACGACCGGTGCCCGTCCAATATCAATTTGCGTTAATTTGATCGCGCCCGCGCCGCCAGAATTGGCCGCGCCAGGATCAGGCCGAGGCCGATCAGCATCAGCCCGCCGGCAAGCCAGATGAAGCCGCTATGCCGTTCGCCGAAAAACACCATGCTCCACAGGATGCCGGCGACGACGCCGACGACGTTAATCATCGACATGAGAAAGGCGCCGGTGCGCTTGACGATCTCGTAAAACAGCGGCCACATGAGGATATTGACGACGACCGCGCCGGCGAGGGCGAGGTCGCCGTCAAGCACCGGCCCGGGGAATACATATAGCTGGCCCGTCGCCAGCATCAGGGGAAGCAGCATCAGGGCGGCGGACAGAAGAATGCCGACGGAAAGGGAAAGAGACGGCGTTTCGGGCGGGCGGTGCAGCTCGACATAAACATTGAGACCGGCAAAACAGATCGGCGCCAGCAGGGCGAGGAGGAACCAGCCCGCCATGTCGGCAGCCGGCAGGCTGCCGCTCGGAACGACGATAAAGAGGACCCCCGCAATGCCGAGCACCAGCCCGCCGACGCTCATCAGGTGAAGGCGCTCGAGCCGGGCGAGCAGCGAAAACAGATAGGTGAAGGCGGGGGTCAGAATGACCAGCAGGACGGCGACGCCGGACGGCAGCTTGGGCGCGACAAAAGCCAGGAGGGCGAAGGGAAAGGCGAAGCCGAGCGCCGCCGCGACGCCGTAAGCCTTGAGATGGGCCTTGTCGATACGCGGCAATTCCCCGCGCATAGCGGCGAGCATGAACAGCACCGCACCGGCGCCGAGCGCATACCAGAACACATAGGCGAAGAACGGCACCCCGGCCTCGGTGGCGATCTTGTTGACGGAGAACAGAAAACTGAAATTGATGCCGGCGACAAAAATCAGCAGCAGCGAAAGCAGCAGCCCGCCGCTGCGCCGCGCGATGATCTCAGGGGCATTCATGCCGTGTGCCGGAAAAGATGCTGAAGCAGCGCCTCAATCGAGGTCGCCGGCATCATGGCGCTCGGGGAGGCGCAATTCTTCCGGCCCCCACGTCTTGTTGACCCGCCTTCCGCGCGCCACCGCCGGGCGCGCTTCTATTTCCGTCGCCCATCTGACGACATGTTTATAGGACGCCGCCTCGAGGAATTCCGCCGCCTTGTAGGAATCGTTGAGCACCAGATTTCCATACCACGGATAGGTGGCGATATCGGCGATGTTGTATTCATCGCCGCACAGATAGCGCCGGCCCGAGAGATTTTTGTCGAGCAAATCGAGCTGGCGCTTGGTCTCCATCGTGTAGCGGTTGATGGCGTATTCGTACTTCTCCGGCGCATAGGCATAGAAATGGCCGAAGCCGCCGCCGAGATAGGGAGCAGAACCCATTTGCCAAAACAGCCAGGACAAACACTCGGCCCGCGCCGACATCTCCCTCGGCACGAATGCGCCGAATTTCTCGGCCAGGTAGAGCAGGATCGCGCCCGATTCGAAGACCCGCGTCGGCGGCGTCGTGCTGCGGTCCTGAAGGGCGGGAATTTTCGAATTCGGATTGAGCGCCACGAAGCCGCTGCCGAACTGCTCCTGGTCGGCGATCTCGATCACATAGGCATCATATTCCGCCCCCTCATGGCCGAGCGCCAACAGTTCCTCCAACAGCACCGTGACCTTGACGCCATTCGGCGTCGCCAGCGAATAGAGCTGCAGCGGATGCTTGCCGACCGGCAACTCCTTGTCATGCGTCGCCCCGGCGGTGGGGCGATTGATCTTGCCCCACGTCCCACCGAGTTCGGTGTCCCATTTCCAGACTTTGGGCGGTGTGTAGTCGGGATTGTCGGGCATGTTTGGTGCTTTCCAATTTTGTTGGGATTTCGGGAACGTGGCGTGAATTAGTCGATGGTGAAAAAAACGGGCGCATGGCGCCAGCATAGCGGCAATGGCCTGTTGGTGAAACTGGTGCTATCTGTGTGTGGCGGTGGCAAACAGGGCCACGGAAGCGGTGTATGTTCCAACGCCGGCGGTAACCTGCCTTGGCGGAAAATTTGGGCCGTACGTCGCGATCAGCTGGCATTCATGGTAATAATGTCCGTTTAGCGCGGCAAAACGGACTCAAATTTTGACTGGCTCAGACGGTCGTTCGTGACCCAGAACGGACGTTTGGCACCTGTCTTCATCCGCCCGAAATCGCCTCGTGGGAATGTCTGTGGCCAGCTATCGATCCGCTTGTTCCGCGCGATGGCGGTGGAGGGCCGGGTCGGATACAATATCGCACAGATTCGACTTCGCCGGCGTGTACTTGGGCGTCGGTTCCATCAACGGCGCCGGAACGACCCGATGCAGCTCTACGTCACGTATTCTTCACCCTATGCCCGCATTGCCCGCGTGGTGCGCCGCGAAAAGCGGCTGGAAGACCGGGTCGAGGAACTGACGGCGCTGACCCGCACGGTGAACAGCCCTTACTATCAGATCAACCCGTCGGGTCGGGTGCCTTACCTTTTATATCACAGCGGGGTTGGTATCGAGGGGTCGCAGTCCGTGTGTTACGTTCTCGACCATCTCGATGGCGCACCTGTGCTGGATGCGCCGGTCGGCGCGGCCGGCATCGAGCACCGCCGCTTGGAGGAGTATGCGCGGAGCCTTTTGGACGGAGTTTCGGTCTGGGTGCGCGAATTGCGGCGGCCTGCGGAAGATCGCTCGGCTACGATCATTGAGCATGAACGCCAGCGCGTCGACCGGCTGGCCGATTTTTGGCGAGGAGAGATCGATCACCCGCTCATGCAGGGCGGCCTCAACATGCCGCAAATCACTCTGGCGTGCGCTCTCCTCGTGGACGAGTGGTATCCGGGCCTGCGATGGCGAGACGGTCGGCCCGGCCTGGCAGCCTGGGCCGGCGCCTATGCGGCACGGCGCTCTTTTTTCGAAACGCGGCCTCGGGAAACACTCGAAGCTTAGGCGACCCGAATCTGCCAGCAATCAACCGTCACATACCTGAAAGGCACCACGGCACTTCACGAGGAGCTTGGTTGATGTCTCCTGTTGGCTAAAACGGCTGTCAGAACGAACATTTCTGGCTCATCCCTACGAAGAATACAAAGCAAAAACACCGTGCAATATTGCGGTATTTATTGCCGAGCCAATTTGATTAGTTATGATTTAGCTGCCGGTGGCCGGACGCCAAACCTAATGGGTCGTGCGGCGGCGGTGGTGAAGGAATTTTAGCGAAGGGAAATCGGTGATGGGTAGGCTCGACGATAAGGTGATCATCGTGACCGGTGCGGGCGCCAGTGGCGCAGGCATCGGCAACGGCAAGGCATGCGCTATTCATTATGCCCGCGAGGGCGCACGGGTTGTCGCCATTGATATCGATGAAAACGCGGTGGCGGAAACGGCGAAAATCATCAATGAGGAAGGCAATTCAGTTCTAACGGTTTTGTGCGATGTCACCGATAGTAACTCGGTATCAGCGATGGTCGAAGCTTGTCTTGAGGCTTATGGTCGGATTGATGTTCTGCACAACAATGTCGGCATCTTGGACCTCGACGGCCCGGTTTTATTACCCGAGGCGACCTGGGATAAAGTGATGGCTACCAACGTCAAGAGCATGTTTCTAACCTGCAAATATGTCTTGCCGGTGATGGAAAAACAGGGGAAGGGCGCGATCGTCAATATCTCCTCGGTCGCCGCAATCCGCTATTGGGGAACGTCGGCAATCGCCTACAACACATCCAAAGCAGCGATCCTGCAATTTACCCGCACCGTTGCACTTGAATATGCCGCCAAGGGAATCCGCGCTAATGCAATGCTGTTCGGTGTGATCGATACGCCGTTGATCAACGCGTCGCTTGAGGGGATCAATGACCCGACTGAAGTTGAGCGCATCCGCCAGGAGCGCCATGCCATGATTCCGATCGGGCGCATGGGCGATCCGTTTGAGGTTGCGAAGGCAGCGGCTTTTCTGGCGTCCGACGATGCGAGCTATATCACCGGAACGGAGTTGATCGTCGATGGTGGGTTGACCGGCACCTGCATCCCCACTTGGTAGAGGCTACAACGCGGCGCGACGGTGGTGGCGTGCATCGTTTTTGATTTGGCGTTAATCTGCGGCGGCGGCGTCATAGAATGTTTGGCGTCAGCGATCCAAACATGGTCAGTAATTTTGCTCGCAAGCTCAAATTCATGAGCGTGAGCCCAACGACGCCAAAGTAGCAACGACAATGGCTTTGATTTTTCCACTAAATCACCGCTTGAGGTCATCCCAAGATTGCAGTTGAAATGGAAGTTTGGCCTCGCATTATAAGGGCTAATAATCATTAGGGGCTAATGTCTGTTAGTGGCTAGATTCGGCTGTTAAACCGCCACCTGATTTACTTCTGAAGCTGGGGGCAAAGCAGACATATCGGTTTTAATTTGCTTGCCGATTTTCCATTACTCATAGGTAGTGCTCATTCCGGTATAAGTCCTAAGGCCGCAACAGCTCCACCGGGGCGCGTTTGAACGTCATGCGGCCGCGTTTGAAGCCCCACAGCGGCGGCGCCAGTTCGGCGACGGCGGTTTCGGGCTCATCTGTGTCGATGACCACGAGATCGGCCGGGGCGCCGATTTTTATTCCGTATTCCTCCAAGCCCAAGATTCCCGCCGACCGGCCGGTTATCATGTCGAAGCAGTCGCGCACTTCGGCGCGGGCGCCGACCTGGCAGATGTTGGCGTAGAGGTTGGCCATGCGCAGGAGCGAGCAATCGCCGAAGGGGGTGAAGGGGTTGAGCACGTTGTTGGTCGAGAGCGAGCAGTTGACGCCCTCCTTGAGGAGCTTGTGCGCCGCCGTCACGCCGCGCTTGACGTTCTGCTCGTCGACCCGGCCCATCAGGAACAGGTCGGTCGAGGGCAGCACCGTCACGGCGACGCCGGCATCGGCCATGCGCTTGGCGGTGGCCTTGAAGTGCGCCGGCGTCGCGGTCGAGAGCTTGGTGACATGGCCGACCGTGACGCGCCCGCCGTAATCGAAGACCTCGGTAAGATCGCAGACATAATCGACATCGAGCTGTTCGGCGTCCTCGCCGAAATCGAGATGCATGTCGATATCGACGTCGAATTCGCGGGCAAGCTCAAAGATGCGGTCGATCTGGCCGTGCGGGTTCGAATCGGTGTAGGGCGCGGCGCCGATCACGCGGGCGCCGCGCTGCAACGCCTCGACGATCAGCTCGTCGGTGCCGGGATTGTTGAGGAGGCCCTCCTGCGGGAAGACGCATATCTCGACATCGATGGCCCAGCGCCATTCTTCGATGAGCGGAAAGACGCCGTCGAAGCCGCGCATGCCGATGCCGGGATCGACCTCGAGATGGGTGCGCATATGGGTGGTGCCGTGGCTGACGCATTTCTCCAGCACGCGCTCGGCGCGCGCGGCGACGTCGGCCTCCGAGAATTCCTTCTTGGATTTTGTGACCTCGTCGATGGCCTCGGCGAGATCGCCTTTTTCGGAGCGGCAGCGCTCCATGATGCAGGCCTTGTCGAGATGGATATGGGTCTCGATGAAGCCCGGCGACAGCAGGCGCCCACCGAGATCGAGCGTCTCGCCTTCCGCCGCAAGTCCCGCCTCGATGGCTTTGATGCGCCCGTCCGCGATGCCGACATCGACCGGGCGGCCCTCGCCGCCCGCCAGTAATGCGTTGCGGAGGATAAGATCCATCAGCCCCCCTTGTTCAGCGAAGCATGTAGCGCTGGGTGAGCGGCAAGGTCTCGGCCGGCTCGCAGGTCGCCAACTCGCCGTCGACGAAGACTTCGAACGTCGAAGGATTGACGGTGATCTCGGGGCAGGCGTCGTTGTGCAGCATATGGCTCTTGGTGAGCGAGCGCGTGCCCTTGACCGGCGCCACGGTCTTGCGCAAGCCGAGCCTGCCTTTGATGTCCGCGTCGATCGCCGCCTGGCTTACGAAGCTCATGCTGAGCGCCTCCTTGGCGCGCCCGAAGGCGCCCCATTGCGGGCGCATCAGCAGCGGCTCGCAGGTCATCAGCGAGGCCGCCGAATCGCCCATCGCCGACCACACGATGAAGCCGCCCTTGATGATCAGCTCCGGCTTGACGCCGAAAAAGGCCGGCCGCCACAGCACCATATCGGCGAGCTTGCCGTCCTCGAGCGAGCCGATATGTTTGTCGATGCCGAAGGTCCGCGCCGCGTTGATGGTATATTTGGCGATAAAGCGCTTGATGCGCTCATTGTCGCCGCGCGCCGTCGCTTCCTCGGGCAAACGTCCGCGCTGCTCGCGCATCTTGCTGGCGAGCTGCCAGGTGCGGCAGATGACCTCGTTGATGCGCCCCATGCCCTGGCTGTCCGAGCCGAGCATCGAGATCGCGCCGATATCGTGCAGCACGTCCTCCGCCGCGATGGTCTCGGCCCTGACCCGGCTTTCGGCGAAGGAGACATCCTCGGGCACCGCCGGGTTGAGATGGTGGCACACCATGATCATGTCGAGATGTTCGTCGAAGGTGTTGCGGGTGAAGGGGTTGGTCGGGTTGGTCGAGGACGGCAGGCAGTTGGGCTCGCCGGTGATGCGGATGATATCCGGCGCATGGCCGCCGCCGGCGCCCTCGGCGTGATACATGTGGATGGTGCGGCCCTTGATCGCGGCCAGCGTATCCTCCAGAAAGCCGCTCTCGTTCAGCGTGTCGGTATGGAGCTGGACCTGGAAATCCATCTCGTCGGCGACCGAGAGGCAGCAATCGATGGCCGCCGGCATGGCGCCCCAATCCTCGTGGATCTTGAGCCCCATGGCGCCGCCGGCGAGCTGATCGGGGAGCGCGTTCGGCTTGGCCGAATTGCCGCGCCCGAGAAAGCCGAAATTGATCGGCCAATGCTCCGCCGCCTGCAGCATCTTGCCGACATTCCAGGCGCCGCCGCAATCGATGCCGACGGTGATCGGCCCGAGCGAGCCGCCGATCATGGTGGTGATGCCGCTCGCGATGGCGTGTTCGCAGAGCTGGGCGCTGTCGAAATGGACATGCACGTCGATGCCACCGGGCGTCGCGATCAGGCCCTCGGCGTCGCGCACCGTGGTCGAGGCGCCGCATAACAGGTTCTTGTCGACGCCGTCCATGATCGCCGGATTGCCGGCCTTGCCGACGCCGGCGATGCGCCCTTCTTTTATTCCGATGTCGCCCTTCACGACACCTAACACAGGGTCGATGACGATGGCGTTGGAGACCAGCATGTCGAGCGCGCCGGCGGCGCTGTTGAGGCCGGCGACGAGGCCGATGCCGTCGCGCAGCGTCTTGCCGCCGCCATGCAGGCATTCGTCGCCGGGCACGGCGAAGTCATGCTCGATCTCGGCCAGCAGCGAGCTGTCGCCGAGACGCACCGCGTCGCCCGTGGTCGGGCCGTAGAGCGCGGCATAATGTTGGCGGGTGATTTTTACCATCGCACTATGCCCCCTTAAAGCCGCGGTCGCGGGCGCGACTGAGCGCCGCCTGTTTGTTGGCTTCCGAGCGGTGCGAGCCGTCGGTCAGGCTGTTGAGGCCGTAGAGCTCGCCCGAGCCGCCGAATGCCACCAACGCCACCTCCTTGGCCTCGCCCGGCTCGAAGCGCACCGCCGTCCCCGCCGGCACATCGAGATGCATGCCGAAGGATGCGTCGCGGTCGAATTCGAGCGCCTTGTTGACCTCGAAGAAATGGTAGTGGCTGCCGATCTGAACCGGGCGGTCGCCGGTATTGGTGACCCTGACGGCGGCCTTGCGCCGCCCGGCGTTGAGTTCGATCTCGCCCGCCGCCGGGATAATCTCGCCGGGCCGCACCTGATCGGCCTCAGCGGGCTGTTCCTTGCCGGGGCGGATCGGGTCATGCACCGTGACCAGCTTGGTGCCGTCGGGGAACATGCCCTCGACCTGGATCATCGGCATCATGTCAGCGACGCCCGGCATGACGTCGTCGCTGGTCAGGATGGTGGCGCCGAAGCCGATCAGATCGGCGACCGAGCGGCCATCGCGCGCGCCTTCGAGAATTTCATCGCAGATCAGCGCCACGGCCTCGGGATGGTTGAGCTTGCGGCCGCGCGCGCGGCGCTTGCGGGCCAGTTCGGCGGCGCTGAATATGAGCAGCCGCTCGGTTTCCGTCGGCGTCAGAAGCATCTCTCCCCGCTCTCTTTTCTTACGCGTTTGCTGTGTTTGAGCGAGATTAGCGCCCGCACCTCTCTGCCTCAACCGCAAAGCGGCACTGAGGAGTTTCGCCGGAAGGATGAGACAAGTACGATGGCGCCGAACCATAATCCAAGAGGGAATTTTCATGGGCAAGCTATCGGGCAAAACAGCCATCGTCACCGGCGGCGCCAGCGGTATGGGCCGGGGCGTCGCCTTGAATTTCGCCGAAGAGGGCGCCAGCGTCGCCGTGCTCGATCGAAACGAGGCCGGCGCCAAGGAGGTCGCGGAAGCCGCCGCCGCGAACGGCGCGAAAACCATCGGCCTGGCTTGCGACGTCGGCGACGAAGCGGCGGTGAAGAGCGCCTTTGCGGCTTCAGCCGAGGCGCTCGGCGATATCGATATTCTGGTCAACAATGCCGGCATCGATACCGTCGAATTGATCGAGAATATGTCGACCGAAATGTGGGACGAAATGATGCGCGTCAATCTGAAGAGCGTGTTTCTGTGCTCGCGCGAAGTGATCCCGGCGATGAAGCGCAAAGGCTGGGGCCGGATCATCAATTTCTCCTCGCAACTGGCCCATAAGGGCGCGCCGCAAATGGTCCATTATTGCGCCGCCAAGGCTGCCGTCATGGGATTTTCCCGCTCGCTTGCCTATGAATTGGTCGAGCACGGCATCACGGTGAATTCGATCAACCCGGGACCGATCGACACGCCGCTCTATATGAGCATTCCGGAGGATTGGCGGCGCGACAAGGAAGCCTCGATGCCGATCAAACGGCCGGGCCGCGTCGAGGAAGTGGTGCCGACCGTGCTCTTGCTCGCATCCGACGAAGGCTCGTTCTATGTCGGCGCCTCGATGAACATGAATGGCGGCGATGTGATGGTTTAGCCATGAATGAAACTTTAGAAAACAGTTGCGATATTCTGTTCACCGGCGGCGAAGTGATCGACGGGACGGGTGCAGAGCGCCTGCGTGCCGATGTCGCGGTGACGGGCGATCGCATCAGCGCCATCGGCGACCTCGGCGCGTGGCGCGCTGGACAAAAAATCGACGCCAATGGGCGCATCGTCGCGCCCGGCTTCATCGATGTGCACACCCATGACGACAATCTCCTCTTCCGCGACGCCGATATGACGCCCAAGACGAGCCAGGGCGTGACCAGTGTGGTGGTCGGCAATTGCGGCGTCAGCCTGGCGCCGCTGGTGCTCGGCGGCGCGCCGCCGCCGCCGCCGATGGACCTCCTTGGCAACAGCGCCGACTATCGCTTCGAGCGCTTCGGCGATTATCTCGACGCCCTCGACGCGACGCCGCCGGCCGCCAACGCCGCCTTCCTGATCGGCCATTCGACGCTCCGCCTCGGCGCCATGAGCGACGTGACCCGCGCCGCCAACGGGGGCGAGATCGACGCCATGGCGAAGGTCGTCGAAGAGGCCATGCGGTCGGGCGCCACCGGCTTCAGCACCGGCCTCATCTATGCCCCCAACAAGGCGGCGCCGACCGACGAGATCGTCGCTCTGGCGCAGGTCGCCGGCGACGCGGGCGGCATGTATGTCACCCATATGCGCGACGAGGGCGCCGATATCGACAAATCCCTCGACGAGACCTTCGAGATCGGCCGGCGCGCCGGCCTGGCGGTGGTGGTGTCGCACCACAAATGCGCCGGCAGGGAAAATCACGGCCGCAGCGCCGAGACGCTGGCGCGCTTCGACAGCGCCCGCGCTGGCCAGAAAGTCGGCCTCGACGTCTATCCCTATACCGCCGGCTCGACCGTCATCATGGTCGACATGGTCGATGCGGCGGAGCGCGTCGTCATCACCTGGTCGGAGGCGCGGCCCGAATTCGCCGGCCGCGATCTCGCCGACATCGCCGCCGAACTCGGCTGCTCGGCGCGCGACGCGGCGGCGCAGCTGATCCCCGGCGGCGCCATCTATTTCCTCATGGACGAGGGTGATGTGCGGCGCATCCTCGCCTATCCGCACGCCATGGTGGGCTCGGACGGCCTGCCGCACGACGCGCACCCGCATCCGCGCCTCTGGGGCACCTTCCCGCGCGTCCTCGGCCATTACGCCCGCGACCTCGGCCTGATCTCGCTGGAGGACGCGGTGCGCCGCATGACCGGGCTGTCGGCCGAACAGTTCGGCCTCAAGGACCGCGGCGTGCTGCGCCAGGGCGGCTTCGCCGATATCACGATGTTCGACCCGGCAACGATCATCGACAGCGCGACCTTCGAGCAACCGATGACACCGGCCGCCGGCATCGATATGGTGATGGTCAACGGCGAGATTATCCGCCAGGAGGGCCGCGTCACCGGCGCGCGGCCGGGCCGGGCGCTGCGCCGCAATGTTTAAGTGTCCGTCCGGAAAGTTCATGAGGGATAACAATATCTGTTGATCCTTCTAAGC
>CAJXFT010000097.1 GCA_913053235.1 uncultured Alphaproteobacteria bacterium
TTCTCCCCAACCCCTCTTCCCCTCCGGGAAGAGGGGCTTATTCGTGCTCCCCCAACGCCCGCGAGCGCCGCGCCTGGCGCCGATCACCCGATATGGACTCGCGCGCCGCCCACCGTTACCTTCGCGGGGACGCCGCGATGTGCATGAGGGGATGCCATGGGAGAGAAAGTCGAACGCAGGCTCGCCGCCGTTATGTCCGCCGATATGGTCGCCTTTTCGCGACTCATGGAGTTCGACGAGGAAAGCACCATCGCACGCCAAAAGGCGCATCGCGCCGAGCTGATCGACCCCACCATCGAGCTTAATCACGGGCGCATCGTCAAGACCACCGGTGACGGCATGCTGGTGGATTTCGAGAGCGTTGTCGATGCGGTGAACTGCGCCGTCGAGATTCAAAGCGCCATGGCGGTGCGCGAGAGCGCGACACCGGACGCCGCGCGCATCCGCTATCGCATCGGCATCAATCTCGGCGACATCATCAATGACGGGGACGATATTTTTGGCGACGGCGTGAACATCGCGGCGCGCCTCGAAACTCTTGCCCAACCCGGCGGCATATGCATCTCCGACGTCGTTTACCAGAGCATCGAAGGCAAGCTTGACCTCGCGTTCGACGATCTCGGCGCGCAATCCGTCAAGAACATCGCCAGACCCGTTCACGTCTGGCAGTGGCGAAACGCCGATGATCAGTCGCATGACTTAGCAACCTCCGGCGCCAACCAGGATATCCGCTTCTGCATGGCGCCCGACGGCGTTCAGATTGCTTACGCGACTGTCGGAACCGGGCCGCCGCTGGTCAAGGCGCCAAACTGGATGAACCACCTCGAATATGACTGGCAGAGCCCGATTTGGCGCCACTTGTTGCAGGAGCTGGCGAGAGAGCACATGCTGATCCGCTTCGATCAGCGCGGCAACGGCTTGTCCGACTGGGACGTCGACGAAATCTCATTTGACTCTTTCGTGCGCGACCTTGAGACCGTCGTTGATGCAGCAGGGCTGGAGCGGTTTCCGCTGCTCGGTATCTCGCAGGGCTGCGCGATTTCGGTTGCCTATGCGGTTCGGCACCCCGAGCGCGTGAGCCGGTTGGTGCTCTATGGCGGCTACGCGCGGGGCAGTCGCAAGCGCGGCTCGCAAGTCGAGATCGAACAGGCGGATGCGATGCTCACCTTGATTCGCCACGGCTGGGGTCGGGACAATCCGGCGTTCCGTCAAATGTTCACGTCGGCGTTTGTCCCCGAAGCCACACCGCAACAGATGGACTGGTTCAACGAGCTTCAGCGCATTTCGACTTCGCCCGAGAACGCTGTACGAAACCGAAAGACGAACATAGATGTGGATGTCGAAGGGTTGCTTGGAAGCATCGCGGTTCCGACCCTCGTGCTGCATTGCCGCGACGATGGCGTGGCGCCGTTCAAGGAGGGCCGGCGGATGGCGGCGATGATCCCCGAAGCCCGTTTCGTCCCCCTAGAAGGCCGCAATCACTTAATTCTGGACAATGAGCCGGCATGGCCGCGCTTTTTGCAGGAAGTACGCGAGTTTCTCGGCGAGGACGCGCCGGCCTGAGCGCCGCGCTCAGCCCGCCAGCAATTCGTGGTGCGGGTGATCGAACGGCCAGGCGTCGAGGCGCAGGGCCAGACTGCGCTCCCGGCGAAGCGCCGGCTCGGTCGCATTTTCGACCACGAAGTCATGCAGATCGCGCCCCGGCGCGAGATGGTCGCGGGCATGGCTTTGCGCCGATTCCTGTGCCGCCTCGGCAAAACGCCGCCCTTCCGCCGCAATCGCCGCGAGGGCGAAGGGGCCGCCGCGCGAGGCGAAAAAGCCATGCCGCGTCCAATAGCTGTGCACAGCATTCAATCGGCCAACTCCATCCAACTCCAGGGTGATGCGGTCAAGCCGGCCGAAAACGTAGTTTTGGTTGGTCAGTTCGGTTTCGTGCATGCGCGCGAGCTGGCCGCCGTCGAGATAGGTGACGGCGATTTCAACGACCGTGCCGGGACAGGGTGCGGGCGTCGCCGGCAGCGCGCCATAACTGGAGAAATGGCAGGCATAAACGATATCGAAATCATGCAGCCACGCCTTGAGCACGGGGAATACCGCGCCCGGCGCCTGGAATTTACGCCCGAGCCTGGACGGCGCCGCGTTGGCGCCGTAGGCGAGCACGGCGGTGCGCTCGCGCATCGGCGCCGCGCCTCTTTGCGAAAGTGCGCCCTCGAGCGCCGCCTCGCTCGGTTCCCCCAGCGCCAGCGCTTCGCCATCCACGAACAGATAGGAACGGCCAGGGCGGGCGAAAGGATAGTCCATCGCGATGGCGACCGGATCGGCCGCCGCTTCAGTCATCGTTGGCGCCGACAATCATATGGCCGCGCTTGGCGGCGATCTCGCGATCGATCAGGCCGATGCTGAAACGGATGTAATCGGCCAGCGCTTCGAGCCGCCGCTTGCGGCTGAAACTGGAAAAATCCGGTTCGTTTTTCATCCGCGCCTCGAGGTCGGAGAGGCCGAGCGGCATTTCGGCGAGGATTTCCTGGACCTCGTCGATGCGATCGTTGACCGCGCCCATGCCGCCCACCGCATTGACGTCGGCGCCGCCCGAGGCGTCGGTGATTTCCTTGAAGATGCGCTCCAGGCGCGTGCGATAGGGGGCGATGTGCAGCATATCCCGAGTATGGCCTTGATCGCGGCGGAGAGATAGTCTCTCTATTGGCGCTTCAACGCATCGTGAAACATCGCCGAATGGCTTACAACTCTCTGCGCGACTTCATGCAGACCCTCGAAAGCGAGGGCGCGCTGGTGCGCGTGCAGGCGCCGGTGTCGCCGCGATTGGAAGTGACGGAGATTCAAACCCGCCTGCTCGCCGAAGGCGGCCCGGCGGTGCTGTTTGAAAACACCGTCGGCGAGGGAGACCAGGCCCATGGCATGGCGATGCTGGTCAATCTGTTCGGCACCGTCGAGCGGGTCGCGATGGGCATGGGGCGGACGCCGGAAACATTGCGCGAGATCGGCGAAATGCTGGCCTTTCTGCGCCAGCCCGAGCCGCCGGGCGGCTGGCGCGAAGCCTTCGAGATGCTGCCGCTGCTGCGCCGCGTGATGGCGATGAAACCGCGGCCCGTCAGCGCCGGGGCCTGCCAGGAAGTGGTGTGGACGGGCGCGGATGTCGATTTGCGGCGCCTGCCGATCCAGACCTGCTGGCCCGGCGAGCCGGCGCCGCTCATCACCTGGCCGCTGGTGGTCACGCGCGGCCCCGGCGCCGACAAGCAAGACGATTACAATCTCGGCATCTACCGCATGCAGGTGACCGGGCCGAACACCACCTTGATGCGCTGGCTGCGCCACCGCGGCGGGGCGCAGCAGCATCGCCGCTGGGCCGAGGAAAAACGCGAACCGCTGCCGGTGGCGGTGGTCATCGGCGCCGATCCGGGCGTCATACTGGCCGCCGTCACGCCGGTGCCCGATACGCTCTCGGAATATCAGTTCGCCGGCCTGTTGCGCGGCCGCAAGGTCGAGCTGGTCGACTGCAAGACCGTCCCGCTCGCCGTTCCGGCCGAGGCGGAGATCGTCATCGAGGGCCATGTCAGCCTGGATGATTATGGCCCCGAGGGTCCCTACGGCGACCATACCGGCTACTATAACGCGGTCGAGGAATTCCCGCGTTTCACCGTCTCGGCCATCACCATGCGCCACGATGCTATATACCTCTCGACCTTTACCGGCCGCCCGCCCGACGAGCCCAGCATTCTCGGCCAGGCGTTGAACGAGGTGTTCGTGCCGCTGTTGGCGCAGCAATTCCCCGAGATCGTCGATTTCTGGCTGCCGCCCGAGGCGTGCAGCTATCGCATCGCCGTGGTCTCCATCAACAAGGCCTATCCCGGCCACGCCAAGCGCGTGATGATGGGCGTGTGGTCGTATCTGCGCCAGTTCATGTATACCAAATGGGTGATCGTCGTCGACGCCGATATCGACGCGCGCGACTGGAAGGATGTGATGTGGGCGGTCTCGACGCGCATGGACCCCGCGCGCGATATCACCCTGGTCGAAAACACGCCGATCGATTATCTCGATTTCGCCTCGC
Organism: uncultured Alphaproteobacteria bacterium; assembly: GCA_913053235.1. GTDB lineage: Bacteria > Pseudomonadota > Alphaproteobacteria > UBA828 > UBA828 > PTKB01. The sequence continues at coordinate 4,070 of CAJXFT010000097.1, forward strand.
CCGAGGCTGGCCTCGGCTCCAAGATCGGCCTCGACGCGACCAACAAGCTGGCGCCCGAAACCAAGCGCGACTGGGGCCGCGAGATCCGCATGAGCGATGACATCATTGAAACCGTAAACCGCAAATGGCCGGATTACGGCCTGCCCGGCTCCGGCAAGCCGATCTGGAAGTGAATCCGCTGGAGGAGGCCGCGCGCCACCTGAAGGCCGGGCGGCCGGAAGATGCGGCGCGCCTTTGCCTCGGCGTCGTCAAAGAGGCGCCCGAATCAAGCGCCGCGTGGAGTCTGTTGGGCAATGTGCGGGTGGCAGAGAAGCGTTATGCGGATGCCATCCGCTGCTATGGGCGCGTCCTCGCCGAGGCGCCCGACGCGGTCGAGGTGCACAGCAATCTCGGCGCCGTGCACCAGCTGCTCGGTGAATCGAAACGCGCCGCCGAATGCTTCCGCCGCGCCATCGCGCTCAAACCCGACTATGCCCAGGCGCATTGCAATCTCGGAGTCTCGCTGCGCAAGCTCGGCCGCCTCGACGAAGCCATCGCGTGTCAGCATCGCGCCATCGAAATCGCGCCCGAATATGCCAAGGCGCATTACAATTTGGGCAACGCCCTGAAACAGGCATGCGAGGTCGATGCCGCCATCGCCGCCTACCAACGGGCAAAAAAATTCGACCCCGGACATGCCGAGACGCGCAACAATCTGGCGACGGTATTCGAGAGCCAGGGCCATACCGAAAAAGCCCTCGGTGAATTTTCCCGGGCCATGGAAATGGACCAATCATACGTCGAGGCGCACTACAATTACGCCCTTCTGCACCGCTTTGAGGCCGGCGATCCACTTCTCGAAAAGCTTCGCCGGCTCGACCGCGAGCAAGGCCAGAGCGCCGTCAACAGGAACCGCCTCGCCTTCGCCCTGGCCAAGGTGAATGCCGACCTCGGCGATTATGACGATGCCTTTGCGCGCTATCGCCAGGCCAATGCCGCGCGCCGGCAAAATTCCAATTACGACAAATCGGCGGCGGCGCGGGAAGTCGATACGATCATCTCGCGCAATGCCGCGCGCCGCGACGGCGCGCCGCTGGCGGCGGTGCGAAGCGCGCCGATTCCGCTGTTCGTTCTCGGCCTGTCGCGCAGCGGCAAGACTCTGGTCGAAGCGCTGCTCGCCGCCCAGCCCGGCGTCTTCGCCGCCGGTGAAAGCGAGCATTGGCAGCGTCTCAGGCGCGCCATGAGCGCAAAAGGGACGAATGAGGCGGCGCCGGCGCGCCTCGGCGAAGAATACCGCGAGGAGATGCGCCGCCTCGCCGGCAATGCGAAATTTTTTATCAGCACGCTCGACAGCAACATATTATGGCTCGCCGAGATCGCCGCCGCCCTGCCCGAAGCGCGCTTTATCCTGTGCCGGCGCGAGGCGCTCGACAATGCGCTGCTGATTTATTTCAAGCGCTACGAGCAGGGCCATGCCCACGCCTATGATTTCGACGACATCGCCCATTTCATGGCGCAAAGGGCGCGGCTTCAGGTGCATTGGCGCGGCCTTTACGGGAAGCGCATCATGACCCTCGAATATGAAGCATTGGTGCGCGGTAGCGCCGCCATGGCGGCGCGCATAGCCGAGCATTCAGGGCTCGTATATGATGATGGCGCCGCCGCGCCGCGCCAATTTCACGAACAAGAAATCGGCATCTGGAAATGCTACGAAAAGCATACCCAAGCGCTGCGCGCGGCGCTCGACCGGCAACGGAGAAATAGATGACAAAAAAAACCGCTTTCGTTACCGGCGCCTCCGGTTTCATCGGCGTCAATCTGGTCAAACAGCTCGACCTCGCCGGCTGGCAGGTCACGGCGCTGCACCGGGCAAGTTCCGACCTCAGCTATCTTTCGCGCTTTCCGGCGCGCCGCGTCATTGGCGATATCACCGATGCGGCCTCGCTCGACGCCGCCATGCCCGAGGGCGTCGACGCGGTGTTTCACGTCGCCGGCAATGTCAGCTTCGACGCCGCCGGCGATGCGGCGCAGACCAGGGACAATATAGACGGCACCCGCAACATGGTCGCCGCCGCGCTCAAGAAAAAGGCGCGGCGCTTCGTCCACACTTCGTCGGGCGTCAGCTGGGGGCTGCAAGACAATATCGAGATCAACGAGGAGTCGCCGTCCAACATCGACGACATTCCGATCAATTACTTTCAAACCAAGAAACTGGCCGAGGACGAGGCGCTGAACGGCCTCGAACTTGGCCTCGACGTGGTGGTGGTCAATCCGGCCAATGTGGTGGGGCCGTTCGACCGCGTCATCTGGGGGCCGTTCGTCGAGGCCGTCGCCGAAGGCAAGCTCGACAAAGTGGGCACCGGCGGCGGCTCATTTTGCCATGTCGAAGAAGTGGCGCGTGCCCATATCGCGGCGTTCGAGAAGGGCAGGCGCGGCGAGAGATATCTGCTCGCCGGCGCCCTGGCCAAATTCGCCGAGGTCGGAGAGACGGTCGCCGAACTGGTCGGCGGCAAGGCGCCCAACGCCTCAACCGAGCGCGACCCCGGCATGACGCCCGAACTGTTCAACCTGATGTCGCTCACCCAGGTGGTCGATTGCTCCAAGGCGGTGCGCGAGCTCGGCTTCAAGCCGGTCGACATCAAGACCATGTATGGCGATCTCTGCGCCTGGATGCGCGAGGAAGGCCTGCTGAAGCCGAAATAGGGCGCTGGCACAGCCGCGTCGGCGGCACTATATAAACCGTAGATTTCCGCTCACCGCGAACGATAGGGCCAACCGAATGACAGCCAATGGCGACGCCACCTCCATGCTCGGCGCATTGTTGGAAAAAGCAAAGAAAGCCGGTGCCGACGGTGCCGATGCCGTCATCATGCATGGCATCTCCCTGAGCGTCAGCTATCGCCTCGGCAAGCCCGAGGATCTCGAGCGCTCGGAGGGGCGCGATCTCGGCCTGCGCGTCCTGTTGGGCCAGCGCCAGGCCATGGTCTCGACCACCGACTTCACCGAGGAGGCGCTCGATGCGCTGGTCGAACGCGCCCTCGCCATGGCGCGCGCGGTGCCCGAAGACCCCTATTGCGGCCTTATCGAGCCAACGCAGTTGGCGCGCCAATGGCCTGATCTGGAGCTTGCCGATGATCGCGAGCCCGACGCCGAGCAATTGTTCGAATGGGCGCGGCGCGCCGAGGAGGCGGCGCGCGCCGTCCCCGGCGTCACCAATTCCGAAGGCGGCGACGCCGGCTGGAACCTGAGCCGCGCCGCGCTCGCCACCAGCGGCGGTTTCGCCGGCGGCTATGAAACCTCGCGCTTTTCCTTCAGCGTCTCGGTCCTCGCCGGCGAGGACACCGGCATGGAGCGCGACTATGACTGGTCCTCGGCCTGCTTCGAGGAAGACCTCGACAGCCCGGAAGAAATCGGCAAGCGCGCCGGCGAGCGCGCCGTCAGCCGGCTCAATCCGCGGAAAGCGGCCTCGGGCGCGGTGCCGGTGGTCTACGATCCGCGCGTCTCGGGCGGCCTCGTCCGCCACCTCGCGGGCGCCATCTCCGGCGCCTCGGTGGCGCGCGGCACGAGCTTTTTGAAAGACCGGCTGAACCAGCCCGTCTTCGCCCCCGGCATCACCGTGATCGACGACCCGCTGCGCTTGCGCGGCCTGCGCTCGCGCCCGTTCGACGGCGAGGGCGCGGCGACGGCGGCGCGCCATATCGTCGAAAACGGCACGCTCGCGACCTGGCTGCTCGATTCGCGCTCGGCGCGCCAGCTCAATCTGCGCTCGACCGGCCATGCGGCGCGCGGCACCAATGGGCCGCCCAGCCATCGCCCTCCAACCTCTATCTCGCGCCCGGCCAAATGAGCCCGCGCGAGCTGATGGCGGATATCGATAGCGGCCTCTATGTCAGCGAATTGATCGGCATGGGCGTCAACGGCGTCACCGGCGATTACAGCCGCGGCGCCGCCGGATTTTGGATCGACAAGGGCGAGATCGCCTGGCCGGTGAGCGAATTGACCGTGGCCGGAAACCTCAAGGACATGTTCGCCCATGTGACGGCGGCCGACGACCTCACATTCCGCCACGGCATCGATGCGCCGACACTGCGCGTTGACGGCATGACGGTCGCCGGCCAGTGAGCCCGCGGCGCGGCGAAGCGGATCACGAATTGCTGTTGCAGGCCGTGCGCGAAGCCGGTGCCTGCGCCTTGAAGCGCTTTCAAAAAGAGCAAAAGGTGTGGCGCAAGAGCAAATACCATCCCGTATGCGAGGCCGATATCGAAACCAACGCGGTATTGCGTGACAGGCTGATGGCTGCGCGGCCGGGTTATGGCTGGCTGTCGGAAGAATCGGAGGATAGCGCCGAGCGGCTCGAGCGCCGCCGCATCTGGGTGGTCGACCCGATCGACGGCACCAACAGCTATCTCAAGGGGTTGCCGGAATTTGCCGTCTCGGTGGCCCTGGTCGAGGATGGCGGGGCGCTGTTGGGCGCGGTGTTCAACCCCGCGCGCGACGAGCTGTTCGACGCGGTCAAGGGCGGCGGCGCCTGCCTCAACGGGGCGCCGATCGCGGTCAGCGGCGAGGCGGATTTGGCACAGGCGCAAATACTCGCGAGCCGCTCCGAACATCGCGAGGCCGGCTGGCCGGAGCGCTTCCGGGCCGCCAACGTGCACGCCATGAGTTCGATCGCCTACAAGCTCGCCCTGGTCGCCGATGGGCGCTTCGACGCCGCCGCCAGCGCCTGGCCCAAGGCCGATTGGGACATCTCGGCCGGCTGCCTGCTGGTCGCCGAGGCCGGCGGCACCATCACCAGCATCGCCGGCAAAGAGCTCACCTTCAATCGGGAGCGTCCGCTCCACGCGACCTGCCTGGCCAGCAACGGCCGGCTTCATCAGGCCTTGATCGCGGAGCTCGGCGAGTGGGCGGAGAAATAACCGACGCGATCACTTTTCAATGGAAGGCACTACCATCGCCCCATATCCTTCGAACGCTCGAAGATCGGCGGTGACAGACACGAGCCGGAATGACAAATAGGGACCAAACTGCGAAATTACTTTTATTAATTCAACTAGCAATGACTCTATGAAGTAGTTATTGTCTAAAAGGCGAGCGAATTTGATTCACGAAGCGGTACCGTCGAATCAATGATAATCTACCGAGCCAACAGTATTCGGTAAACATCTACGTTCGTTAACTATTGTTGGCTTATGCTGACACTGACCAGCACGGAGAACAGATATGGCCGCACGCAAATCCATCATGAAACCCGCGCCCGCGCGCCCAGAATTGGACCGACTCATTAATGATGCCCGCGCGAAGGGCGTCACCGATGAGCAGCTTATAGAGCAACGCGCCAGCTTTGTTTACGGAAACGCCCCGGAAGGCTCTAAAATTACGAAACAGTCCGCAAAAATTGCGTCACGAAGCGCGAAATTGATTCACGCCTGATCGCATTAATTTGAGGAATTGAAGCCTGTCAATGACAGGCTTCTTTTTTGCCATGCTGGTCACAGAACATCAAAATCCAGATCTTTTTTACGCCATACAAGAAAAGAATTTGGCGCGGCAATACGATCTGCTCACCAATTTCATTGAGATTGGGATTAAGCAGGGGCCGTCATCTGTCGATAAATACATGCTTTGGGCGCTAAATCATGTCGCTGTTGCCGGCATATCCCAGTTTGGCGGACGTTTCCGAGAAGAACCGATATATGTTGGAAATCACATACCGCCACATTTCAACGATGTCCCTGAACTCATGGACAGGTTCATCTCATTCATTCACGAGAACTGGGACAATTATCCGCCGGCAATGCTGGCGGGCTATGGGCTATGGCGCCTGAACTGGATTCACCCCTTCATTGAGGGAAACGGCAGAACGGCGAGGGCGGTTTGTTATTATCTACTTTGTGTACGCTCTGGAAGCCTTTTGCCGGGACGTAAGACTGTGCCTGAGCGGATACGAGAAAACCCAGAACCGTATTACGCCGCTCTGCAAGAGATCGACAGGATTTGGGCCGATGGAAATCTCGATCTCTCCAGCATAGAGGCGTACTTGGCCAATTTACTCGAAGCTCAGCTTCGGGACGAAGACAACCCCGAAAAATAGACCTAACACACTACCCGGCGATGCGGGCAATTGTCGGAATTCCTCCAGCCGTGATATCATTTGCGGTCAGATTCAAGACCTTAGTGGATAGAGTCGCTGAAAACTGACGAAGCTGTGTCCGACATGACCCCCGAAGCGCGCCCGGCGAGCACGCGCGACCTGCTCGTAAGGCTCGTGCGCGAGCATGTGCGCCCGCATTTGCCGCGCCTCGGTTTGGCGATGCTGCTGATGGCGGTCGTCGCCGGCAGCACCGCGGCGCTCGCCTATCTCATGAAGCCGGTGATAAACGAGGTTTTCGACAATAAGGATAGCGAGATGCTGATCCTGGTGCCGGTCGCGGTCGTCATCGTCACCGTAATCAAGGGCGCCGCGACCTACGGTCAGGCCGTGCTGATGGCGTTCGTCGGCCAGCGCATCATCGCCGATCTGCAGAAGCGCCTGTTCCGCCACGTCATCCGCTTCGACCTCGCCTTTTTCCACGACACCGCCTCGGGCAAGCTGGTCTCGCGCATGACCAACGACATCAACTTGATGCGCAATGCCGTCGCCAACGCGATCACCGGCGCGGTCAAGGATTCGCTGACCCTGGTCGCTCTCGTCGCGGTGATGTTCGAAATGGATTGGAAGCTGGCGCTGTTGGCGTTTGTCGTCTTCCCGATCGCGGTTTATCCGATCATTCGAATCGGGCGACGCATGCGCAAGGTTTCGACCTCGGCGCTCGGCGAATTGGGACATTTTACCGCGCGTCTCAACGAAGCCTTCCAGGGCGCGCGTCATGTCAAAGCCTACAATATGGAAAATTTCGAATCGGCGCGTACCGAAAAGCTGATCGAAAGTGTCTTTCGCCTGATCTTCAAGGCGCTCAGGACGCGTGCCGCCGCCTCGCCGATCATGGAGACGCTGGGCGGCGTGTTCATCGCGCTCGTCATTCTTTATGGCGGCTGGCAAGTCATCGAAGGCGCGTTGACGAAAGGCGAATTCATGGCCTTCGTCACCGCCATGCTGCTCGCCTATCAGCCGCTCAAGGCGCTCGCCAACCTCAACACCAATTTACAGGAAGGGCTCGCAGCGACGGAGCGCGTGTTCAAGATACTCGACACTGGGCCCGCCATCACTTCGCCGCCGGATGCACCAGCCCTCGCCGTCGAGGGCGGCGCAATCAATTTTGACAAAGTGTCCTTCACCTATGGCACCGGCACGGCGGCGCTGAGAGATATATCGCTCGATGTGCCGGCCGGGCGCACGGTGGCGCTGGTCGGCCCTTCGGGCGGCGGTAAATCGACCATCCTCAACCTCATCCCGCGCTTCTATGACGCCGACAATGGCAGCGTGACCATCGACGGCAGCGATGTCAGCACCGTCGATCTCGCTTCTCTCCGAGACGCCGTCGGGCTGGTGAGCCAGGAGACCGTGCTGTTCGACGACAGCGTGCGCGCCAACATCGCCTATGGCCGGGCGGAGGCGAGCAAGGGTGATATCATCGAAGCCGCGAAAAGCGCGGGCGCGCACGACTTCATCGAGAAACTGCCCGAGGGCTATGACACGGCGATCGGCGAACATGGCGCCAGGATTTCGGGCGGCCAGCGCCAGCGCCTCTCGATCGCCCGCGCCATGCTCAAGGACGCCCCAATCCTGCTGCTCGACGAAGCCACCTCGGCGCTCGACCCCGAAACCGAGCGCCAGATTCAGGAGAGCTTGCGCCAATTGATGCAGGGCCGCACCACCTTGGTCATCGCCCATCGCCTGACCACCGTGCAGGAAGCCGACATCATCCATTTCATCAAGGATGGCCGCGTCGCCGAATCCGGCTCGCATCGCTCGCTGATGGCCAAGGACGGCGCATATGCGCGGCTTTATTCGCTTGAACTCGTGCCGGCGAGCGCGGCGGACGAGGCCAGTGCGGACGGCGCGGCCGACTGACCGTGCGCCTCCTGAAGCGCGTCACCCGCTCTTCGGCATTCCAGGCGCTGGCATGTTGGATGGCGGCGAACTATATCCGCCTGGTCTATGTCACCGGGCGCTGGCGCGAAGAGGGGCGCGAGCCGGCTTATGCGCTGATGCGGGACGGGCGGCCCTTTATCGCCGCCTTTTGGCACGGCCGATTGCTCATGGCGCCGACCGGCTGGCGCAGCCGGGCGCCGCTCAGCGTCATGATCTCGCAGCATCGCGACGGCGAGATGATCGCCCGCACGGTGGGTCATTTCGGCGTCACCGCGGTGCGCGGCTCGACCACGCGCGGCGGCTCGAAAGCGCTCCGGGAATTGTTGCTGGCGGTCAACAACGGCCAGAATGTCGCCATCACGCCGGACGGGCCGCGCGGGCCCCGCATGCGGGCGCAATCCGGCATCGTGCTGCTGGCGCGGCTTTCCGGCGCCCCCATCGTTCCCGCCACCTACGCCGTCTCGCGCCGCAAGCTGGCATCGAGCTGGGACCGTTTCGTCATCGCGCTGCCGTTCAGCCGCGGCCTCTATCTGTGGGGGGCGCCGATCCACGTCGCCCGCGACGCCGATGACGATGCGCTCGAGAAGGCGCGGATGGATTTGGAAAACAGCCTCAACCGGCTCACCGAGGCCGCCGACCGCCGCATGGGGGTGGCGCCGATCAGCCCCGCCGAAGTGGCGCCGACATGATCGGCGCCCTTGTCACACCGGCTATCTATCGCGGCATCAGCCGCCTCGCCGCGCCGGCCATCGATATATGGCTGGCGCGCCGGCGCCGCCAGGGCAAGGAGGACAAGGCGCGCTTCGCCGAGCGCCTCGGCCATGCCGGGCGCGCGCGGCCCGAAGGGCGCCTGGCCTGGGCGCATGCCGCCAGCATCGGCGAAGCGCTGGCGGTTCTGCCGCTGGCCGAACGCCTCGAAGCGCAAGGCCTGAACGTGCTCATCACGTCGGGCACCGTCACTTCGGCGGGCATTCTCGAGCAACGCCTGCCGGCCGGCATGATACATCAATATGTGCCAATCGACCGGCCGGCGCCGGTGCGCCGCTTTCTCGATCATTGGCGCCCCGACGCGGCGATCTGGGTCGAATCGGAATTATGGCCCAACCTGGTGCTCGCCACCTCGGCACGCGCCATCCCGATGGTCATGGTGAACGCCCGCATGTCGGAGCGCTCGGCGCGGCGCTGGCGCCGCATGCCGCGCCTGATCGCACCGCTCCTCGGCGCCTTCGACATCTGCCTGGCGCAAAGCGAGGAAGACGGCAGGCGCTTGCGGGCGCTCGGCGCGCCGTCCGTCAGCCTCGTCGGCAACATCAAATATGACGCGCCGCCGCTGCCGGTGGATGAGGCGGCGCTGCACAATCTCAGGCGCCAAATCGGCGAGCGGCCGCACTGGCTGGCGGCGAGCACCCATCCCGGCGAGGAAGCCGCCGCGGCCGAGGCGCATGCGGCGCTTGGCGAGACGATCCCCGGCCTGCTGACCGTCATTGCACCGCGCCATCCGGGGCGCGGCGCCGAGATCGCGGAGCTGTTGGGCGCCGGCGGAATTGGCGTCGCCAGGCGCAGCACGGGCGATCGCATCGACGCCGCTACGGGTTTTTATATCGCCGACACGCTCGGTGAAATGGGGCTTCTCTATCGTCTGGCCGGGCCGGTTTTCGTCGCCGGCTCGTTGACCACGCATGGCGGCCACAATCCGGTCGAGCCGGCGCTGCTGAAAAACGCCCTCGTCGCCGGGCCCGACATGCGCAATTTCGAGGATTCCTGCCGGGCCTTGGCGGAAGCGGGCGCGCTCGGGCGCATCCCCCGGGCCAACGCTCTCGCCGGCGCCCTGGAGCCGCTGCTGCGCGATGCGGCGCTCAGCCGCGAGCGCGGCGAAGCGGCATATTCGGCGGCGCGCGCGCTCGGCGG
>CAJXFT010000098.1 GCA_913053235.1 uncultured Alphaproteobacteria bacterium
CCAATACAGAATCACAAACGATTCCAACGAATCAACTTCTTTCCGGACGGACACTCAGAGATAGACCTGTTCGAAAGCAAAACCCAGAGCCGCCGGTTGGCCGCCAATATTCGCCTTCTGGCGGGTGTCGTGGTGCTCGCCATCGCCATCGCGGTCGGCCTGATATTCGTTTTCCGCTTTGCCGATGCCGAATATGACCGCGACCTGCGCGCCTGGCAGCTGCGCATGGGCATCGTCGCGGAAAGCCGCCTGGAAGCCGTCAACGAATGGGTCGAGGGGCAATATACCGGCCTTCAGGGCCTCGCCGACAACACCGCGCTCAAGCTCTACATGACGGAACTGACCTTGGCCGAGGGCAATATCGACGAGGTGACGGACGAGCCGGCGCAGCGCACCTATTTGCGCAACCTGCTGGTCGCCACCGCCGACCGCACCGGTTTTATCGGCCCGGTGCTCGGCCCCGACGTGAATGCCAATGTCGAGCGCGTCGGCCTGGCCGGCCTGGCGCTGGCCGATGCCAACGGCCAGATACTCGTCGCCACGCCGGAATTCCCGCCCGGCGACGAAAAGCTGCGCGCGCTGTTGCGCGAGACGCCGATGGGCGAGCGCGGCATGCGCGATATCTATGCCGGCTCCGCCGGCCACCCCAGCATCGCTTTCATCGCACCCATCTTCATGTTGCAGATGGAAGGCGACCCGGCGGCGCAGATCGGCCATGTGATCGGCATCAAACTGGTCGAGGAGGGGCTTTTCTCGCGCCTCAAACAGCCCGGCACGACCGAGGAAAGCGCGGAGGCGCTGCTCGTGCGCCAGACACCGTCGACGGTGGAATATCTGTCGCCGCAGGCCGACGGCACGCTGCCGCTCAAGCGCAGCCTGGCGCTCGACACCGAGGATCTCGCCGCCTCATTCGCCATCGCCAAGCCGGGCGGCTTCGGTATCAAGAAGGATTACCGCGGCGACGCCGAAGTGCTGGTGACCTCGCGCAGCGTCTCGCTGGTGCCGTGGACGCTGGTCTATAAGGTCGACCGCGACGAAGCGATGGCGGAATCGGATTCCAGGCGCAGCGGTATCATCATCACCTTCGTTCTGGTCATCGCCGTGGTCGGCACCGCGCTGCTCGCCGTCTGGTATATGGCCTCCTCGGCACGGGCCACCGATATGGCGTCCAATCTGAAGGACCTGGCGCAGCGCTTCGAAGCGCAGCAGAAATTCCTCCGCCTCGTCACCGACAGCCAGCCCAACGAGATCGCCATCATCGACGAAAGCTCGACCTACCGCTTCGGCAACAAGAAAGTGGCCGACCGCGCCGGCATCGATGCGGATGAGGTGCGTGGCAAGACGCTGGCGGCGATGGTCGGCCCGGTGCAGGCCAAGATGATCGAAAAACTCAACCGCGAAGCCATGGCCGAGGGAAACCCGGTGACCGACGTCCACCGCGAAGAGGACGAACAGGACGCGGAAAAATTCCAGGTCATCCAGTCGGAGCATATTCCGCTCGGCGAAACGCTCGGCATGCCGCCCGGCGTGCTGTTGGTCTCGGAGGATATCACCGACGCCGTGATGGAGCGCGAAAAGCGCGAAAAGACGATGCGCGAACTGGTCAACACGCTGGTCACGGTGGTCGACAAGCGCGATCCCTATTCGGCGCATCATTCGACCCGCACCGCCGAGGTGGCGCGCGCCATCGCGGCGGAAATAGATCTCGAGGAAATCCTCGTCGAGACCGCCGATATCGCCGCTTCGCTGATGAATCTGGGCAAGATCCTGGTGCCCCAGGAACTGCTCACCGCCGACCGCAAGCTGACCACCGAAGAGCGCATGCTGATCCGCAATTCCACCCTCACCAGCGCCGATCTGCTCGAAGGCATCGATTTCGGCGGGCCGGTGGCGCAAACCCTGGCGCAAATGCTGGAATTCGTCGACGGCACCGGCGTGCCGAAAGGCCTGGCCGGCGACGATATTCTCAAGACCGCGCAGATATGCGCCGTCGCCAACACCTTCGTCGGCTTGGTCAGCCCGCGTTCCTACCGCGAAGGCATGGATTTCACCAAGGCGGTGGATATCCTGCAGGGCGATGTCGACCATCAATTCTCACGTGGCGTGGTGGCGGCCCTGGTCAGCCATCTCGAGAACAAGGGCGGGCGCGAGGCATGGGAGCATTTCCGCGTCCTTGACGAGGATTCGGAAACGGATAGCGACGCCTAGAACAAGTGTGATCCGCGATCGGCGATATCCGGCTTGCACGGGAGCGCCGTAGTACTAGATTCGAGATGATGTTCGGATGGTTCGGCAAACGCCGCAAACGCCGCGCCGCGAAAGCCGCGCCGGCGCCGCGCGTCGATGACGATATGCGCATTTACGCCATCGGCGACATTCACGGCCGGCTCGATCTGCTCGCTACGCTGTTGGCCAAGATTTCGGCCGACCGCGCGGCGCATGCGGCGGCGCGCCACCAGCTGATATTCCTCGGCGATTATGTCGATCGCGGAAATCACAGCCGCGAACTTCTCGATCTGTTTTCTCAAGGGCCGATCGAGGGCTTTGAAACCACTTATCTGCGCGGCAATCACGAGGATTTCCTGCTGCGCTTTCTCGACGATACCGAGGGCGCCTCGATCTGGCTCTATTACGGCGGCGCCAATACGCTGCTCAGCTACGGCGTTCTAGCCTCGCCCCTGGAAAGCGACCCCACCCGCCTGGTCGCCATTCAGCAAAAACTTCGCGATGCGCTGCCGGACTCCCACCTCGCCTTTCTGCGCGGCCTCGAATACAGCCATATCGTCGGCGATTATTTTTTCGTGCATGCCGGTATCCGCCCCGGAATACCGCTGGCCGAGCAGTCGAAAGACGATCTGTTGTGGATCCGCGATAATTTTCTCGCCTCCACCCGGGACCATGGCCGTGTCGTCGTGCACGGCCATTCGGTGCGCATGAAGCCCGAAATGCTGGCCAACCGCATCGGCATCGACACCGGGGCCTATGATACCGGCGTTTTGACTTGCCTGGTGCTGCAGGGGGAGGGCCAATGGCTGCTGCACACCTGAAGCCGCTGGTTTGCATCCTCAGCGCCGGCGCCGGCGCCGAGCCCGGCCTGGCCGGCGCCATCGCCTCGGCGCGGCGCTTTGCGCTGCCGGTCCTGGTCGGCCACAGCGGAGTGGGCGAAAGCGCCGCGCCGCCGGCCGGCGCCGAGGTCGTGAAGATCGATTGGCGCGACGATTTCGCCGCCGCGCGCAACGCCCTGGCGGACATCGCGCGGGCGCGTTTGGGGCGCAATCCCTACCTCCTCTGGCTCGACAGCGACGAGGAAATATTGTCCTGGCCGGAGCGCGACTGGAGCGGCGAGACGGCGCCCTGGCTGCTGCTGCAAATTCAGGACAGCGCGCCGATGACGCCGCGCCCATCGGCCCGGCTGCAACGCAATGACGGCTCGCTGCGCTGGCGCCATGCGATCCATGAAATGCTCGAATCCACTTCGCCGCAAGGCGCCGCGGCGCCCGAATTGCTGCCCGGCGCGGCGCTTCGCCATCATGGCTACGCCGATGACGAGGCGATTGCCGCCAAGCTCATGCGCAACCACCGCATCGTTGCGGCGGAGCGCCTGCGCGGCCGTGATTATCTCTATTTATGGGTCGAGGAGGCGCGCTATACGCAAGCCTTCGGCAAGGGCGCGGCGATGGCGTGGAGCAAAGTGTTCAATCACCCGGACGCGGCGCCGCGCCAGCCCGGCGGCATCGATCTTCGCGTCGAGGCGGCGGAGGCGCTGTGCGCATTCGCCAACAGCGCGCCGGCCGAGCAACTTCTCGAATCCAATCCGCTGATTCTAGGCTTGCATCTGGCAATTCTTCGCGGCCAAACTGGGCGCGGCGAAAATATCGACGCCGAGCGGCTGGGTTTTGTCGCCCATTGCGCCGCCATGGGCCTGGCCGATTGGCGTTACAGTTATCCGCGTGCGCTTGTCGGCGCGACGCGGGAAATGATAATGGCGTTGGTCACGCAAACGGCGGAAGCGGCGGATGATGGCGACGCGGCGGCCCTGGCGCCGGCGCCGGGCAGGCTTGTCGAGGAGGGCGGGATGAACAGCCGATTCATGCAAAATGAAAATTTCGATGCCGAAATTCTCGGTGAGGATTTGGTTCTCATGAACAACAAGACGCGTGAGGTGTTGACCCTCAATCCAACGGCGCGCGCGGTTTGGGAAGCGCTCGACGGCAGGCCCAGCGTCGACGAGATCGCCGAGGCGTTTGAAGGGATTTTTCCCGATATCGACAAGGCGGCGCTGCGCCGCGACATCACCCGCACCATAGAGCATTTTCTCGCCAGCGGCCTCGCTTCGGAAACCGGGGACGCGGTCTGAATAGGCGGGGCGGGCTCGGAACATGCCGACACCGCTCTACCGCTTCGCCTGGAAGCGCTACGCCGCATTTGTGCGCTGCGACGACGCGGCGCTGGTCGCCGAGCTTGGCCGATTTCTCGATCTCGAACCCAGGCTCGAAGAAAACCCGCCGCCGGGCTCGGGAGAGACCCTCGTCACCATCGCCGAGGAGGACGGGATTTTTCATGTCGCAACCATCGATTGGCAGGTCCGTGCCGGCAGCCGCGAGCAGCTGCTTTTCGCCGCCCTGGAAGCGGTCGGCCAGATTTTCGTGCATAATTTTTCCGGCGCGATCTTTCACGCCGGCGCGTTCCTGGGCGAATCCGGCGCGGTGATGTTTTTCGGCGCCCCGCAAAGCGGCAAAAGCAGCCTCGGCTTCGCCGCCTGGAAACGCAACCTGCCGCTCATCGGTGACGACAGGGTCGTTCTGTTGGACGAGGGCAGGCGGATCAGGCCTTTTCCAAAATGCGTGAAGCTGCGCCTGGCGGGGGATGGCGCGCTCCCCGCCGGCGCCGAGGCGGTGGCGCCCGAGATGATGGTGAAGGCGGATCTCGGCCATGAAATCCGGCTCATTCTGGCCCGTGCGCTGCCCGGATTCTCGGCCTATGACAGCGAAACGAACGTGAATCTGCTGGTCGAATTAAAACGCGCCAGCGGCGGCGAGACATCTCTGACGCCGCTCGAGCCGGGAGACGCGCTCGATTCCGTCCTCGAAAATGTCGTGTCGCCGGATTTCGATCCGATGGGGGTCGTCCGCCTCATCAAGCGGCAGGCCGAAGGGGGAAAGCTGTTCCGCCTCACGGTCGACGAGGACAGCACCGAACGCGCGCTCGATCTCCTGCTCGCCCGCTGAGGCAGCGTATTCCTACTCGCCGAGGCTTTGCAAATAGAGCAGCAGGTTGGCGCGGTCGCCGTCTTTCTTGATTCCCTTGAAGGCCATTTTCGTTCCCGGCACGTCTTCCTTCGGGTTGGTGAGATATTGGTTCAGCGCCGCGAGGCTCCAACTGCCGCCCTTGGACGCCATGGCGTCGGAATATTTAAAGCCCTCGATGGCGGCGATTTCGCGGCCGACGATATTCCACAAATTGGGGCCGACCTTGCTCTTGCCGCCCTCATCGACGGTGTGACAGGCGGCGCATTTCTTGTACGTTTTTTTGCCCTTGGCGGCATCCGCCCCGGCCAGCAGCGCATCGTCCGCCGTCTCTGTCACGCTTTCCTCGGCAGCTTCCACCGCGGCCACCGCTTCCTCGGCGGCTTCCTCGGCGGCTTCCTCCGCCGCTGCGTCTTCCGCTTCTATCGCTTCTTCTTCCTCTTCGGCGACGGGAAGCGCGTAGGCCAGGCTGCCATGCGAGCTGTCGACATGGTAGACATTGGCGGCGATGATCCACGAAACCGTCGTCACCACCCCCGCGAAAAGGATGGCGCCGGCGATCTTATTCAGTTCGAATAGCGACATGATTCGGACAAAGCCCCGGTGATTTTCCTGGCCGCGAACTTAGCGGCTTCGCCATGGCCTGTCCAACTCCCATAAGGCGCAATCAAAGGAACCGGAGCGCTATGGAATCTTCCTCGACCGAGATCGGCGCGGCGGCGCCGGGCGGCCCGGCCAATCCGATCATCCTGATTCCGTCGCGCCTGCAATCGCAGCGGCTGCCGGACAAGCCGCTCGCCGATATCGCCGGCGTGCCGATGATCGTGCATGTGATGCGGCGCGCCGAGGAGGCCGATCTGGGCCGCGTCGTGGTGGCCTGCGCCGAGCCCGAGATTGCCGAGGCGGTGACGGCGGCGGGCGGCGAGGCGGTGTTGACGCGCGCCGATCACCCGTCCGGTTCCGACCGCATATACGAGGCTCTGATGCTTGTCGACGCCGAGGCCAGGCATGACGCGGTGATTAATTTGCAGGGCGACCTGCCGACATTGGCGGCCGATTTGCCGCGCGCCGCGCTTGAGTTGTTGGACAATTCCGAGGTCGATATCGGCACCCTGGCGGCGGCGATCGGCGATGCCGCCGAGGCCGAGGATCCGAACGTCGTCAAGGCCGTGGTCTCCGCCGCCGGCGCTCCGGTTGGTGGCGCACCGGCCGGTGCCGGCCGGGCGCTCTATTTTACGCGCGCCCGCGCGCCGTCGGGAGACGGCGCCCTGTGGCACCATATCGGCCTCTATGCCTACCGCCGCGACGCCCTGGAGCGTTTTATAGCCTTGCCGCCGAGCCCCTTGGAGCAGCGCGAGCGGCTCGAGCAGTTGCGCGCCCTGGAGGCCGGCATGCGCATCGACGTGGCCTTCGTTGACACCGTTCCCCTCGGTGTCGATACTCCGCGCGATTTGGCCCGGGCGCGTGAATTGATGGGCGCGCGCGGCGGCGCATAAGGGCGAGCGGATAAATCGAAAAATGAGCGAAGAACAGCGCGAGGCGGCGCAAATGATCGCCTTTCAGGGCGCCGCGGGCGCCTATTCGGACATGGCGTGCCGCGCCGTCTACCCCGACATGCGCACACTGCCGTGCAAAACATTCAACGACACATTCGCCGCCGTGACCGAGGGCCGCGCCCGCCTCGCCATGATCCCGATCGAAAATTCGGTGGCCGGGCGGGTCGCCGATATTCATCAATTATTGCCCGAATCGAGCCTCCATATCGTCGCCGAGCATTATCAGCCGGTGCGCCACAACCTGCTCGCCTGCAAGGGCGCGGCCGCGGCCGGGCTGAAAATCGTACGCTCGCATGTTCACGCCCTTTCGCAATGCCGCAACGTCATCCAGCGCCTCGGGCTGGAGGCGGCCGTGCATGCCGATACGGCGGGCGCGGCGGCGGAAATCGCCAGGCTCGCCGACCCAACCCTCGCCGCCATCGCCTCCGGCCTGGCGGCGGAAATATACGGCCTCGACGTGATCGAGGCCAATGTCGAGGATGAGGCGCACAACACCACCCGCTTCGTCGTCCTGGCCGGCACCGCGATCGATCCCGACCCGGCGCAAGGTCCGGTGGTGACCTCTTTCGTCTTCAATGTGCGCAACGTCCCCGCCGCGCTCTACAAGGCGCTCGGCGGCTTCGCCACCAACGGCGTCAACATGACCAAATTGGAGAGCTACATGGTCGGCGGGACCTTCACCGCGACCCAGTTCTTCGCCGAGGTCGAGGCCCACCCCTCCGAGATTGGCCTGCAAAACGCGCTCGAGGAACTGTCTTTTTTCACCAGCAGCGTGCGTATCATGGGCGTCTATCCGGCCCATCCCTTTCGCGCCGAATCGGCCGTCCGCGGTCAAACCTGAAAGCGGCCGTCGATCCAATCGCCGATCAGTCTTCGCGCGATGGAATATTTGCCGGGCATACGAAATTCGTCCGAATCCTCGACATTGCGCAACCAGTCGCGGCTGTACCAATGGGCGTATTCGAGCTCTTTTTCGTCGACCTTGATGTCGCGGTTGGTGGCCCTGGCCATGAAGCCGATCATGATGGAAGCGGGAAACGGCCAGGGCTGCGAGGAATGGTAGCGCACATCGGCGACATGGATGCCCGATTCCTCGAAAATTTCGCGCGCCACCGCTTCTTCGAGGCTTTCGCCGGGCTCGAGGAAGCCGGCCAGGGTCGAGTGCATGCCGGTGGGCCAGCGCGACTGGCGGCCGAGCAGGCACTCATCGCCGTCATGCACCAGCACGATCACCGCCGAATCGGTGCGCGGAAAATGCACGGCGCCGCAGGCCGCATTGGTGCAGGCGCGTTCATGCCCGGCCTTGCGCGCCACGCTTTCATGGCCACAAGTGGCGCAAAAGCCGTTTTTTTGGTGCCAATAGATCAGCCCCCGCGCATAGGCCAATATCGCCGCCTCATGCGCCGGCACGAGCTGCACCGAATCGCGCAAATCCATGAGGGCGCCGCCGGAATAGCGCTCGATCAGGGTCTGTTCCGGCAAAGCGGACAAATCGACGGCGAAATGGGCGACGTCGCTTTCCTCCGCCGTGACGCCGAGGAAGACCGGCGGCGTGGCGCCACCAGGCAGCCCGTCGAGCAGCCCATCGAGCGCCTGGCGGCCGTTCAGCGCGGCGCGCGGCTCGGCGCCGCCCAGCACGATGCTTTGCTGGTTCCATACCGCGACGAAGCGGCTCAAAGGGTCGTGCAGCCGCGCCTCGATCCAGGCCGCGTCGCCGCGCCGGTGATCGACCCGGTCGAGCGGCACGCCGGAAAAGACGTTGCCCGCCATCGTCGAAAGATCCTGCATGGCGCCAACCTCGCACAGCCGCCCCCCGCCGGTCAAAGCGCTCGGTTAAGGGCTTGCACCGGGGGCGGGCATTGCTGGTATAGTGCGGCCAGGGAGACCGGCGGCGGACGGCCGCCTCGCTAACCCGGTCAGGTCCGGAAGGAAGCAGCCGTAACGAGCGCAGGACGGGTCGCCTGTCCGGCCTCCCGCCTTTACCGCGCGATCGGCGCCCGCCGGCCGGTTTGCGCCCGAATTTAACGGCAATTGTGGATTTCGGATGGGCGACGACGGCGCTTACCGCGTTCTGGCCCGTAAATACCGGCCGATCGATTTTTCCGACCTGATCGGGCAGGAAGCGCTGGTGCGCACCGTGACCAACGCCATCCGCACCGGCCGCCTGGCGCATGCCTTCCTGCTCACCGGCGTGCGCGGCGTCGGCAAGACCTCGACCGCGCGAATCCTCGCGCGGGCTCTAAATTGCACCGGCATCGAGAGCGCCGGGGGCGGAGAAGACACGGACGGCCCGACCGCCGAGCCGTGCGGCGTTTGCCAACATTGCGTCGCCATCGCCGAGGACCGCCATGTCGATGTGATCGAGATGGACGCCGCCTCGCGCACCGGCATCGACGATATCCGCGAGCTCATCGACGGCGTGCGCTACCGCCCGACCAGCGCGCGCTACAAGGTCTATATCATCGACGAGGTGCACATGCTCTCCAGGCAGGCCTTCAACGCCCTGTTGAAGACGCTGGAGGAGCCGCCGCCGCACGCCAAGTTCATCTTCGCCACCACCGAGGTGCGCCGCCTGCCGGTCACCGTGCTGTCGCGCTGTCAGCGCTTCGATCTGCGCCGTGTCGATGCCGCCACCCTGGCGGCGCATTTCGAGGCCGTCGCGGCGAAGGAAAATGCCGAGATCGAGGGCGCCGCCATCCGCCTCATCGCGCGTGCCGCCGACGGCTCGGTGCGCGACGGCCTGTCGCTCTTGGATCAGGCGATCGCCCACGGCGCCGGCGCGGCCGGCGAAGCCGAAGTGCGCGACATGCTCGGCCTCGCCGACCGCGAGCGGGTGTTCGAGCTGTTCGCCGCCGTCATGAAAGGCGAGACCGCCATCGCGCTCGATCTTCTCGACGAGCAATACCGCGTCGGCGCCGATCCCATCATGCTGTTGCAGGATATGCTCGAGCTGACCCACTGGCTGACCCGGGTGAAGCTGGTGCCGGCGGTCGCCGACGAGCCCGGCATCCCGGAAATCGAGCGCCGCCTGGGCCGGGAAATGACCGCCAAGCTGGCCATGCCGGAATTGACGCGCGCCTGGCAGATGCTGTTGAAGGGCCTCTCCGAGGCGCGCGCCGCGCCGCATGCCTTGATGGCGGTGGAAATGGCGCTGGTGCGCCTCGCCTATGCCGCCGATCTGCCGAGCCCGGCGGATGCCCTGCGCGCCCTCGAGGGCGGCGCGGAAAAACCGGCGCCCGCCAAGGTGGCCGCGCCGTCTACGCCGTCACCTCCGCCGCCACCGCCGGCGGCGCTGGAACCGGCGCCGGATACAGGTGGCGGCCAGACCGCCCTGGCCGAGCAACGGGCGCCCGAGCCACAGCCCGAGGCCGAGGCCGGCGAAACAGGCGCCGGCGAGGCGCCCGGCGGCGACATCACCTGCCTTGCCGATATTGCCGCCCTGGCGGCACATCACCGCGAAGTGGATTTGCGCCACTGGCTGGTTGCCGACGTTCATCTGGTGCGGTTTTCGCCGGGCCATATCGAGCTCCGCCAAAACGACATCGTGCTGAAGCCCCTGGCCGGCGAGTTGGGCGAGAAATTGCAGGCCTGGACGGGCCGGCGCTGGATCGTGGCGCTGTCGGAAGAGCGCGGCGAGCCGACATTGGAGGAGCAGGCGCAGGCCAAAGCGACGGCCAGATTGCGCGCCGCCGGGGACGATCCGCTGGTCCGCCAGGTGTTGAAAATATTTCCCGAGGCCGAAATCAGCGGCTTGCGCGAGAGCGGTGAATCGGACGATAACGAGTGATGCCAAGACGGAGAGAAAGCATATGAAGAATATCGGCCAGATGATGAAGCAGGCGCAGCAGATGCAGGCCAAAATGGCGGAAATGCAGGAGGGCCTGGAATCGGTCGAGATCAGCGGCGGCGCCGGCGGCGGATTGGTCAGCGTCACCCTCAACGGCAAGGGCGAGATGCGCGCACTCAAGATCGACCCCTCGCTGGTCAATGCCGACGAAGTGGAAGTGCTGGAGGACCTGGTGACGGCGGCGTTCAATGACGCCAAGGCCAAGGTCGAGGCCCATATGCAGGAAGAGATGGCGAAACTGACCGGCGGGCTGAAGCTGCCGCCGGGCATGAGCCTGCCCTTTTAGGGGCTGCCGCGAGGGCGGAATCAGGCGATGGCCGGCGACGATATCGAACGGCTCATAAGCTATCTGAGCAAGCTGCCCGGCCTCGGGCCGCGCTCGGCGCGGCGCGCCGCGCTCCACGTGTTGAAACGCCGCGAGGCATTGCTGGTGCCGCTGCTGAAGGCGCTCGAGAGCGCCGCCGAATCGATCCGGCCATGCACTGCTTGCGGCAATCTCGACAGCCAGGACCCGTGCGCCATCTGCGCCGACACTGAGCGCGACGGCAGCATCATCTGCGTCGTCGAGGAGGTCGCCGATCTGTGGGCGCTGGAGCGCACGCTGAGCTTCAAGGGGCGCTATCACATTCTCGGCGGGCTGCTCTCGGCGCTCGACGGCGTCGGCCCGGAGGACCTCAACATCGCCGCCCTCGTCAGGCGCGCCGAAGCGCCGCAAGTGACGGAAATCATCCTCGCCATGAGCGCCACCGTCGACGGCCAGACCACCGCCCATTACGTCACTGACCGCCTGCAGAATCTGGGTGTCACCATCACGCGGCTGGCCCACGGCGTGCCCGTAGGCGGCGAACTCGACTATCTCGACGACGGCACGCTGAGCGCCGCCCTCAAGGCGCGCCGCCCGCTCGATACCTAGAAATTAATCCTCGCCCGTCGAGCCGAGCGGCGCGGCGATGGCGCTGTCGGCGCCGGCGCCTTCCTCGCCGTCCTCAAGCTGCACCGATTCGATACGCTCGGCGCGCTTGCCGACCTTGTCGGTGGAAATGCGGATTTGCCGCATATCGTCGCCCGCCTGTTCGAAATGGCGCTGCAATTTGCCGACCCGGTCGTCGAGGCGGACGACGTCGCCCAACAGCGCCTGGACCTCTTTCTGGATCAGCCCGGCCTGCTCCTTCATGCGCACATCCTTGAGGATCGCGCGCACCGTGTTGAGCGTCGCCCACAGGGTGGTCGGCGAGACGATGAACACGCGCGCCCGGTAGCTGGCTTCGACGGTGGCGGGGAAATTGGCGTGCAGCTCGGCATAGACCGCTTCCGAGGGCAGGAACATGAGCGCCGCATCGGCGGTTTCGCCAGCCAAAATGTAGCGCTCGGAAATATCCTTGATATGGCCCTGCATGGCGTCGCGGAAGCCGCGCCCGGCGGCCTTTTTCGCCGCGTCGTCATCCGCCGCCTGCAGCGCGTGATAGCTTTCGAGGGGAAATTTGGCGTCGATGGCGATGGCGCCCGGCGGATTGGGCAGCTCCAACAGGCAATCCGCCCGCCTGCCGTTCGACAGCTGGGCCTGAAAGCGGAAGGCCGAGGGCGGCAGCACCTGGCGCACCAGATCGTTGAGCTGAATCTCGCCAAAGGCGCCGCGCGCCTGCTTGTTGGAAAGAATATCCTGCAAACTCACGACCTGGCTGGAAAGATCGGCGATGTTGGCCTGCGCCTTGTCGATCACGGCGAGGCGGACCTCGACCTTGCTCATGGTCTCCAGGGTTTTTTTGGTGGCGCTCTGCAAGCCCTCGGCGAGGGTTTTGTTGAGCGCCGCTTCGCGCTCATGCATGCGCTCGCCAAGGGCGCGCTGTTCGGCCTTCAGGCGCTCCTCCATGTCGCGCTGGCCGGTGGCGAAAACCTCGGTGAGGCGCGCCAACTCGCCGCGCAGCGTCTCGGCCTCGCCGGCCCGGCCGCGCAGGCGCAGGATCGAGAACGTCGCGAACGCGGCGATCGCGGCGACAAGGATGAGGAGGGCGAGAATCACGATATCCATGTGCGCCATAATGAGCCCGCCATCCGCCGCCTGTCAAAACGGCACGGCGCCGCTTGACGATAGGGGTGGCGGGTAATACCTAATCCGCGCATGACCGTACGGCCAATCCTGATCGCGCCCGACAAGCGCCTGAAAATCCGTTCCAACCCGGTGGAGAGGGTGGACGCAGAGATTCGCACGCTTTTGGACGATCTGCTGGAGACCATGTATCGCGGCGACGGCCTCGGCCTCGCCGCCATCCAGGTCGGCGTGCCCAAGCGCGCCTTCGTCGTCGATGTGCATGCGCCGGACACGCCACCGGCGCCCCTGAAGCTGGTCAACCCGGAAATTCTCTGGTCCTCGCCCGAGCGCATCATCTATGAAGAGGGCTGCCTGTCGTTTCCGGAATATTTCGCCGAGGTCGAGCGCGCCGCCGAGCTGCGCCTGCGCTATCTCGACGAAGCCGGCGAAGCGCGCGAGATCGAGGCGGCGGAAACGCTCGCCATTTGCCTGCAGCATGAGATCGATCACCTCGACGGCAAATTGTTCGTCGACCATCTGTCGCTGGTGAAGCGCGGTATCATCATGCGCAAATTGGCCAAGGCGCGGCGCGCCCAGGCCCAGGATTCATAAGGCAGGGCCGGCGCATGGCGGCCAAGACGCTTATCTTCATGGGCACGCCGGACTATGCGGTGGCTTCGCTCGACGCCTTGTTGGCGGCGGGATACCAGATCGGAGCCGTGTACTGCCAGCCGCCGCGCCCGGCCGGGCGCGGCAAGCGGGTGCGGCCCTCGGCGGTGCAGCGCCGCGCCGAGGCGGCGGGGCTCGACCTGCGCATGCCGGTATCGCTGAAAGACGGCGCCGAACAGCGTGCGTTGGCGGCGTTGCAAGTCGATCTGGCAATTGTCGTCGCTTATGGCCTGATCCTGCCGCCGGCGGTTTTGGCGGCGCCGCGCCTGGGCTGCATCAACGCCCATGCTTCGCTGCTGCCGCGCTGGCGCGGCGCGGCGCCGATCCAGCGCGCCATCATGGCCG
>CAJXFT010000099.1 GCA_913053235.1 uncultured Alphaproteobacteria bacterium
GTTGGGCAGGCGGAATTCCGGGATGCCGTAGCGCAATACGCCGCCCGGCGCGTGCAACGCCTCGTAAATGGTCACCGGATAGCCCATATCGACCAACTGGCCGGCGCATACCAGCCCGGCCGGGCCGGAGCCGATGATCGCGATCTTTTCGTCGCGCCAGGGCTGGCGAGCGCCTTCCTCGGCCGGCTGGGCGCGCTCCCAATCGGCGACGAAGCGCTCGAGATGGCCGATCCCCGCCGGCGTGAAGCGGGTGCTCAGGTGGCACAGCTCCTCGCACTGGGTCTCCTGCGGACAGACCCGTCCGCAGATGGCGGGCAGCGGGTTGGCGCCGCGCAGGATCGCGGCGGCTTCGGGCATGTCGCCGGCGGCGACGGCGTGGATGAATTCGGGGATCGGGATACGCACCGGACAGCCATCGACACATACCGGGTCCTGGCAGCGCAGGCAGCGTTCGGCCTCGAACAATGCGCGCGCCATGTCATAGCCATCGTTGACTTCGAGGAAATCATGCGCGCGCACTTCCGCGTTGCGGTGTGACATCGCTGTCTTTTCAATTCTTTTGATGGGCATCAGGTCGTTCCCGCCGCGGCCTGCAACGCACGCGCCTGCCGTTCGGCCGCCTGGCTTTCCATATCCGCGTACATCTTGTTGCGCCTCACCGCTTCGTCGAAATCCACCTGATGGGCGTCGAAGAAGGGGCCGTCGACGCAGGCGAACTTGACTTCGTCGCCGACGGTGACGCGGCAGCCGCCGCACATGCCGGTGCCGTCGATCATCAGCGGATCCATCGAGGCCAGGGTTTCGATGCCGGCGCTCCGGGTGGTTTCGGCGACGGCGCGCATCATCGGCATCGGGCCGATGGCGAGCACGCGGTCGGGCGGCGGCAGGCCGCCGCCATCGCCATCGATGAGCTGTTGCAGCCGTCCGGTGACGAAGCCCTTGAACCCGCTGGAGCCGTCATCGGTGCAGAGTTCGAGATGGCCGCAGGCGGCGCTGAGTTCGTCGGTCAGGATCAGAAGCTCCTTATTGCGGGCGCCGATGATTACCGTCGTCTGCTCGCCGCGTTGATGAAGATCGCGCATCAGGCACAACAGTGCCGCGGCGCCGAATCCGCCGCCGACGCCGACGGTATGGCCGCCCGGCGCAATCTCCGGCGCGGCGCCCATCGGACCGGCGACGTCGAGGATATCGTCGCCTTCTTCGAGCGCCCCCAACAGCCTCGTGGTGACGCCGACTTCCTGAACGACGATGATGATCTCGCCGCGCTCACGGTCGAAATCGGCGATGGTCAGCGGGATGCGCTCGCCGTCTTCACGCACCCGGACGATGACGAACTGCCCCGGCCGCACCGCCGCCGCGATCAGCGGCGCGTCGATAACGAACAGCTTGGTGAGCGGCGTGAGGATGCGTTTGCTGATGATCCTCGCCATGGCTCACAACCCCTCATGCCCGTGCATGATTTTCAAACGCCGCCAACGCCTGTCGACCTCTTGCTCGATGCCCTCGAGGCGCTCCGAATTCTCGGGCTTGAGCAAATGTTTGGTCTTGCCCATCTGGCCGAGCCAGTCGGCGACCGGCCGGCGGCGGTCGACGATATCCGGATCGTAGGTGACGGTGGTGTGGCCTTTCTCGACCTCGTAGAGCGGGAAGAAGCATGAATCGATGGCCGACTGCAGCACTTCCTCGGCGGCGTCGTCCTCGGTCAGCCAGTTGAGCGGGCAGAACGCCAGCACCTTGCCATAGACCATACCCTCGCGCTTGGCGTACCACTGCGCCTTGGCGACCTTGCGCATGAAGTCTTCCGGATAGCCTTCGCTGGCGGTGAATACGTAAGGCAGGTGGCAGGCGGCGAAAATCTGCGCCGTGTCCTTATGGTGAAAGCTTTTGCCGGTCTTGGCCTGGCCGACGCCGCTGGTCGAGGTGCGGTGGCCCAAGGGCGTCGCGTAGGAAAGCTGGGCGCCGGTGTTCATGTAGCCCTGATTGTCATATTCGAGGATGATCATGCGGTGATTGCGGTTGGCGGCGCCGAGCGCCGGCCCCATGCCGATATCCATTCCGCCGTCGCCGGTGACCATCATGAAGGTGATGTCGGGCGAGCCCGGCAGCTCGCCGCGGCGCATCCGTTCGAGATACATCTCGACCAGCCCCGCCATCGTCGCGGCGCCGTTCTGAAAGAGGTTGTGGATATAGGTGATGCGGTGCGATGTGTGCGGATAGCCGGTCGTCACCACCATCGCGCAACCGGTCTGGAAGAGCACCACCAGATCGCCCTCGAGGACGCTGTAGGCCTGGTGCAGGACCGGGAATATGCCGCAGCCCGGACAGCCGCCATGGCCCGGCGCGACGCGGCACGGCACCGCGGTCATCGCCCATAGCGGCTCGAGTTCGACCTTGAGCCGGCCGCTTTCTTCGTCCTCGCTGACTTTCGCCATGCCGCGCGAAACTTCGCCGGCGCTGATCGCCGGGAGTCCCGGCGGCGGCTTCTTGGCCGCATCGCCGGCATAGCTGCCATGATAGGCAAACGGCGTCTCCACCGACCCAAGCGCCGCCGCTTGCAGCGCCTCGGTGAAGAACTGCTCGGCATCCTCGTCGTAGAAATCCTTGCCGCCGAGGCCGTAAATGCGGTTGAGGACGAGCGTGCGGTTGTCGGCATCCTGTTGCAGCGCGGCGCGCACTTCGAGCGCCAGATTGCCGTTGCCGGCGCCGTAGGAATCACCGCGGTCGCCGACCAGCACGGCGCGCACGCCGCGCAGCAGATCGCGCAACTCCTGGCCCGGGAACGGGCGCAGCATGTTGAGCGAAACGACGCCGACGGGCTTGCCCTCGGCGCGCAGCCGGTCGGCAACCTCCTTGGCGGTCTCGGCGGCCGAGTTGAGCAGCACCAGGGCGGCCTCGGCACCTTCCATGCGATAGGCGTCGACGATCGGATAGGAGCGGCCCGTGAGCCCGGCCAATTCCTCCAGCACCTCGGGGATCACCCGCCGCGCGGCCTCCATAGCCTCGCTCAACTGCACCTTGTTGTTGATCAGGTCGGGATCGTTCATATAGGGCCCGAACGTCACCGGGCGGGTCGGATCGAGCGCCGTGACCGGCGCTCCCGGGGGCCCGAGGAATTCGCGCACCGCGGCGGCATCGTCCAATGTCCGCAGGCGGCGTTTCTGGTGAGAGGTGACGAAACCGTCATAGGCGACGATCACCGGCAGCCGCACATCCGCATGTTCGCCGATGCGCACGGCGGCGAAGTTGAGGTCGTAAATCGCCTGCGGCTCGCGGGCGAGCAGAATGATCCAGCCGGTATTGAGGACGAAATAAAGATCTGAATGGTCGCAGCGGATGTCGAGCGGGCCCGAGACCGTGCGCGTGGAGACGTTGAGCACCATCGGCGCCCGCGTGCCGGCCTGCACCGGCAGTTGCTCGAGCGCATACAGCAGCCCTTGCGACGAGGTGACGTTGAGCACCCGGCCGCCGCCGAGCGCGGCGCCATAACAGATGCCGGCGGCGCCATGTTCGCCGTCGCCCGGCACCATGACGATGTCATGATCGCCGTCGGCCTGCATCTCGGCCAGATTCTCGGCGACCTCGGTCGATGGCGTGATCGGGAAATAGCCCATCAGGTGGAAGCCGATATCGCGCGCCGCCAGGGCCGCCGCCTCGTTGCCGTTGCAGAAATCGTCGAGCTGGTGCACCGGGTCCCGCCGGCCCGACGCTTCGGTCACAGTTTTTTCCACGCTCGTCGCCACAGCTTCCTCCATTTCAATCGACCAATTGCGGGAACAGCGGCTTGTTCAGCCGCGCCGCCAGTCCCGGGGTTTCAGTCTCGCGCGTCATCGCCCCGGTCGGGCATGTCTCGATGCAGCGCATGCAGCCCTTGCAATAACGGTAATCGATGCCGCTCAGCTTGGTCGCCGCCGGCGTCGCCGAGTTGCCCTCGGCCGTCCATACCAGGCACAGATCCGGGCACACCATGTCGCAACTGCCGCAGTGAATGCATTTATCCATATCGAGCACCGGCAGCCAGCCGGTACGCGAGATCGACAAATCGTTCCACGCCGTTGAGCCGGCATTGAGGATGATGCCGCCGGCGGGCGCCGTCCGGTAACCCCATAGCGGATCGGGCCTGATGACCGGCATATCGCCCTCGGCGCGGCCGATATCGGTCAATATCTCGAACTCCGTGTTGCCGCGCTCGAAAGCGACCTTGTTGTTGGCCGCCGCCTCGGGGCGTTTGCGGCCGAATTGTTCGTTCAGCGCCTCGAGCAGAATATCGGCGGCGAAAAACGGCACCGCTTCGGCCAGGGTGCCGATCAACACGGCGTTGGGCCGCGAATTCTCTTCCGCCGCGATGCGCTGGGCGTCGATGCGGATGATTTTCGCCGTACGCGGCAGCTCGGCCAGGCTGTCGGGAAGCTCGCCGGGCGCGCCGGTAAAGATCAGCGTGCCATCGGCCCTGAGACCCGCGACCGTCGCCGGATTGCCCAGCAGGGCGCGATGAAAGACGGTGACGACATCGGGGGATTCCACCGGGGCGCTGGTGCGGATCGGTTTATCGGCGGCACCGAGCCTAATAAATGACTTAATTGGTGAGCCTTTTTTTTCCGAGCCATAGGAGGAAAAATGGGCGCCGTTGAGGCCCATGCGCAGCACCGCCGCCTTGGCCACGATCTGACCGCCGACATGGGCGCCGAGGCCGCCGATCGATTCAAAACGGAGTTCGAAAAATCGGTCCGTATGGGGTAGTGAGACCGTGTCCGCCATAATTTCCCGCGCTTGCCAACTGGCATGATTACAACTCGCAAATATCTTCTAAAACTAACATGTTGTCGGCCTTGCGTTCTTTGATCCAGATCACCCTGGAAACGGGTTAACGGGGAGCGCCCGGATATGCCCGCCAAAGAGGGCGGTAGGTCTTTCGGCCATGAGATATGTCCGGAATCTTCGGTGCCTATCATTAACCATGTTGGCGCCGGGACCTCAGAGTCCGGTGTACCAAAAGCCGGTCATGCACTAGAATTCATAGCGGATCGCTCAGCGGGAGTTGATCGAAGCGATATTGCCGGAACAGTAGCGCGTGTCCGAACAACCCGGAGCCAGCACGACGGTCGATGGAATTCTCGACCGGCCGACCTATGCCTTCGTGCCGCCTGACAGCTTCTTCGATGGCGGCCCCGTGGGCGCCGAGGAGCCGCTGTTCAACGTGCTCGATTTCGGCGCCGTGGCCGACCCCGGCATCGACAACCGCCCGATGATCCAGGCCGCCATCGACGCCGCCCACGCCGCCGGCGGCGGGATGGTTTACATTCCCCCCGGCACCTACGGTGTCGCCGGCGCTCCGGACGACACCGGCGGGATTTATGTTCTCAGCAACGTCTTCCTCAAGGGCGCCGGAATGGGCGAGACCATATTGCGCGTGGTCGATGGCTGGGACGGCACGCTGACCGGCATCGTGCGCACGCCGTTCGCCGAGGCGACCGTCAATTACGGCGTCGCCGACCTCACCCTCGACGGCAATCGCGACAACACGAGCGGCAAGGTCGATGGTTATTTTTGGGCGGCCTGCCGGGCGGCACGATCGCCGACGAGGACGCCTATGTCCTCCGGGTCGAGGCCGAGAACAACTCCGGCTACGGCTTCGATCCGCACGAGCAGACGATTCGGCTGTTGCTCAGCGACAGCGTCGCGCATCACAACGGGCTCGACGGCTTCGAGGCCGATTTCGTCGTCGACAGCGTTTATTCCGGCAACCTCGCGCATCACAACGACCGCCACGGCTTCAACATCGTCACCTCGACCAATGACCTCACGTTGACCGACAACATCGCGCATGACAATGGCGGCGCCGGCATCGCCATCCAGCGCGGCAACGCCGATATCCCGGTGCCGCGAAATATCGTCATCAGCGGCGGCGAGGTATACGGCAACACCCGCGAGGGCGTGTTGGTGAAGATGTCCGAGGACGTCCTGGTGACCGGCGTCGACATCCACGACAACGGCACTTACGGCGTGCGCATTTACGGCTCCAGCCATGTCACCGTCGAAGGCAGCACCATCAGCGCCAGCTCGCAGTCCGGGGACGGCCTCTATTCCGACATCCAGATCTCCGAGCGCGCCGATTTGGACTTCACCGGCACGGTGTTCGCGGCGCGCTTTAATCTGGTGGCGAACAATGTCATCACGGCGGCGGCGCCACTCAGCAGATGGGGCGTCGAAGAGCGCGCCGGCAGCACCGGCAACAACCTCATCGCCGACAATGTGATCGACGGCCAGGCGCTGGGGCCGGTCAAACTGACGGGCGAGGGCTCCGTCCTCAGGCATGCCGGCGGCGACGGCGATGATGACCTGATAGGCGGCGCTTCCGGCGACCGCTTGAGCGGCAATGCGGGCGATGACAGGCTCGATGGCGGCGGCGGCAACGACACGCTGGACGGCGGCGAGGGCAGCGATACGCTGATCGGCGGCAGGGGCGCCGATATATTGAGCGGCGGCGATGGCGGCGATTCGCTGGCCGGCAATGACGGCAACGATAGCGTCGAGGGCGACGGCGGCGACGATTCGATCTCGGGCGGCAAGGGGGCGGACCAGCTATCCGGCGGCACCGGCAACGATTGGATCTCGGGCGACACCAACACCGATACCCTGTACGGCGGCGAGGGCTCGACACTCTCTACGGCATGGACGGCAATGACGAGGTCCATGGCGGCTTCGATGCCGACACCATCTTCGGCGGCAAGGGGGCGGACCGGCTGTATGGCGAGGATGGCGATGACAGCATCTCGGGCAATACCGGCAACGACCAAATCGAGGGCGGCTCGGGCGCCGACGTGATCAGCGGCAACAGCGGCCACGACACGCTTTTCGGCGGTGCCGGAGACGACACCCTTTCCGGCGGCAAGGGGGCCGACTATCTTGACGGCGGCGACGGCGCCGACAGGCTGAAGGGCGATTCGAACAACGACATATTGGCCGGCGGCGACGGCGGTGACAGCCTGTCCGGCGGCTCCGGCAACGACACCCTCGATGGCGGGGGCGGCAATGACTGGCTGTCGGGCGGCTCCGGCTGGGACAGCGTGATCGGAGGCGACGGCGACGATGTGCTGAAGGGCGACCGCGGCAACGATTTTCTCGACGGCGGCGCCGGAGCCGACGATCTGCGCGCCGGAAGCGGCAGCGACAGGCTGCTTGGCGGCGCCGGAAACGATCTGCTGTCCGGCTCAGGCGGAGACGATACGTTCGTCTTCGCCGACGGCGACGGCGCCGACAGAATTTCCGATTTCGCCGCCGGCGCGAACACCCACGATGTCATCGACCTGGCCTCGGTATCGGCGGTCGCCAGCTTCGCCGACGTGCAAGCCGCCACCAGCCAGGTCGGCGGCAATTCACTGATCTATTTCGGCGCCGCCCAGACGATCACCCTGCTCGGCGTCGATGCCGGCGATCTCGATGCGGACGACTTTCTGTTCTGACGCCAGGCGCCGTCCATCGCGGCGCGAACCGAATTGAACTAATACCAAGGAGCGCTGGAGCGGTTCAGTCGCTCGAGTGAAGGGCGCGGGCTGTAATTTCCGACACGACGAATTGGAAATAGCTGGGCGCGGGATGATCGTAATTAATAAAGTTCCGCTGCTCAATGTGGCGGTGGCGATGGTCGATGACCGATAAATCGGGCGCCAGGTCGAGCGCCATGTCAAACACCCGATCGACCGTGCTGTAGCGTTCGCTCTCGTACACGGGCGGGATCAAGAAGATCACGGGAACGCCTGCTCGCTTGCCTACCGCATCAATGGCGCGCATCAACTGGGCGATCTTTTGCTCGTCACCGAGAACCAGATGCGCCTTGTTGGGATCGAGTGGATTGGCATCGATTATCGGCGAACGGCGAAGGTCGGTGGCGTCCAACGATCCGTCCGCCATCAGCGCGTTTCTATACTGGGCCGGATCGCAGCCGACCGCCCGCCCCGTCACGGCGCCGATCAATCTGACCAGCATCGCCGGAAGCCGGTCCACCCATTGCCGTTGGCGCTGACCGCTGCACGCTTTTAGCGACAGGATTCGATCCTGTGCCTTGCTGTGAAAAACGCCCGTCAACACCGTCGCGTAGTCGAACGTCTTGTCGACCCACAATATCGCTCTCGTGGCGCTTGCCCAAAATTGCTGGCGGTCGAGCCATCCAGAGTCGGCTGACGGGGCGGCAAACTGAATATCGGCCGGAAGCTCCCTGCTGCGCTCGATGACGTAGGCCCCATTGTCGTTGTTCGGCGTGGTGATGTGCAGGACGATCAGGCGGGTTGGCAGCTTGTCGAGCCTTTCCAGGTGAAGAAGGTAATCGAGAAGGTCGGGCAGCGCGAGATTGGCATATTGATAATTGAAAACGCGCAACTCCGAATCGACTATGTCAAAGCTGTCGGCCGCCCAATACTGAATCTGATGATTGCCGAAGATGCCTATATCCGGCGGGCTGAGCCGTTCCGAGAAACTGATTTTCAGCGACCCGACCTGTTCCCGGGTCAGGCCGGTCAGCAGCACGCGGTCGTCCGCTCCGATGGCGTAAAAGTCGATCGGATCGTTTCGATAATTCGGAATCCTGCTGGTCGCCCAGACAATCAGCGCGAGACTGCACACCAACACGCTCATGAACACGACAACATAGCGGCGCGAGGTGCCCTTGATTAATTTGCCGTCCATCGTCTTTGCCCACTCCCTGTCTAGAAACGGAAATAGATGAAGGTTGTGCTGTAGGTCGTGAACAGAAGGGCGCCAACCATCAACACGGCATGAAGCAGAGGGTTGTCGAACAACCAGTGCGGCTTTTCATTGTAGAGCCACACGCGCTCCTTGGAGAAAAAAATCCACGCCAAGATGGGCGCAATCATCACCCAGTGCTTGAGCGAATATATGCCCGCGCCATCCGCCGGGTCGACCAGTGACGTAAGAAATACCCAATAGCCGCCGAGATCCAAAAAGAACAGCGGCCATCCGAGCGAGACAAGAGCATAGGTAACCAGAATCCGAACGGCTTTCGGCGCCTTGTCCCACAGCGGCCGGCTGAAATGATAGCCAATCACGAGGACCGCGTGGTAAGCGCCCCACAGCACGAATGTCCATCCGGCGCCGTGCCAGAGCCCGACGGCGAGGAATATGATGGCGATGTTTCGCACATAGGCATCGCGGCCGCCAAGACGCAAATAGATGAAATCCTTGATCCAAAATGACAGGGTGACATGCCAGCGGCGCCAGAATTCCGCCGGCGAGACCGACTGATAGGGCTCACGAAAATTTACCGGCAAATTAAGAGCGAACAGCTTGGCGAGACCGATCGCCATCAAACTGTAGGCCCAAAAGTCGAAATATATACGGATGCTGTAAGCGTTGAGGAGAAACAGGACATCCGCGCGGGTCGCCACTTCGGAAAAATTGACCGCCCAACTGTTGCCGATCAGAATGTTCGTCAGGTCGGAGATGACGACTTTGCCGAACAGACCGATGGCCAGATATTTGAGCCCCGATCGGGCGTCAATTTCGAGCCACTGGATCCGGGTTATCCTGTCAAGCTGGCTCGAGATTTGGTCATAGCGAAGGATGGGGCCGGCGATGAGCTGTGGAAAGAAAGAGATGAACACCGCCAGCTTCAGTGGATTGCGCTCGGCCGGAACTACGTGATCTCGCACGTCGATGATGTAGCCGACAATCTGGAACGTGTAGAATGAAATGCCGGCCGGGAGGGTCACGGCGAGGAAGAAGAGAAAGAAATCACGTAGTTCCGGCGAGGCGCCGACCGTGTCCAGCGTGAAATTGAGATATTTGAACAGATAGAGGACGATCAGGGGAAAGCTGATTGCGGCGGCGATCACGGCACCGGATCGGGTATTGCGGGCGACCAGCGCCGCTCCGAACCCCCAGCCGATCGACAACAGCATGAATGCCAAGGGAACGAGCCCCGAGACGGCATAGAAAACGCAAGACGCGATGAGCAACACGGCGAAGCGGAATTGACGCGGACTCAAATGGAAGATGACCAGGACGATGGGCAGAAATACGAGCAGGAAATAGGTGGTGTTGAAATTCATTCACTTGTGACCTGTGCGTCGATCAGCTGCTGCGTTCTGTCCTTGAAGCGCTCTACCGCCGCGGCCGCGAAGCGGGCCTGCTGGCCGAACAGGGCTATCGATCGATCGGGCTCGTAACCGCCTTCCTTCAAGGCGCGGGCATCGGGGAGATATCCGAAAGGGCCGTCAAGACAACCAACCGTCATCACATGTCTGCCCGTGAGCTCGAGCGATCGTCTGTAGCTGGCAAACGGTTCGCCGCTGACGGCGAGCACGTGCATGCCGCTTAGCTTGATCGACTTGAGCTGGATCTTGCGCAGCCCACCGCCCTCCAGCGGCGCGTCGAGGACATGGTGACGGCATACGAGATCGTCATCCTCCGTTGCGCCAAGGACGGCGCGGTGATCGAGACAAGCACAAAGCCGATCGGCGATAGCGGCGAGCTCCGGCGGCCCGGCATCGCGCGCGAAGACGCTTGGATGCATGAGGTAATCGACCAATCGCCCGGGGTGAAGCGAAAGCGCGAGGCGCGTTGTAAGCCGGACGCTTTGATCGCCTGCCCAGCCTTGCAGGAACAACGCGTCGATACAGTTGCCCGAGGAATCGCGTTTCCGCAATTGCTCCGGCAGATAGCCGGGGAAGTCCGCCGAATAGGCTTCGCCGCGATGTACGGCGGCGTGCAGGGCGGCGTTTACGATCCAGAGATACCGGCCGTCCTCAAAAGTGATCTTGTATGACGTCACCGCGGTGTCCGAATAGGCCTTGAAATTCGGGCGATTAAGGACCTTGACCTTGCGCAGCCGCGGAAACATCCGGGACCAGGCCGGCACGGAAACACGGCGGTTGATGGCCGGCGCTCCAGCGCCCTCAGCGCTCGACAACGAGGCCGGCCGCAACGCCGAGATCGCCTGTTCCGCGACTTGCAGAGCGGCCAGCGACACGGCTTCGCGATACCGCTCATCGACCGGATCGCCCCGGCAAAACTCCTCGGATGTCTGCGGCGCGCTGTGGGTGTGCGTGGCGAGGGCAAGGACGGCGTCACGCGACACTCCCAGGGACTCGCTCACCGCCGCGTAGATCGTCTCGGCCAGCGCGGTGCCGACATAAAGAAGGTCGAACACCAGCAACAGCGCGCGCCGCCCGCCACGATCCTCCAGCGCCAGCGCCCGAACATAAAGCGGATCCAGGACCGTCCTGCCAAGCCGTTCGCCGCCGATGCCGGCGAGTCTGAGCGGACGGTCCGGAGTGATCTCCTGTCGCGCGAACCCGCACAGCAACGGCGGGGCCATCAGCGTTTTTCCACGACATGTCCGGCGAAGGCGGCGCAGTCGAGATTGCTCGACACCAATATGTCGAGCGCTTCGCGCGCCGTCCGCACGATCGGGTGTCCGTGAATGTTGAACGACGTGTTCAACAGGCAGGATCGGCCGGTGGTCGCCTTGAACGCCGTCAGCAGGGAATGAAATTCGGGGTAGAGCTCCCGATCGACGACCTGAACGCGGGCCGATTTGTCGAACGGGTGCAGGGTTGCCGCCATGTCGTCGCGGTACTCCTCGCGGCTGTCCATGACGAACATCATATAGGGTGATGGATTGTCTTTTGGCAGCGCGTCCGGAACCACCACATATTTGTCGAGGTCCTCGGCCAAAATCGCCGGTGCGAAAGGCATCCAGAAATCGCGCTGCTTGATGGTGGCGTTGATTTTCGCCACCGCGTTCGGGGTCCGGGGATCGGCCAGCACCGATCGGTTGCCGAGGGCGCGGGCACCAAATTCCATCGCACCATCGCAGCGCGCGACGATCTTGCCGCTGGCCAGCAGTTCGGCGGTTCGCCGCGCCACATCACCCACCCGCTCGAATCGGCAGCGATCGCCGTATTCGCGCTCCAATTCGTCCATATCGTCATCCGCGTCCGGCCCCAGCGTGAAACGGCTGAAACGGGAAAGCTCGCCTTTCAGCTCGGCATGCACGGCGAAAGCGGCGCCGATCGAGTTGGTTTCGTCCCCGCATGACGGAAAAACGTTCAGCGATTGCACCTCCGGCAACAAAGAGATGCTCTTGTTCATCGACACGTTCATGAAGACTCCGCCCGACAGCAGCAGGTCGTGCACACCGGTTTCGCGGATCGCGGCGCGGACCCAGCGCAGCACCAGATCCTCGGTATAGAGTTGAAGCGCACCGGCTATATTGTCGAAACGCCGGCGCCTTAGCGCGCGGTCCAGCCGGCGAATGCTCCATGTCGTCCGTTCCGGCACCGCGTGGGTGAACAGGAGCGGGTTTTCCGCGTCTAAATCGACGAACGGGCGAAAAACTTCGGACAGATCGCGTTTGTGCTCATCGACGGTGTATGCCGCCATTCCCATGAGCTTGTACTCATGCTCATGCGGCGTCATGCCCATCAGATAGGTGACGTTCGAGTAGATGTTGCCGATGCTGTTTCCCGACGCGGTGGTGGCAATGCGCCGCAGGCGCCCATTGTCGCCGATCTGAACCGTCGCGCAGTCAAAGTCGCCACCGCCGTCCAGGGTCAAGATCAGGAATGGTTTATCCTTGGTGCGTGCGAGTCCGAAATATGCCGCCGCGGCGTGACAGTCATGATGGCCTATCCGATATACCCGATCGGGCGCCACCGTCACCGATGGCGCGGCGGCTTTGACTTGGGCCAGGGTTTCGGATCGAGGCGTGGGCGCGGCGGCGATCAGCGCCCGTTTCGCGTATTGGCGTGCCCGCCACAATGCGTCGCGCGCCTGCTTGATCGGGCCGCGATCCTGATAGCGGGCGTCATAGCGCGCCAAAAATGATTTTCGGTCGAAGATCGCTATATGTTCGTTGGCCAGGGCAACCGCGTCGCATGCCGCCAGGAAAGGCTGCCAATGTTGCTCCAGATATTGCAGGCTCAATGTCGGAAAACCCATCGCGCCTTTCTCGCGCGACAGGCGCTCTTCTTCGATCGCAAATACCGGTTCGCCGTCATCCAACAGACAGACCGACGGCCCGATCCCGATATTGATGCCAAGAATTTTCATTGACCTGCGTCCTAAGCGCTCAAGATCAAATTGACTTGTCAGGATGATCGTTAGAAGTGCGGACAGACCGCGGAGCAAGATCTGAAATTCGAGCCGCCCTGCCGAGCAAGTCGTGGCTTTTTACAACCAACAAGCAATGAGGAGCAGCAAATCCGTAACGCAAAGAACGCGATCAAACGAGCAACTCCCGAGAGCGATGCTACCACCCGAGCGGCCGACCGACAAGATTCCACATGCTCCGCCAAAGCATCCGGAAGGCCATTCCGCCATGCCCATATCCTGGGAATGAACGGCCAGAGCCAGCCTCTCAATCAAAGCCGAAAACGGCGGAAATCCCAAAAACGCCAGCTTGACCGTCAGCCGACAACCCGTTCGGCACGAGGGTGTTACCCATGTCTCCGGACCGGACATGAGAATGATGGCGCGCCCGGCAGGACTCGAACCTGCGACCCCCAGATTAGGAAACCTTGGGTTCAATATTCTCGATTTGGATGCAAGCTGAGTAATAGCTGAAAAACAACAGTTTAGCGTAAGGGCGCGGGCTGGTATTGAGTTCGGCCT
>CAJXFT010000100.1 GCA_913053235.1 uncultured Alphaproteobacteria bacterium
ATCGGCGACGGCACGGTCTTCCGCGTGCAAAAGCAGCAGCACGAGCTGGACGCCCTCGACTTCACCACGGGGCGCAAACTTTTCGCCTCATGGCGTCCGGAGCACACATATATCCTGCCGCGCAGTTGAGGCGGCCAAGCAACAAGGGAAATGAAATGACCATCCATATCAAGGGCGCCAAGATCATCGCCATGGACGCCGCCCATGGCAGCGAGTGCTTTGACGGCGATATCTTGATCGAGGGCCAGCGCATCGTTGCGATGGGCGCGGCGCTGCCCGAGGCCGAGGCCGATATCGTCATCGACGGGCATGACAAGCTGGTGACGCCGGGCTTCGTCAACGCCCATATCCACACGCCCGAGGCGCTGTTCCGCGGACGCTACGAAAACCTGCCGCTCGAAATGTGGATGACCCTGGCCTATTTCCTCGTCGGCGACGGCCAGCTCGCGCCGCGCGCGCTTTATCTGCGTTCCATGCTGGTCGCCATGGACGCGCTGAGGAACGGCGTCACCTTCCTCGCCGACGATATTCTCGAGCCGCCCTTGCAAAGCATGGAGACGCTCGGCTGCATTTTCCAGGCCTACAATGATGCCGGCATCCGCGCCAATATTTCCGGCCATGTCATCGACCGGCCGATCGCCGACACGGTGCCTTTTTTCAGCGAGGTTCTGCCCGACGATCTGTTGAGCCAGGTAAACGCCAACAAGCCGCCGACGGTGGCGGAGTATGTCGCCTTTGCCGAAGAGGCGTTCTCGCTCTATCACGGCAGCGCCGACGGGCGGCTCAGATTCATGGTGGCGCCGTCGGGGCCGCAGCGCTGCACGGTGGAGCTGATGCAGGCGGCGGACGAATTGGCGCGCGCCAACGCCACCTGCTTCCACACCCATATTTTGGAGACCAAGGTGCAGGCGGTGGCGGGCCAGGAGTTCTACGGCAAGACCCTGGTGCAATATATGCACGATCTCGGCCTGCTGAACCGCGGCACGACGATTGCACATGGCGTGTGGACCACCGACGCCGATCTCGAACTCCTCGGCGCCGCCAAGTGCTCGGTGGTCCACAATGTGCTCTCCAACATGAAGCTCTCCTCCGGCATCGCGCCGGTGCGCAAGATGCTCGATGCCGGGGTCAATGTGGCGCTCGGCACCGACGGCATTTCGACCAGCGACACGCCGCGCATTTTCGACGCCATGCGCGCCGCCGGCCATCTTCATAATGTGACGACGGCGGATTACGATTCCTGGCTGAGCGCCCATGAGGTGATGCATATGGCGACGCTCGGCGGCGCCTACAGTATGCTGCTGGAAGACGAGATCGGCTCGCTCGAGGTCGGCAAGAAGGCCGATCTGGTGATCATGGATCTCAGCAACGCCAATTTCGTGCCGCTCAACGATGCGCGCAAGCATCTGATCTATAGCGAGAACGGAAGCTCGGTCGAAACGGTGATCGTCGACGGCGAAATCGTGGTGCGCGACGGCCTGCTGACCAAGGTCGACGAGAACGCGCTGTTGGATGAGTTCCGCGCCATGTGGCCGGAACTGCTGGCCAGGCATGAACCGCAGGAGGAACGCAACCAGGCCTTCATTCCCTATTTCCAGGAGGTCTACAAACGCTGCGCCGCCGTGGATCTGGGCATTCACCGCTATGGCGGCGCGAATATGCCTGCCTGGCCGTGAACAGCCCTACCGTGAAAGGAGTTTGCGATGCGCGATGATATCCGAATTTGCGAACTGAACTGGATCGAATATGACCGCCGCTTGCGCGAGGAGGCGCCGGTGGTGATGCTGCCGGTGGGCTCGCTCGAACAGCATGGCCCGCATCTGCCGATGCATTGCGATTCGCTGATCCCGACGGCGATCTGCGAGGCCGTGGCGGCCGATACGGGCGGCCTGGTGGCGCCGACCCTGACCTACGGCTACAAATCGCAGCCCAAATCCGGCGGCGGCAATCACTTCCCCGGCACCACCAGCCTCGACGGCCAGACCCTGATCTCCCTGGTGCGCGACGTGATCAAGGAATTTGCGCGTCATGGCGTGCGCAAGATGGCGCTGATGGACGGCCATTACGAAAACAACATGTTCCTCGTCGAAGGCATCGATCTGGCGCTGCGCGAACTCAGACGCGACGGCATCACCGATCTCAGCATCGCCAAGCTGCCTTACTGGGAATACGCCTCGGAAGCGACATTGGAAAAAGCCTTCCCCGAAGGCTTCCCGGGCTGGCCGCTCGAACATGCCGGGGTGATGGAAACCTCGATGATGCTGCATCTCCACCCCGAATTCGTCGACATGGAGAAGGTGCCGATGCACCCGCCGGCCGATTTCCCGCTGCACGATATGTATCCTTACGACCCGGCGACGGTGCCCTCTTCGGGGGCGCTTTCCTCGGCCGCCGTGGCGACGGCGGAAAAAGGCAAGATGTTCATGGACGAATATGTCAGCGGCGCGGCGGCGGCGCTCGGCGAAGCCTTCGCCGAGCCCGAGAACGTCATCATCCTCGGCGACAAAAGCTAAATAGGAGACGCAGATGCGCTATCTGATCAAGGACGCGACCATCGTCGCCATGGATTCCGCGCACGGCGCCGAGCCGTTTGGCGGCGATATTCTCGTCGAGGGCGACCGCATCCAGGAGATCGGCGACAACCTCTCCGGCGGCGGCGCCGAGACCATCGACGGGCGCGCCAAGCTGGTCATGCCGGGGCTGACCAACGCCCATGTCCATTCCTGGGAGGCGATGTATAAGGGGCGCTACGACAATCTGCCGCTCGAACTGTGGATGCTGCTCTGCTATCCGATCCTCGGCGCCGTGCCGCTGCCGCCGCGCCTGATATATTTGCGCACCATGATCGTCGGCATGGAATGCCTGAAGACCGGCGTCACCAACGTGCTCGACGATGTCATCGAAATGCCGGGTCAGGATCTCGACCAGCTCGAAGCGACCTTCCAGGCCTATGACGATCTCGGCATCCGCGCCAATGTTTCGGGCCATATCATCAACCGGCCGTTCAGCGAAACGATTCCGTTTACCGACGAACTTTTACCGGACGAGCTGAAAGCGAAAGTCTCGGCGGCGCCGCCGCCCTCGACCAAGTTTTTCGTCGAGCTCGCCGAGGAGGCGGTGTCGCGTTTCCACAACAAAAAGGGCCGCCTGCGCTACGTCATCGCGCCGTCCGGGCCTCAGCGCTGCACCGACGACATGCTGATCGCCGCCTATGAGCTCGCCGACAAGCATGACATGGCCTACCACATCCATATTCTCGAATCGAAAATTCAGGCCGTCACCGGGCACGAGTTTTACGGCAAGACCCTGATCGGCCATATGAACGCGCTCGGCGCGCTCGGGCCGCGCACCGCGATCGCCCATTCGATCTGGGTCACCGACGAGGATATCAGGATGATCGCCGATGCCGGCTCGACCATCGTGCACAACGCCATCTCCAATCAGAAGCTCAGCGTCGGCATCATGCCCTACCGCAAGATAATGGATGCCGGGATACCCATCGGCCTCGGCTCGGACGGCATATCGACCAACGACACGCCGCGCATATTCGATGTGATGAAGGCGGCGGCGCTCCTGCACAAGGTGTCGACGCCGGATTACCCGCAAGGGCCGTCGGCGAGCGAGATCCTGCGCGCCGGCACCATCAACGGCGCCCGCACGGCGATGATCGACGGCGATACCGGCTCGCTCGAAGCCGGCAAGAAGGCCGATCTCATTATCCTCGACATGAAGACCCTCAACTTCACACCGCTCAACGATGTGCGCAACCATCTGGTCTATTGCGAGAACGGCAGCTCGATCGAGAAGGTGATGGTGAACGGCGAGATTGTCGTCGAGGGTAACCGCCTCAAGCGCGTCGACGAGGCGGCGCTCCTCGAAGAGCTGCGCGGCCATCTGCCCGAATTCAAAAAGCAGCATGAGCAGTTGGAAGCGCTCAACAGCGCCTTCCGCCCGGCCTTCGAGGAAATACACAAACGCTGCTGCGGCCGCGATCTCGGCATCAACCGGTTCTCGCGCCCGCCCTCGGAATGGTATTGAAGGTGGATGCCTGGATACCCTTTAACAGAGTGAAATTGTCACAGCCTGAAATTGATCGTTAGCGATTCATATAAACGCTATGCTACCGGTGAATACGACCGGTCACCGTAGGATTTCGCTCAATGCAAAACATTCCGGGCTGAGGCTATGCAAATGTCATCCCGCGAGATTGCGGACATTCTGGACTCGCACGCGTTGTGGCTGAGTTCGGACCGCAGTGATGGCAAGCGCGCTGACTTTAGCGGTCATGAGTTCCTCGGAGACACATTTGCCGATGTGGATTTGACGGACGCCGTCCTCGACGGCGCTAAACTGTCTCGCGCCAATCTGCGCGCAACCAGGCTTGACGAGGCCTCTCTGATTGGCGCCGATCTTGAAGGCGCTGCCTGGACGACGCAAGTCTGCGCCGCGCGTGCCTGCAAAACGCAAACCTTGTCGCGGTCGAGGGGTTGACGAGTGCAAGCCTGGCCGGCGCAAACCTCTCGGGCGCCCGGCTTCCGGAAGATATCGCGAAGTTTGCCCAGCTCGACCATGTGACCGAGATCTCCAAGCACGCGCGCAATATCTTCGTGGTGACTGTCCTCGCTTGCGTATTTTCCTGGCTTGTCGTCGCGACAACGACGGACGCCGCGTTGCTGGTCAACAAAACTTCCACCGAGCTGCCTTTTGTCGGCGCCAAGATTCCAATCGCCGGGTTCTACTGGGCGGCGCCGGCTATCATGTTGAGCCTCTATATCTATTTGCTGCTCTACATGCAGCGCCTGTGGGAATCGCTGGCTGATTTGCCTGCCGTCTTTCCCGACGGGCGGCCGTTGGAGAAGCAAGCCTTTCCGTGGATGCTGACCAGCATCATTCGCATCGGTGTGAGGCAATTGCGCAAGCACCGTTTGGCGTATTCCGGATTGCGGGTGCTGCTGTCATTTCTGACCGGCTGGCTGTTTGTGCCGGCGACAATTATTATTCTGTGGGTGCGTTTTTTGCCCATGCACGAATGGCCAACGACCGGCGCGCAAATCGCATTTTTCACCATTGCGATCGTGGCCGGCATAGCCTTCGGATTTCGCGCCGCTCGCACATTAAAAGGAGGAACCTCGCCCGGAATAGGGTTCGAATATTTTCTCCGCTCCCCTCTGTCACACCTATGTGCGGTCGTTGCCGTGGCTGTCCCTTTCCTGGCGTGGGTGGTTTCCGACGGCGCGATCAACGGGCACCCCGAGGAGGCCGCGGAAAGTTTTGAATCAGGCACATTTGACCAGCGAAGCCTCGTACCACGGATTGTCGATGCGTTTCTTGACCTTGACGATGTCGAGATTTCGCTCAAGCCGCCGAGCTGGACCGGAGAGTACGAATACCTCGACATTCAGATTGAGCAGGTCGAGGGCGCGTTACTCCAGGACAGGAATCTTCGCTTTGCCGAAGCCCAGCGGGCGTTCTTCGCCGGAGCCGATTTGAGAACCGCCGACATGAGATACGCCGATTTCAGAGGAGGCAATTTCAGCAAGGCGATGATGAATGACGCTGACCTCGACGGAGCGATCTTGGAATACACGGTGTTGTCGAAAACAGATTTGACCGCCGCAAATCTGAAATCGGCGAAAATGAAGGGTGCCGAACTGGAGGAAGCAGTTCTGAAAGGTGCAAATTTGAACAACACCAGCCTTAAAGGAGCGAAACTTCGAAAAGCAGATTTATCGGACGCGGAGCTCAAATTCGCGAATCTTGAGGAAGCGATACTTGAGGATGCGGATTTATCGGGCGCAA
This sequence comes from uncultured Alphaproteobacteria bacterium, assembly GCA_913053235.1. Classification (GTDB taxonomy): domain Bacteria; phylum Pseudomonadota; class Alphaproteobacteria; order UBA828; family UBA828; genus PTKB01. The sequence continues at coordinate 5,800 of CAJXFT010000100.1, forward strand.
ATTTCACGGGAGCAAATCTTATTGGAATTGAGGCGAGCGTCTCCCATTGGGGTGGCGATGGAAAATTACCGAAGCCGACAAAATTTGAACGAGCTGATCTTACCGGCGCCGATCTGAGCGACGCCAATTTGAACGGGGCCCTGTTCAATTTTGCGTTTGTAAACGGCACGATTTTACAACGCGCGAGCCTCTCGACGGTCACCTTCGATGAGGCCCTATTTTCTGCCGCCGATCTACAATTCGCGAATTTGGTTGACGCCAGTTTTGTCCGTACAACATTGGTAATTGTGGACTTTAGTAATGGCAACCTCTCTGGAGCCAATTTCAGCGACGCGGAACTCACCGATGTCAAGTTTGCAAACTCTACTCTAAAGGGTGCTGATTTCACGCGGGCCGAATTCGATGGTATCATCGATTTCCAGGGTGCCGCGCTTGAGGCGAATCAGCTCGACGGCGCGTGTCAAATCGAAGGTGCAGAAATATTGCCCAAACACCTATCCGTACCGATTTGCCAGAGATAGCATTATGTGGCCCAACTTGAATTTGCGGCTGTTCACCAAATTTCGGCGCTTGGCCATGAGTGTCGCGGCGTTGCGGAGCGCTGGGCGAAACGGTCTCCGTTCATGGCGCCGCGGCCGTACCGCCTGGCTACCATTGAACCTTGCTTTGGTCATACTTGTCTTTGGCGTCAGCAGCGGCGCCCACGCCGCCGATCAAAAGCACCTGGACAAATTGAAGGCGACAGGAAATTGTCAGAACTGCGATTTGAGCGGCGCGAATCTTGATGGGGCGGATCTTTCGGGAGCAATTTTGCGGGGGGTGGACCTACACGAAGCCGACCTGGAAGACGCAATACTTGACGATGCGGATCTCACGGATGCGGACCTGAGCGAAGCCAATTTGAATGGAGTACACCTAAACAGGGCGACGCTACGCGGAGCCGAATTGCGTGAGGCCGATCTTCGCGGCGCAAAGCTGATAGACGCCGATCTGTCGCGCGCCGACCTCTCCTTCGCGAATATGAGAGAATCCGAACTTAATAATGCCGTATTGATCAGTGCGAATCTGTTTTCCGCCGATCTGCGCGATGCCGTTGCGGAGAATGTCAACGCCCGCGACGCCCATTTTTCTCAAGCGGATTTGCGCGGCACGAATTTCAAGAACGCAAATTTGGAAGGCGCAAGTTTTTGGAAGGCTGAACTCTCCGGCGCAAACCTTTTGGCCGCACAACTGTCCTACGCCGACTTGGGCGATGCTTCGGGTCTTGGTGAGGAGCAACTCGCCGAGGCCTGTGGCGATGTCTTTTCCGCCCGGCTCCCAGGCTATGTGGTGAAACCAAAGGACTGGTGCCCACCAGGAAGCACGCAGGTCACGACTATTGAGGATGTTGACGAGTTAGCGAACTTGACCGGTATCATTGCCGCAAACGAAAATATCGAAAATGAATCTATCCGCGTATTTGTGTTCTCCACCGTTGCTCGCAGGGATGGAACCACCATCGAAAGGGCGCTCTCGGGGGCCGGATTCGCTGTCAAGTTCCGCGCCGTCCCGGACGAAACCGTTATGCGAAGGTTCGTGTCCGGTTACCGCGGCGCCGAGCAAATCGCCTTCAAGGCAAAAGAGGGAATATTGCATCCGGAGGCCATCGGAGATGCTGCCTCGCGCGTTCAGAATATCCTGGCTGCCAACAGCATTCTCGGCCGGCGGCTTCCCCTCTTTGAGGCCTCGCTCCTTACCGGGGCCGTGAAGGCGGAACGTGTGATCAAACGCATCGTCGTCTTTTTTGAGAACCCATCCTAGGTGGAATATCGAGCGCATAGCGAATAGGGAGACAGCAAATGGACATCATCCTCAAAAATGCCAACGTGGCGCATCGCGACGAGCCGATTCGAGCGGCAGATATCGCCATAAAAGGAGAAAAAATCGCCGCCGTCGAGGCCAACATCGAGGCCGAAGCCGGACAGGTGATCGACTGCGGCGGGCGGCTGGTTTCGGGCTCGCTGATCGATGCCCATGTCCATCTCGACGCCGTGCTGGCGGCGGGGCTGGAGCGCGACAATGAATCGGGCACGCTGTTTGAAGGCATCGAGATTTGGGGCGACTTCAAGCCCAAGCTCACACTCGAGGCGGTCAAGGAGCGGGCGCGGCGCGCCGTCGATTGGGAAGTCGCGCAAGGTGCGGGCTTCATCCGCACCCATGCCGACACAAGCGAGGATTCGCAGCTTCCCACCCGGGCGCTCTTGGAACTGCGCGATGAGCTCAAGGACCGGGTCGATATCCAGATCGTCGCCTTTCCCCAGGTCGGCGCTAAATCCTTTCCCGGCAGCGAGGCGCAGATTCGCGCCTCGCTCGATATGGGCGCCGATGTGGTCGGCGGCATTCCGCATAACGAGGTCACCCGCGAGGCCGGCGTCGATAGCGTGATGTTCATCTTCGACGAGGCCGAAAAGCGCGGCTTGATGATCGACGTGCATTGCGACGAGATCGATGACAGCCATGCGCGGTTTCTAGAGGTCATGGTCGAGCAGACCTTCAAGCGCGGCATGGCCGGGCGCGTCACGGCCAGCCATTGCGTCGCCATGCATTCCTACAACAACGCCTATGCCTATCGCCTGATGGGCTGGATCGAGCGTTCGGGGCTGAACGTGACCGCCAATCCGTTCGACAATCTCATCCTGCAGGCGCGCCAGGACAGCTACCCCAAGCGGCGCGGCATGACGCGGGTGAAGGAGCTGCTCCAGGCAGGCGTGAATGTCGGCATCGGCCATGATTCGATCATGGACCCGTGGTATCCGCTCGGCCGCGGCGACATGGTCGAGGCCGCCTCGCTGACGCTGCATGTCTGCCAGATGTCGGGCGTGCAGGAGATCGACGCCTGCTTCGACATGATCACCTGGCGCAATGCCCGCAATCTTGGCCTGGAAGATTATGGCGTGACGAAAGGCGCCAATGCCGACCTGGTGGTATTCGACGCCGCCAGCAAGGCCGATGTGCTGCGCATCAACCCGGCCTGCACCCATGTCTTCAAACGCGGCCGCCTGGTTGCCGAAACCAAGCCGGCCGAGAGCATGGTGATGGGCGGCGCGGTGGATTTCGTGCGTGGCAACTGAGCGCGGCCGCGCCATGGATTTGATCGTCAAGAACGCCAATCCCTGGCGCGATGGAGAAGTGCGCGACCTCTACATCGCCGATGGGCGCTTTGTCGAACCGCCGGATGGCGGCGATGGCGCCGAGGTCATCGATGCGGCGGGGCGGCTATGCGTCGCCGGCTTCGTCGAGCCGCATATTCATCTCGACAAGGCGCTCATCAACGAAGACGTGCGGCCGAATGTTTCCGGCACCCTCGACGAGGCCATCGAGATTATCTGGGAGCGCAAGCGCGCCTATGACACGGAAGAAATCGCCGCGCGCGCCGGGCGCGTGATCCGCTCGGCGCTGGCCAATGGCGTAACGCGCATCCGCAGCCATGTCGATGTCGACAATATCGGCGCCTTGCGTCCGCTCGAAGGCGTTGCGGAAGCGCGCCGGCGCCATGCCGATGTGATGGATATCCAGATCGTCGCCTTTCCCCAGGAAGGCATTCTCCGGAACAAGGGCGCCGAGGAGCTGATGTGGCAGGCCATGGAGGCCGGCGCCGATGTCGTCGGCGGCATGCCGTTCAACGAGAAGCGCCCTGAGGACAGCGCGCGCCATATCAGAATTGCCTTCGAGATCGCCAGGAAATTCGACGCCGATATCGACATGCATGTCGACGAGACCGACGATGCCGGCGCCAGAACCCTGGAGATGCTGGCCGAGCAAACGCTCGAAAACGGCTGGCAGGGCCGCGTCACGGCGGGCCACACCTGCGCCCTGGCCGGCTATGACGAGGATTACGCCAACGCCGTCATCGCGCTGGTGCGCCAGGCCGGGATTCACATGATCACCAATCCGGCGACCAACCTGATGCTGCAGGGGCGTCTCGACGCCCAGCCCAAGCGGCGCGGCATCACCCGGGTGAAAGAGCTGTTGGCCGAGGGCATCAACGTCTCGTTCGGCCAGGATTGCGTGGAGGATACCTTCTATCCGTTCGGCCGCGTCGACCCATTGGAAGTCGGCCTGATCGCCGCCCATGCCGCGCATATGAGTCTGCCGGGCGAGATCGAAGAGCTGTTCGACATGCAGACCAACGCCGCGGCGCGGGTGATGCGGCTCGATGATTACGGCTTCGCGCCGGGATGCGCGGCGGACCTGGTGATCCTCGACGCAGCGAACGCCGCCGAGGCGTTGACCAAACAGGCGGCGCGCAATGTCGTTATCAAGAATGGGCAGATAATCGTTACAAATGAAACTAAGCAAGATTGGCGCTGGACGCCCTAAGGAGAGAGACAAAACATGGCAATCGATGTCGCCAAGATCGAAATCAAGAGCGTCTCCGACGCCAGCGGGCTCGACGAGCTGATCACCTCGGGCCGCATGGCCGCCGACGATGTCGTCGCCGTCATCGGCAAGACGGAGGGCAATGGCGGCGTCAATGATTTCACCCGCATCCTCTCCGACCAGGCCTACCGCGCCGTGCTGGCCAAGCATGGCACGCGCAGCGAGGAAGCGATCAAGCTGATCCCGATGGTGTGGTCGGGCGGCTGCGACGGCATCATCACGCCGCACGCCACGGTGTTCGCGCGCAACGGCGAGAGCGGCGCGAGCGGGCAATCGCGCCTCGCCATGGGAACGGCGATGAGCGAGATCATATTGCCCGAGGATATCGGCCGCCCGGCGATGGTCGAGACGGTCGCCGCCGGCGTGCGCGCGGCGATGAAGGACGCCGGCATCGGCGACGCCAAGGACGTGCATTACGTCCAGACCAAGACGCCGCTCCTGACCATCGACGGCATCCAGGAAGCGCACGGCCGGGGCCAGAGCGTGGCCTGCGAGGTGCATGATTCGATGGGGGTGTCGAATGGCACCACCGGCCTCGGCATCGCCGTGGCGCTCGGCGAGGTCGAGATGCCGGCGGCCGCCGACATATGCCGCAAACTCGATCTCTATTCCTCGGTCGCCTCCTGCTCCTCGGGCGTCGAGTTGGACCGCGCCCAGATCATCCTCTTCGGCAACCGCGACGGCGCCGGCGGGCGCTTCCGCATCGGCCATAGCGTGATGCGCGACGCCCTCGACATCGACGGCATCTATGATTCGATCCGCTCCGCCGGTTTGGATCTGCCCGCGCGCGCGCGCTCCGAGGATCTCGCCGGCCGGCTGGTCAATGTGTTCATCAAATGCGAGGCCGACCCCGGCGCTAAGCTGCGCAACCGGCGCCAGATCATGCTCGACGATTCGGACGTCCACCATCACCGCCATTCGAAGGGCGCGGTCGGCGGCGTCGCGGCGGCGGCGATCGGCGATCCGGCGGTGTTCGTCTCGGTCGACGCCATGCATCAGGGCCCGCCCGGCGGCGGCCCGTCCATCGCCATCGTCGATATGGGCGAATAGTGGCCGAAGACCTGACGCGTCTCGGCGCCGTTGAAATGGCGGCGGCGCTGCGCGCCCGCGAGATCGGCGCGGTGGAATTGCTGGAGGCGCATCTCGAAGTGATCGAGCGCCTCAACCCAACGCTGAATGCCATCGTCACCCTGGCCGCCGACGAAGGCCGTGCGACGGCCGGGGCGGCGGATAAATTCCTTGCCCGGGGCGGCAGTGACAAAATACCGCCGCTGTTGGGCCTGCCGGTGGTGATCAAGGACATCGTCGAGACGGCGGGCATGCGCACGACCTGGGCCTCACCCGTCTACGCCGAGCATGTGCCGGTGGAGGACGCCGAGGTGGTGGCGCGGCTGCGCGCCGCCGGGGCGATCATTCTCGGCAAGAGCAACACGCCGGAATTCGCCGCCGGGGCCAATACCGACAACGAGCTGTTCGGCGCGACGGGAAACCCGTGGGATCCCGAGCTCAGCCCGTCCGGCTCTTCCGGCGGCTCGGCGGCGGCGGTGGCGAGCGGCATGGTGCCGATCGCGCAGGGCACCGATTTCGGCTGCTCGCTGAGAATGCCGGCGGCGTTTTGCGGCATTGTCGGCCTCCGCACCACGCCCGGCCTGGTGTCCAACTATCCGCTCGAGCTGCCATGGGATCCGGGCCAGGTGCTGGGGCCGATGGCGCGCTCGGCGGAAGACGCGGCGCTGCTGCTCGACGCCATGGCGGGCTACAGCCGGATGATGCCGAATTCGGTCGCGCCGCCCTGGAAAAGCGCGTTTGAGCCGGTGCGTGCGCGCGACGATGCCAAGGGTCTCCGTCTCGCCTACGCGCCCGACATCGCGGCGATCGGCGTCGACGCGGAACTTGAAGACATCTGCCGAAAGGCAGCGTTCGGCCTGGCCGAGGATGGCGCGCTGGTCGAGGAAGTCGATTTCGACCTTTCCGACGCGCGCGACGCGTACCTGACGCTGCGCGGCGCCTGGATGGTCGGCATGCAATATAAGCGGCTCGACGATCTCGATGCCTTCGGCGGAAATCTCGCCGGCAATGTGCAGAGCGGGCTCGATATCACGATGCGCGAACTCGCCGCCGCCGAGGACATGCGCGCCCAGGTCTGGCAGCGCTACCGGAAACTGTTCGAGACTTATGACGCGCTTTTGATGCCGATGTCGCCGGTGCCGCAGTTCCCGGTCGTAAAGAATTTCCCCGACGAGATCGGCGGCCGCAAGCTCGACAATTACGTCGACTGGATCGCCGGCGCCTTTTTGGTGACGATGGCAGGTATCCCGGCCGCTTCGGTCCCCGCGGGACTGTCGCGCGCCGGACTGCCGGTCGGCCTGCAAATCGCCGCGCCGCGCTTCGCCGAGCCGCTCATCCTCGGCCTCGGCAAACTGGTGCAGCGCGCCAACCAGCTCGGCTGGCCGGCCTGGGCGGATAGTCACTGACCGTTGAGGGGGTGAAATGGAGATGTTCGATTGCATTGGGTTTATCGGCACCGGCGTGATGGGCGAGCCGATGTGCCGAAATCTGGCGTCGAAAGGCGGCGAGAAAGTCCTGGCCTGGGACATCGATCCGGCGCCGCTCGAACGCCTCGCCGAGGCCGGCGTAACGGCGGCGGAATCGCCCGCCGATATGTGCGCCAAGGCGCATACCATCCTGCTGTCGCTGCCCGATGGCGAGCAGGTAGACCGGATTTGCCGGGGCGTTGATGGCCTGCTCGCCAATCTGGCCGAGGGCCAATGCGTTATCGATACCGGCACTTCGCCACCGGCGCTGGCGCGCCAGTTGCACGCGGCATTCGCCGCCAAAGGCATTGCCTTCGCCGACGCGCCGGTGGCGCGCACGCGCCAGGCGGCGATCGACGGCACGCTCAGCATCATGGTCGGCGGCGACGGCGAGGTGTTCGCCCGCATCCGCCCGATCCTCGGGCACATGGCCAGCGACGTCACCCATTGCGGCGCGCCGGGCGCCGGCCAGACGGTGAAAATTCTCAACAATATGATGCTGTTTCAAAACTGCGCCGCCATCGCCGAAGCGCTCGCCATCGCGCGGCGCGCCGGACTCGACGAGGAGATGTTCCTGCAAACCGTGGCCAAGAGCTCGGGCGACAGTTTCGCGCTCCGCAATCACGCCATCAAATCGATGCTGCCGCGCGACTATCCGGAAGGTGCCTTTTCGGTGCGCTACGCGCTCAAGGATCTGGCCTACGCGCTCGATTTGGCGGCGGCGGAAAATGTCGCCGCGAAAGGCGGCGAGCTGGCGCGCGAGCGGTTGGAGCAGGCCATGGAAGAGGGGCTCGGCGAAAGCTACCACCCGGTGATTCGTGAAATTATAGATCGCTAG
>CAJXFT010000101.1 GCA_913053235.1 uncultured Alphaproteobacteria bacterium
TTAAGAGATTGACCAGCGCGCCGCGCGCCTTGAAGGTCCCGGTATGCTGGAACAGCTCGAGCTTGAGCATCACTTCGGTTTCATCGCCGAGCGCCGCGCTTAAGAGCGGGCCGCGCCAGCGGTGAACCGGCGTCTCGACGACCTTGTCCGCGATGCTATCCCGCGCGGCCTCGATCGCCGCCAGGGTCAGTGCCTGCGCCACCTCCCGCCTAGCCCCGGCGCGCCAGAAATTCCCGCACCGCCGCGGTAAAGGCCTGCGGCTGCTCGAGGTTGGAGAGATGCGAGGCCGGGTCGAGCTCGACATATTCAGAACCCGAAATCGCCGCCTGCATGGCGCGCATACGCTCAGGGGGGGGTGGCGATATCCTGCGCCCCGGCGATGAACAGGACCGGCTTGTCGATGGCCTTGAGGCGCGCCATGTAATCGAGACTCTGCACGGCGCGGGCGCAGCCGGCATAACCTTCGGGCGGTGTCGTGCGCACCATGTCGCGCACATCGTCGAGAAAGGCCGGCTCGGTGGCGCGCAGATTCTCGGTGAACCAGCGCTCGACCGTGGTCTCGACCAGCGCCTCCATGCCCTGATCAAAGGCGATGGCGATGCGGGCGTCGAAAATTTGGCGGAATTCCGGCGTCACGTCGGCGCGCGAATTGCAGATCGTCAGGCTGCGCACGCGTTCGGGATGGTTGAGGCCGAGCCCCATCGCCGTCATGCCGCCCATCGAGAGGCCGAGAAAATGGCACGCCTCGATGCCATGCGCCTGCATCAGGGCGGCGGCATCGTCGGCCAGCATGTCGAAATCGTAATCGCCCGCCGGCGCGTCGCTGGCGCCATGGCCGCGCTGGTCGTAGCGCAGCACCCGGTAATGCTGGGCGAAGTCCGCCGTTTGCCCGTCCCACATGGAAAGGTTGGTGGCCAGCGAATTGCTCAGCATCAGCCACGGCGCGCCTTCCGCGCCGTCGATGCGGCAATTGAAGGTGATGCCGTTTGCTTGGCTTTTCATCGCCTCTCCGTCATGGCTTGTGCGGTTGCAGGAAGTTCGACCAGGTCTGCACGTAGCTGTGCGAGCTGATTTCGATGATATTGCCCCACGGGTCTTCGCAATAGCACACCTTGTAGGGCTTGTCGGCCCACAGCTGCCACACCTTGGAGCGCTGCTTGCCGCCGCTCTCGTCGATGCGTTTGCACATTTCCTCGATCTCCGGATCGGTCATGCAGATATGGAAAATTCCGGCTTTCCAATATTCGAAATTATCCTCCGGGAGCACGCTTTTGGGATTGCCGAATTGGAACAGCTCGATGCCGATGCCGTCTCCCGTCATCAGATGGGCGAGCGCCATCTTCTCGAAGCCGGGGCCGAATATATCGACGATGATCTCGGCGAAATAGCTGCCATCTTCTTCGGTCGTGACCGGCTCCATGAGGACCGTGCAGCCGAACAGTTCCTGATACCATTTCACCGCCGCGTCGATATCGGTCACCGTGATGCCGACATGATTTAACGTGTGGGGATAGACCATGGGATTCTCCTTGTTGCGTTTGTTATCCGCCGAAACGGGGCTTACGTTTTTCGAGGAAGGCGTCGACCGCCTCAAGATGATCGTCGCCCATCGCCAAGACGCCATAGTTCGAGGCGCCGAGGTCGAGGCTGTCGGAGAGATCGGAACGGAGCCCGGCGCGCACCGCGCGTTTGATGGCGCGGATCGATTGCGTCGGCCCGGCGACCAGGCGGCGCGCCATATCGAGCGCATGCGCCATCAGCGCCTCGTCGGCCAGCGCCTTGTTGATCAGGCCGATGCGCTCGGCCTCTTCGGCATCCATGAAATCTCCCGTCCACAGCATTTCCAGCGCCCGCGCCCGGCCGACGATGCGAGGCAAAAAGTAGGCGCCGCCGGCGCCCGGCATCAACGCCATCTTGACATAGGTCTCGGCGAATTTCGCCGAGCGCGCGGCGTAGCGCAGGTCGCACATCAGGGCCAGGTCGAGGCCGGCTCCCGTCGCCGCGCCGTTGATGGCGGCGATCACCGGCTTGTCCATGCGCGCGAGAATGCGGGGAATATTGTGGACATGGTTGACCAGCTCGTCCTTGCGCTCCTGCGGCCCGCGCGCCTGGCCCTGCTTCATCAATTCGTCGATATCGCCGCCGCTGCAAAACGCCTTGTCGGCGCCGGTGACGAGCACGACGTGAATGTCATCGCGGGCGTGGCATTCTTCCAGCCGCGCCACCCATTCGTCGATCATGGCGAGGGTGAAGGCGTTGCGCCGTTCGGGTCTGTTCAGCGTGATGGTGGCGATGCGCTCCGCCACCTCGAATAAAATATCTTCGGCCATCGACATTACTCTCCGTTATCGCCCTGGGTGACGATGAGCGCGTCCAGCGCCATCAATCCCTCGCCTTCCTCATAAAGCACCACCGGGTTGAGGTCGAGTTCCTGGATGCGTTCGCGGTTGCGCTCGGCAAAGCGGCTGAGCCGCACCAGGAGGCCGGCCAGCGCTCCGATATCGGCGCGCCGCGCCCGCGCGGCGCCGTCGAGCCGGGCGGCGGCCTTGAGCGAGCGGATCAGGGCAAGCGCGCGCGCCTCGCCGAAGGGTGCGGGCGCCCACGCCACATCGGGCTCGATTTCAACGTCCGAGCCGCCGAACCCGACCATCACCAGCGGGCCGAAGGTTTCGTCGCGGGCGATGCCGGCGATCATTTCGATGCCCTTGGCCGCCATCTTCTGCACCAACACGCCGTCGAGGGCGATTTCGGCCGGCAAATCCGTGACCTGCTCGAAGGCGCGGCGCAGCTGCCAATCGCCGGTGAGGCCGAGCGCCACGCCGCCGGCGGCTCTTTTGTGGGTCAATTGCGGCGATTGCGCCTTCAGCGCCACCGCCCCGGTCAGCGCCGCGGCGGCGGCCACGGCCTCGGCGGCGGTCTTTGCCAGGCGGGCTTCCGGCATGGCGATGCCGAGCGCCGCCAGATAGGGCGCCGCGTTGCATTCCGTAAGCACCGCCTTGCCCTTCGGCAGCGGCGGGGTCTCGACCTCCGGCGCCGGCGTATCGGCGGCGCGCAGCTCGAGAAACTCGGCGTAATCGGCGAGTGCGCGCAGCGCCCTGGCGCAGCCCTGGATCGAGGTGTAGCAGGGAACCCCCGTGGCGGCGAGGTGCACCAGCGCACCGTCATGCGGCAATGAGTGGGTGTAATATAAGAGCGGCTTCTCCTGCCTCGCCTGGATGCGCGCCAGATCGGCCTTTTCCGCCGCCACCATCGACGCCTCGGTCAGAAAGGCGTTTACCGCCAGGCTGTCGATCCCGGGCGCCGCGTAGAGCCGCTCGATAGTGGCGATATTGCCGCCCATCTCCAGCGCCTGGGCGGTGATATCGACCGGGTTCGAGACGCCGCCGTAATCGGGAATGAAGGCGCGCAGGTCTTTCTGCACATCGCCACCCAGTTCCGGCACCATGAGGCCGTGGCGCTCACAGGCATCGGCCAGCCACACGCCGGCGCCGCCACTGATGGCGATGATTCCGACATTCCGCCCCGTCGGCAGCGGACAGCTGGTGAAGGCGGCGGCGATATCGAGCAGCTCGTCCTGATCTTCGCCGCGGATCACCCCGCTATGGCGAAACACCGCGTCATGGGCAAACTCGGCGCCGGTCATGCTGCCGGTATGCGACAGCGAGCCGCGCCGCGCCGCCTGCGAGCGGCCGAGCTTGGCGACGATCAGCGGCTTGCCGAGATTCGCCGCCTTCTCCGCCACCTCGATAAAGCGCTCGCCGCCACGCACCTGCTCGAGCAGCAGGATGAGCGCGCCGACCTCGTCCTTTTGCAACAGATAGTCGGTGAAATCGAGCACGCCGAGATGCGCCTCGTTGCCGGTGCTGACGACATGGCTGAACCGGATGCCGCGCTTGGCGCCCCGGTTATAAATGGCGAAACCGAGGCCGCCGGATTGCGAAACCACGGCAACGCGCCGGGCAACGCCCGCAACGCCCTCGGTGGCGCTCGCGACATTGGCGCTCGGGCTGAAGCTGGCATTGATGCCGGCAGCTTCGTTCAAGAAACCGACCGAATTGGGGCCGCAGACGAGAATGCCGCGCGCCGCCGCGATCTCGCCGATGCGCTTTTGCCGCTCGGCCGAGGCAGCGCCGCTTTCGGCGAAGCCGGAGGAGAAAATCACCGCGCTCTTGACCCCGGCATCGGCGCATTGCTCGAGCGCATCGGCGACATGCTCGGCCGGAATCACGATCAAGGCGAGGTCGACCGGTTGGCCGATGGCGCCGATCGAGGGATAGGCGCGAAGGCCCTGTATTTCCGCATGCGCCGGATTGACCGGATAGATCGGCCCGCCGTAAGCGCCGGATTTGAGCGCCGCGACGAGGCGCCCGCGTATCTTTCCGGCATCGGGCGAGGCGCCGATAACGGCGATCGCGGCGGGCGAAATAAGAGCTTCCAGTGCGGCCATGTCAGTCCGGTCCGACGATTTTCGGCCACAGCCCGGCGCCGCCCAGCGCCGCCATCTCGGCGCCGAGGCGGCGGTTCCAATAGGTTTCGTTGCCATACTCCTCGCGCCACGCCCACAGCGCCTTGGTATGGCGGTGCAAGGCATGTTCGGCGGTAAAGCCGATGGCGCCGTGCACCTGATGGGCGATTGCCGCCGCCTCGCCGGCGGCTTCGCTGGCGCAAGCTTTGGCCGCCGCGTTGGCGAGAAAACCCGGCGACGCGAGCGCGGCTTCGAGCGCCGCGCAGGCCGCCGCCGTGTGGCCGGCGAGCACCGCCAAATGATGCTGCACCGCCTGGAACTTGGCGATCGGCCGGCCGAATTGGCGCCGCTCGCCGGCATATTGCACGGTCATGGAGAGAATTTTTTCGAGCGCGCCGGCGATCTGCGCCGCCCTGAGCAGCGCCGCCTGTTCATGCAGCAGCGCCGACGATACGCCGCCGGCGCTGTGAACAGCGGTGGCACCGTCGAAACAAACATCGTCGCGCGGCTCGGCGGCGAGATTTTGTCCTGCCGTTATTTGACAACGCGCGGTCTCGGCAAGCGCCAGCGTCGCGCCTTCGGTGCCGTCACAGATAACCGCGATATGCGCCACATGGCGCGCCCAGGGCACACGGCGCGCCGTGCCCGACAGGCTTCCAGCCGCATCGATGGCGATGGGCTCCGCCACAATGGTCATCGCGCCCGCCGGCACCGAGAGGCCAGCACCCTCCAGCATGGCAGCGGCGAGGATCGTCTCGGGCAGGGGAATGGGTGCGGCGAAGCGCCCGGCGATGCGTGTAACGGTGGCGGCGAAGGCCGTCATTTCGGCGCCCTCGAAGCCGGCCGCCGCGACGGCGTCCCACAGCTCGTGCGGCCATTCTCCGGCATCGACGCGGCGCAGCAGTTCCGGCGTCACCAGATCGGCGAACAGCCGCGCCGCCGAATGGCTGAGGATTTCCAGTTCCTCGTTCATCTGAGGCCGAGCCCGCGCGCGATGATCGATCGCATGATTTCCGTGGTGCCGCCGCGCAAGGTAAATGACGGCTGCCTGAGCACGGCCTCGGCCAGCAGGCTGGGGAAATCCGCTGCATTGCCACCCGCCATGGCGCCCGGCTGCACATCGATCACGGCGCGCGCGGTCTCCACCACGTCGCGTTCGAACCGGTTGCCGAGATCCTTGACGATGGCCGCTTCAACATCCGGCGACTCTCCCGCCTCCAACATCGCGGCGACGGAAAGCGACATGCTTCTCAGCGTCCACAAGCGGCTGGTCAGGCGCCCGAGCGCCGCCGCCTGGTGGGCGTCCGGCGTCGCGCCGATCTCGTCGACAAGGGCGCGGAAAATATGGAAATTGCTGAGAAAGCGTTCCGCCCCGCTCCTTTCATAGGCGAGCTCGCTGGTCACCTGGCGCCAGCCATCGCCCTCGCCGCCGATCAATCGGTCCTCGGGAATCTCGACCTCGTCGAAGACCACCTCGTTGAATTCATGCGCGCCCAGCATGTTGACGATCGGATTGATCGCCACGCCGTCATGCTTGAGATCGATGAGAAACTGGCTGAGGCCGCCATGGCGGTCCTCGCCGGCCTCGCCGGTGCGGCACAGCGCGATCATGAAATGATTCACATGTGCATTGCTGGTCCATACCTTGGCGCCGTTGATGCGCCAGCCCCCGGCCACGCGTTCGGCGCGGGTGCGGACGGAGGCGAGGTCGGAGCCTGAATCCGGCTCGCTCATGCCGATCGAGAAAAAGCACTCGCCCGATGCGATGCGGGGAAGAATGGCGGTGCGCTGCGCCTCGGAGCCGAAGCGCAACAGGAGCGGCCCGCTCTGCCGGTCGGCGATCCAATGGGCGAACACCGGTGCACCCGCCGCCAGCAATTCCTCGGTGACGGTGTAACGCTCGAGGTTGGAGCGCTCAGCCCCGCCATATTTTTTCGGCCAGGTCATGCCGATCCAGCCCTTGGCGGCGAGCCGGCGGCTGAACTCGGGCGAGAAGCCGGCGCCGAAATCGCTGTTCGGTCGCCACGCCTCCTCACCCGCTGAATCGGCGAGGAAGGCGCGCACTTCTGCGCGCAAGTCCTCAGCCGCCTCGGGCAGAACAGGCGGTGGAAAACGCAGATTGTCGGCGCTCGCCTGGGGCACGGAATCCTCTTTTTATCCGGCCCCCAGCATGCGCGGGATCAGCCCGCCCCGCAACCGCGATCAGGCGCCGAACCGGCCCTTATACGCCGCCAGTTTTGCCTGCCAATCGGCGTTGCCGAGAATAGCCCGGTCGACCAGCCCGCGCGGCTCCGCGCCCTCCATGTTGGCGAACACCGCATTGATGCAGGTGGCGCCGATGCCGGCAAAACACTCCGCCGTCCAGCACAACCCGTGCGGGGCGAGAATGACATTGTCGAGCTTGAGGATGGGATCGTCCGCCGGCGGCGGCTCGGGATCGAAGACGTCGAGCCCGGCGCCGGCGATGGCATCCGCCTGCAACGCCTTGACCAGCGCCTTCTGGTCGACGGTGGGTCCGCGCGAGGTGTTGATCAGGAAGGCGGTCGGCTTCATCGCAGCGATCAACTCGGCGCTGACGATCTGATGGGTCTCGTCATTGAGCGGACAGTTCACGGTGAGAATATCGGACTCCCTTGCCAGCGTCTCCATATCGACCATGCGAACGCCCAATTCCTTGGCGATAGCGGCGTCGGCATAGGGATCATGGGCCATGAACTCCATGTCGAAGGGCTTGGCGAGGCGAAACATTTCGGCGCCGATATTGCCGATTCCGACCGAGCCCAGCACCTTGCCGACGAGGCCGACGCCCATATGGTTGATCTTCTGGGCGAAGCCGTCCGGCCCCTGACGGGTCAATTTGTCCTTGATCAGCATCTTGCCGGTTATCGCCAGCATCAGCGCGATGATCGATACCGCCACCGGGCGGCGCACGCCGTCCGGCGTTATCGTGACGGCGATGCCGTTTTCCAGACAGGCCGCCACATCGACCGTATCGTAACCGACGCCGAAGCGCGCCACCTGGGCCAGCCTGCCATCGGCCGGAATGCTCTCGCGCGCGAAGCGCTGGGCGAGCAGAATCAGGGCGTCATGGCCGGCCAGTTCCTCGGCCGAAACGGGACCCTCCCGGCTCTCAAGATATTTCCACTCGACATTCGCCTTGTCGTCGAGCGGGCTCATGTCGAACATCGGAAAGGCGGGCGAGCCATCGGGCTTGATGAAATCGCTGCTCACCGCAATGCGAAAATTATCCGCCATGATCAGCGCCCTTTCCGTTTGCGCCCGCCCTTGCAGGTAGCGCGCAGTTCGGTGATACCGGCCGTCATCGTGGTTTGCAGCATCCACACATCGCTCGAATGGAGCAGGAAATCGAAGCCCTGCTTGAACAGCGCCGCTCCCACCGAGGCATCCGGCACCAGGCGGCCGAGCGATTTGTTGTGCTTCTTGCACGCCTTGATGATCTTGTCGATCGCCGCCTCGAAATCGGGATGGTCGAATTTCCCGGCGATCCCCATATCGGCGCTCAAATCGAAATGGCCGATCCACATCAGGTCGACATCCTTCATGGATGCGATGGCGTCGGCGTTCTCGACCCCTTCGAGGGTTTCGATGAGGGCGCAAAAGGCGGTGTTGCGGTTGGCGTCGCGCAGCTTTTTCATCACCGGCCCGCCGGCAAAGCGGTCATGCATGATTTGCAGCGCCACGCCGCGCTTGCCCTGGGGCGGATATTTCATGTAGTCGAGCAGCTGCTTGACTTCCCGTGGCGAGCCGACCATCGGGAACATGATGGCGCCCGCACCCATATCGAGGGCGCGCGCCGCATGGTGATATTCCTTCGACGGCGGACGCAACACCACCGGCATGTCGGCCGCCTCCATATAGCGCAGGATCTGCTTGATATCGCCGATGCTGAAGCCGCTATGCTCCATATCGACCATCACCAGCTCGCAGCCGCTGGCTTTGAGGATGTGGCCGATTCCCGGCGTGTTGAATTAGACCATGAAGGTTCCGACCTTCAGGCGGCTATGCTTCGTCATGTCCCTGACAGTTGACTCGACCATTTTTTTCTTCCTTCCGTGATGTCGTGTTTATCGTTGCTTGGGGTCATTGCTGACACGAAAGCGCGTCAGTTTGCGGTCCGTCACCAACCCGCTCACGCGGTCGCTGAAATCCTTGAAATGCCTGGACTGCAGATGCTCCTGGAAAGCCGCTTCATCGTCATAGGCCTCGTAGAGCACGATACGGTTTTCCTGCTTGCTGGGAACCAGCACATCGAAGCATTGGCAGCCCGCTTCCTCGGCCAGCGAGGCTTCGCCGTTTTTCAGAACTTCCTGATGAAAAATGTCGAAGCCGCCTTCGAGAAGCTCGAATTCGACGATGATGGCGAAGCGGCTCATGATGGCGCGAGCTCTATGCGCAACACCGCATAGGCGCCGAGTTCAAGCTCGGAGGCATCGCCGAGCGAGCCGCAATCGGCGGCGAAAGCGGCGGGCCGGGTGACCGCGGCGATGAAATTTTCCTCGTCGAGCCGCCCGATGCGCGCGGCACCGGCGGGCAGGCCGGCGATCGAGACCGGCTGCGGCTCGGGCGTCAGATTGGCCAGCCACAACAGCGTGCCGTCCGCCGTGCCATAGGCCAGCGCCAATACCCTGTCCGCCGCCGAAGTCTCGACATCAATCATCCTGGCGGCGCTGGCGCCGGCCATGGCGGCGACGATATGGCAGAGCGGAAACACCGGCTCTTCGCCATCGGCGCTCAATTCATCGTACCAGGGCTGCGCATGCGCCATCTTGCGGTAGGCGAGGCCGAACTCGCCGACCGCCGCGCCGAGGCTGACGGCTTCCACTTCGCCCGCCGCCATGCGCGCGATATAGCCGAGGGTAAAGGCCGAGCCGGCGAGGGCGCGGTGGCGCGGATCCTGCTGGTTGAAGGCCATGCGGATATTGCCCTGGTTGTCATAGGTGCTCGGGCCGTAAGGGTTGAAACGCATGCCGATGGCGCTCGGCCCGACGCGGTAGGGCTTGCCGCCGGCCATGGCGCGCGCCGAGGCGATGATCGAAGGCAGCGATTGCAGGGTCTCCATCACCGAGCGGTCATCCACTTCGTGAACCACGGCAGAGGTGATGTGCGAGATAAAATCATAGAGATCGGATTCCGGATGGTTGCGGTTCATCTCGGTGAAATTGGTCAGCACGCCGCCGCCCAGCGCGGTGCCGGGAAAGGCCTTGCGCGCGGCGCCGTAAACCTCTTCAAAACTGGGCACGCCGAGCGCATCCAATTTTTCCAGGGTGAAATTCATGAGCCGCGCCTGGGCCACGATCACGGCGTCCGGCTTCACGCCCGCCGCCGCGATGGCGCCGGCGACCTCACCCAGCTCCTCATCGAGCGGGCGCTCGCAAGGGGCGACGATTTCCACCATCAGTTCCGCATTTAGCGCCTCGGCGAGCTGCTGGCAGGCGGCCAAATCATCGCCCGCCTGATCGGCGCGATATTCGGCGACCAGCAATTGCGGGCCGACAGCCTGCAACAGATCGAGGGCTTCGAGGCTGTCGCGTCCAAGATGGGCGGGCACGCCGATACCGATGCGCGGCATCGTCTTGCCGCTCTCACCGCCGAGCGTAATCCGCGTGGCGCGGCCACCGCCCGCCTGGGAAGCGCCTGGCGCACCGTCGAACGTCAGCGCCACCGACTGATCGAATTCGCTGCCGCCCTCGATGCTATAGGGGAAGGGCATCGACAACGGTCGATAATAGGTCTTGTAGGAGGCGTCCGTCCAATTGCGCTGATCCTCGCATTCCCAGGCAAGCTCGCCTTCCATCCGGCAGGTCACGCCGAGGCCCGGCGCCACCTCGTGGGTCATGGCGCGGATGTCGAAAAACGGCTGAAGCGGCATGACGTGATCGGGAAACACCGTTTCCTCGGCGCCGCCATCGACATGCAGGATCGTGCATGGCTGCCCGGCCACGCCCTCGACCGGATGCAAAATGACGAATCCGGTTCTGCCGGTTTCGAAATCGCTCAAGGCGCGCGCCCTGACATTGAAATTCAGCCCGCCTCCGGCCGAGCCGGTGATCTCGGCGTGAAAGGATATGGAGCCGCTGGCTTCGTCGACATCGCCGTCATAGGAAATCCGGAATTCATCGCCGCCCTCCTCGACATGGAGGTTGGAAATCGCCGGATGGAATGTCTGCCAGGCCGCGCCGCGCACGACGAAGGCGATGCCGCGTATGGCTTCGGATTCGCCGACGCGCACATAGCGCAGCTTTCCGGCTTCGAATTCCACCGATAACGGGCCCGCCCGGAGGGTGCGGATTTCGGTCACCGGTTGTTCCGTGCCGAACAGTTTGATGGCCCTGGTCGGAGGCGCGGCTGACATGATTCTCTCCCCATCAGCGGCGTTATTATTTGTTGGCTTTGCCGCCAGCGGAGCCAGTATAGCGCTGGTCTACCTGTTAGACCAGAGAGACAAGGTGACGCAACCCGCTTCCGGCTGGCTTAGTTGGCGACCTCTCGCCCGTCTTCCGCCGCGCTCAAGACGCGTGTGGGCGGAAAATACAGGCTGACCTTGGTCCCTTCGCCGGGAGTGCTTTCGATTTCCAACCTGCCGTCATGCAGGTCGATAAACTTTGACACGAGATAGAGCCCGAGGCCGCTGCCTTCATATTTTCGGCCCAGCGTCGCATCCACCTGCTGAAACGGCTGCAACACCTTGGGGATGTCTACGCGCGCCATGCCGATGCCGTTATCCGCCGTCTCGATAACATATCCGCCATCGCCGCCGATAAAGGCGCGGACGCGGATTTCGCCGCCCTCTTCGGTAAACTTCACGGCGTTCGACAGGATGTTGATCATCATTTGCATGAGCAGGCGTTCGTCGGCGCGCAGGCGCGGCAGGCTCTCCGCAACCTCCACCCGCAGGCTGACGGATTTTTCGGCGGCCGTGGTGCGCACCAGCTTGAGGCTGGATTCGATCACGCCGGAAAGCTCGATCACATCGTTTTCGATGGTGAATTTTCCGGCCTCCACCTTGGAGACATTGAGAATGTCGTTGATCAGGGTCAGCAGGTCGGAGCCGCTTTTATGTATGTCATCGACATATTCAAGATATTGCGCATTGCCGATCGGCCCGAATATCTGGTTTCTCAGAATATCGGAGAAGCCGATGATGGCATTGAGCGGGGTGCGCAATTCGTGGCTCATGATGGCGAGGAATTCGGCTTTTGAGCGCACGGCCGAAACGGCTTCCTCCAAGGCCGTGTTTTGCGCCTGCTCAAGAATTTTACGGTATTCGATGTCATGGAAGGTGTAGATGCGAAGCTTGCGGGCCGACTTGCGGCGCTCGAAGGAAGACTTGCCGATGCCGACGGCGGATTCGCTGACCACCACCTCGAGCGGGATTTTTTTGCCGGCGCGTGAGATGAATTCCAATTCGCCGGCGGGCGATGGCGCGGTTTCATCCGCGCCCGCCCGGCGCGTCAACTCCCGCGAAGATTGCAGGGCCTCCGACCCCGGCAGGACTTGCGCGATCGGCCGCTGCAATACCGCCTGACGCTTGACGGCAAGAATCCTCTCCGCCGCTTCGCTGAAAAACTGAATACGCCCCTGGCCGTCGGTGACGATGATGCCATGGAAATTATCGTCGAGGACGGCATCCATCATGTCGCGCCGATGCTCGATGGCCATGCCCTGTAAGAATACGCGGTAAGCCTGACGATCGATGCCGCGCGCCATCGCGGCGAGATAGGCGGCGAGCAGGCACAGCATCCAAAACCCGGAATCGACGAGGGTGGGAGACCAAGCCTGCACGGCAAGGGCGGCAAAATAAACGATGGCGATCGCGGCGACCAGAATTCCGGCGCCCCGGCGCCACGAGCCGGCGTCGAAGAGGATCAGAAATGCCAGGCCGAGGGCAAGCCCGATGACGGTCATGGCGGCGAGCGGAAGGCGCGCCAGCATGCGCCCCTGCACCATCGATTCATAGGCCAGCGCATGCACCACCGTAGCCGGCACCGTCCCATATACCGGGACGGTGAAGCGGGCGCCCAATTCGGCGGCGCTGGCGCCGATCAGTACGGATTTTCCCGCCAGCGGTGCCAGATCGACGCGGCCGAGATAAATATCGGCATAGGAATAGACCGCGATCGTTTCGCCGCGAATGCCGTAATCGACGTAAAAGCCGGCGCCGCCGGCAGCCGCTTTTTCGGCCAGCAACGCCGCCATGCTGGCCACGGATACGCCGTTCCAACTCTCCACCATCTGGTGGCGGCGGATCACGCCATCGGAATCGGCGCTCACATTGACCGAACCGGGAACGGCATTTTCGCGCAACGGCGCAATCGGTCCCATCAGGATTATCCGCGCCTCTTCGCCGGCGCGCGACGATACTTGCCGGAACACCGGCAGGATGACCTGGCGTTCCGAATTCGCCAGCGCGCGCGCCAACCGGTCATCCTCCTCGGCCGCGGAGCGGGCGCTGAAATCGACATTCAATGCGATATCGCGCACCCCCGCCTCGTTGAGGCGCTCGATCAGCGCCGCGTGAACGGACCTTGGCCACGGCCAGCTGTTCAGCGCCGCCATGCTGTGCGCGTCAATTTCGATCACGACCAGGCTTTGGCTGGCATCCGTCCGCGCCAGATTGAAGCGCGAGGATGTCAGCAGATTGTCGAGGCCGGTCAGGCCGCCAAGGATATAGGCGACGAGCAAAAGGCCGAACAGAAAGGCGAACATAACCTTTCCACGCAGCAGCTTTTTCAGCGCGGCGGGCAATTTCACCGCTCCGCCATCCGCTCCGATTTTGCTCATATTGGCGATATAGCATGGCCGGCGGAAAAAGAACCGAATGTGCTAGGCGCCGCCATTGCCACCGTTGCCGTTGCCGCCATTGCCGCCAATGCCATTGCCGCCGTTGCCGCCCGAACCACCGGAACCACCGGAGCCACCCGAACCGCCCGAACCACCGGAGCCGCCCGAACCGCCGGAGCCACCCGAACCACCGGAGCCACCTGATCCACCGCCGCTGCCGCCCGAGCCACCGGAGCCACCCGAACCGCCACCGGAGCCACCCGAACCGCCCGAACCACCGGAGC
>CAJXFT010000102.1 GCA_913053235.1 uncultured Alphaproteobacteria bacterium
GACATTGTCGTAATTCAACAGCGGCTCGCCCATCCCCATCATGACGATGTTGGAGATCATCCTGCCATCGCGCGGCGACGGCCATTCGCCGTAGCTGTCGCGCGCCACCAGGAATTGCGAGACGATCTCGCGCGCCGCCAAATTGCGCACCATACGCTGGGTTCCGGTATGGCAAAAGCGGCAGCTCAGGGTGCAGCCGACCTGGGCCGACATGCAGAGCGCGCCGCGATCCTCTTCGGGAATGAAGACGCTCTCGGCTTCCTGCCCGTCATCAAAGCGCAGCAGCCATTTGCGCGTGCCGTCGGTGGATTTTTGCAGGCGCGCGATTTCAGGCCGCGCCAGCGTATAGGCGTCCGCCAAGGCCTGGCGCAGGGGACCGTTCAGGCTCGACATGCGGGCGAAATCATCGACGCCATGGTGATAGATCCAATGCCAAAGCTGCTTGGCGCGCAGCCGAGCTGCCTTTTCGGATTCGCCGATTTCAGCCACCGCGCGCGCCAATTCCGCCCGATCCATGCCGATCAGGCTGACGCGGTCCACCGGCTCCGGCGCGCTTGCTTCACTCATGCCAGTGATATACGTGCCCGCGCCGGCAATTTCCACAACCGCATCGAACCGGCCGCTTACGGGCAGGCCTTGACGATCGCCTTGTGCGTCTTGCTGAAGCCTTTGAGGGAATAGGTATCGAGCGAATAGGTGTCTTTGCGCGAGGTCCCGCGCACGGTCAGTTTGTTGCCCCGGATCATCGCCTTGACGGCTTTCTCATCATCGGCATCGTCGGCCCAGGCATGCTCGTTCTGGACGATGGTGAACTTGAAACCGCGGCCATCGATCTGCACCTTGATCGGCGACTTGTCCTTATAGGGATAGCCCGAGGTGACGCTGACCTCCTCGGCGACGCTGGAGCCGCGGCGCCGCGTGACCATGGCGTGGGGATCGTCGCGCTTCTTGTAATTGCCTTCCTTCTTGGTCGGCTGGCTGTACATGTAGCAGACCAGCTTGTCGCCCTCTTTATAGGTATAGGCGGACCAGGCGCCATTTTGGCTCAAGGCTTCCTGCGCCAATGCGCCGCCGGCCGCAAACACCCCGCCCGCCGCGACCAGGGCGGCGAAGAGGATGGCTTTGGCGGCAA
The DNA here is from genome assembly GCA_913053235.1 of uncultured Alphaproteobacteria bacterium. Classification (GTDB taxonomy): domain Bacteria; phylum Pseudomonadota; class Alphaproteobacteria; order UBA828; family UBA828; genus PTKB01. Next base: position 1,133 of record CAJXFT010000102.1, read on the forward strand.
CGGATGAAGCTCCGAAAATTCTCAAGAATCGAACGCGCATGGCCCTAGGATATCCGCTTCGCTTGCAAGGTTCCAGGGCATTTTCCGCGCGCCGTCGAGCGAATTCTAATTCGGCTTCGGCCGGCGCCGCGTCGGCGCGCCGTAGACATGGCTTGGCCGCGGTGTCTGGGCGGCGCGCGGACTGAGCGGCCGCTCGCCAAAACGGCCGAGCGCCAGCATGCGGTCATACAGCACGATCGCCCCGGCGACGCCCAAATTTATCGAAAAACGGGCCGGAATCCGCACCACATGGTCGCAACGCTCGATCAGCGCCGGCGACAGCGCGCCGCGCTCGGGGCCGAGCACATAGGCGGCGTTCAGGGGATGCGGAAAGGCCGGCAAATCCACCGCCTCGTCCATCAGCTCGATTCCGACCAGGGCGCAGCCGTCGGGCAAATTTAATTCATCGACGCTGGCAAACTGATAAAACGGCACATGTTCGTGGGTTTTCGCGGTATCGGAACCGGCGCCCGAATATTCGGCGGCGACGGTAAATACGAACTTGGCGCCAAAGGCATGCGCCGAGCGCATCAAATTGCCGATATTGAACGGCTTGCTGACGCCCTCGACGCCGACGCCGAAATAACCGCGCATGATATCCGTCATGGCCGTAAGCTTGCAGCCCGCGCGGCCTCAAGGCAAGTTGTCTCATCGTTTGATTTAGCGGACGCATTGACATGGATGCATTGAAAAACCCCGACGCCGACCCGAACGCGAGGTAGGCTGCACCATGGCGCCGAAAAAGAGCGCGGATCGCGCCGTTCACGGACAATATGAGGCCTATCCCTATCCGCCGCGCGATCCGGCGGACGAGGCCAAACGGCTGATCACCGGCTCGCCGAGCGGCCTCGCCGAAATCGAGCACTATATACTGGGCCGGCGAATCGCCGGCGACGGCCCGTTCCGGGCGCTGATCGCCGGCGGCGGCACCGGCGATGCCACCATCATGCTGGCCAGCCAGCTGGCGGCGCGCGCCATCGAAGCGGAAATCATCCATCTCGATATTTCCGCCGCGTCGCTGGCCATCGCCGGCGCCCGCGCTGCAACCCGAAAGCTCGACGGCATCGAATTTGTGCAAGCCTCGCTGAGCGATCTCGCGGCACTCGGGCTCGGCCGTTTCGATTACATCGATTGCTGCGGCGTGCTGCATCATCTCGAGGCGCCGGGCGAAGTTTTGCGGGAGCTGGCCGCGGCGCTCAAACCCGGTGGCGGTATCGGGCTGATGCTGTATGGCCGATTGGGGCGCACCGGCGTCTATGAGGCGCAGTCCCTGCTGCGCCTGTTGGCCGGCGATTTGGCCGACCAGGCGCGAATCGACAGCGCCCGCGCATTGCTCGAGGATCTGCCGCCGACCAATTGGCTCAAGCGCAATTCCCATGTCGGCGATCACCGCAACACGGGCGATGCCGGCATTTACGATCTGCTCCTGCACCGCCGCGACCGCGCCTACATGGTCGATGAAATATTCGCCCTGGCGGCGGCCGCCGGTCTCGGGATCACCGGCTTCATCGAGCCGGCGCGCTACGATCCGCTCAACTATCTGCGCGACGCGGCGCTGAGGAAGACTGTAGCGGCCCTGACATGGCCCGAGCAATGCGCCGCGGCGGAGCTGATAGCGGGCAATATGAAGGTGCATATCTGCTACCTGGTGGCCGCGGATGCGGCGCGCCAAGTGCCGCTCCGGCCGGACATGCCGGAAGCGGTTCCGGTGCTCAACAATGTATCGCCGGAGGCGCTGGCCGGCCGCCTGCGCGGCGCCCCCGCCCTGGCGCTTGATTTCGACGGCGCCAAGATACGCCTGGCGCTGCCCAAACAGGCCGCGGAGATGGCGGCCCTGATCGACGGCGAGCGCGATCTGGCGGAAATCCGCCGGCGCCTCGGCAAATCCGGGCGGAAAATGGCGCCGGGCGCCTTCACGCGCCAGTTCGAGACCCTCTACAAAGCGCTCAACGGCATCAACGCCATGCTTCTGCGCTGAGCGGCGCTCTCCAACAGTTGCACGGGGCGGCTGGCGGGGTCATATAAGCGCAGCATATGACTGGGTGGATTTGAAGCCGAAAAAATGACCAGGCCCGCACGGCACAGCGAAATCATCGAGCGTGGCGCCTTTGCCGCCGAGCTTGGCGCCACCGCTTGGCGGCCGGGCGGCGATGGCGCCCGCGCCGAGGCGCTGACGCTGAGCAAGAAATACCTCGCCTCGGGGCGCGCGGTGCTCGAAAAGAGGCTTGAGGACGGCGCCCGCGGCAGCGCCCTGGTGGCCGGATACACCTTCCTGATCGACGAGATCCTCGGCGCTCTCCACGGTCATGCCGCCGAGCGCCTGTTCGCCGAGCCCAACCCGACCAGCGCCAACCGCCTGGCCTTTGTCGCCGTCGGCGGATACGGCCGCGCCGAACTGTCGCCCTATTCGGATATCGATCTGCTGTTTCTCCATCCCTGGAAGCTCACCGCGCGCAGCGAGCAGATCATCGAATATGTGCTCTATATGCTGTGGGATATGGGCCTGAAGGTCGGCCATGCGACGCGCTCGATCAGCGATTGCCTGGCACGATCAAGGAGCGATATGACGATCCGCACCAGCATTCTCGAATCGCGCTATCTGTGGGGCGACGAGGCGCTGTTCGTTGAGCTGCGCCGGCGCTTCTGGGACGAGATCGTTCCCGACAGCGAAGGCGAATTCGTCGCCGCCAAACTGAGCGAGCGCGACGCGCGCCACCAGCGCACCGGCGATTCGCGCTATTTGCTGGAGCCCAATATCAAGGACGGCAAGGGCGGCTTGCGCGATCTGCATACGCTGTTCTGGATCGCCAAATATCTCTACCGGGTCGAGCGTTTCGCCGATTTGATCGAACGCGGCCTGCTGACCGCCAAGGAACAGGTGCGCTTTGCCCGCGCCGAAGGGTTTCTGTGGAAGGTGCGGGCGCATCTGCATCTCGCCGCCGGGCGCGCCGAAAACCGCCTGACTTTCGATCTTCAGCCCGAGATCGCGCGGCGCATGGGTTACGGCGACCGCGACGGCAATCTCGCCGTCGAACGCTTCATGAAGCATTATTTCCTGGTCGCCAAATCGGTCGGCGAGCTGACCCGGGTGCTGTGCGCCTCGCTCGAAACCGACCATCTCGACAATGCGCCCCGGCGCAGCGGCGCCGGCGGGCCATCGCCGGCGGCGGACGGATTGCGCACCGAAGGCGGCCGCCTCGGGGTGGCCGACGAAGCCGCGTTCGACGAGCGGCCCGTGCGCCTCATCAAACTGTTTCGCCAAGCGCAGACCGGCGGCCTCGATATCCATCCGCGCACGCTCCGTCTGGTGCATCAGCGCCTGCACCTGATCGACCGGAATTTGCGCGCCGATGACGAGGCCAACCGCCTGTTCATGGCCCTCCTATGCGATACCGAGGCGCCCGAGGCGGCGCTCCGCCTGATGAACGAAGCCGGCGTGCTGGGCCGCTTCGTTCCCGAATTCGGCCGCATCGTCGGCCAGACCCAGCACGATATGTATCATGTCTATACGGTCGATGAGCACACGCTGCGGGCGATCGGGGTCCTGTCCCGGATAGAGCGCGGCGAGCTCGCCGAGGAGCTGCCGCTGGCGACCCGGATCGCGCCCAAGATTCTGTCGCGCGGCATCCTCTATCTGGCGCTCTTCCTGCACGATCTGGCCAAGAGCGGAGGCAGCGACCATTCCGAGGCGGGAGCGCGCATCGTCAACCGGCTGGCGCCGCGCCTCGGCCTGACGGCGGAAGAGACCGAGCAAACCGCCTGGCTCGTGCGCAACCATCTGATTTTCAGCGATACCGCCTTCAAGCGCGATGTCAACGACCCCCAAACGCTGGCCGATTTTATCGCCAAGGTGCAATCGGTGGAGCGCCTGCGCCTGCTGCTCGTTCTCACCGCCGCCGATATCCGCGCCGTCGGGCCGGGCCGCTGGAACGCCTGGAAAGGCGCCCTGCTGCGCCAACTTTATCACCGCGCCGAGGAAGTGATTACCGGCGGCCATGAGGCGGAAGGCAAGGCGGCGCGCGTCGCCGCCGCCAAGGACGCGTTGCGCGCGACGCTCGACGATTGGCTGAGCGCCGATATCGAACGCTTCGCCGAACGCCTGTACCCGCCCTATTGGCTGGCCTTTGACAGCGCCACCCATGAGCGCCACGCCCGCCTGGTGCGCGACGCCGAGGCGCGCGGCGCGCTGTTGGAACTCGACACGCGAATCGATGAAAAGGCCGCGGCGACGGAGATCACCCTCTTCGCCAAGGACCAGACCGGCATGTTCGCCGCCGTCGCCGGCGCCATGGCCGGCGCCGGCGCCAGCATCGTCGACGCCAAGGTGTTCACCACCGCCGACGGCATGGCGCTCGACGGATTTTGGGTGCAGGACGCCAATGGCGGCCCCTTTGACGACGAGCAAAAGCTGGCCCGCACGCTGAGCCTGCTGGAGCAGGCGCTGAGCGGTGAACATGGCCTGGATGGCGCCCTCGCCGGCCAAGACAGCCCGCCGCCGCGGCGCCGCGCCGTGCATGTCACCTCGCGCGTCCTCGTCGACAACCGCGCCAGCAGCCAACATACGGTTGTCGAGATCAATGGCCGCGACCGCCCCGGACTGCTCTACGATATCGGCCGCGCCCTCACCGAGCTCGGCCTGTCGATCGTGACGGCGCATATCTCGACCTATGGCGCCCAGGCCGTCGACGTATTTTACGTCAAGGACCGCTACGGCCTGCAGGTGACCAAGAACGCCGAAATCGAGCGCGTCCGCGCCCGCCTCCTCGCCGCCCTCGATGAGCCCGGCGCCGGCGCCAAGCCGGCGGCGGCGGCGGAATAGCGATGATTTCCCACCGCCGGGGCGATTAGAGCGGCCCGCCATGGCATTGGGACGCTGGGTCGCGACGGTCGGGGGCTACACCCTGGGCTCGCGCCTGCTCGGCTTCATCCGCGACATCCTGATCGCCGCCATCCTCGGCGCCGGGCCGGTGTCGGACGCCTTCTTCGTCGCCTTCAAGCTGCCCAATTTCCTGCGCCGCCTGTTCGCCGAAGGCGCCTTCAACGCCGCCTTTGTGCCGCTCTTTGCCGGCGAGCTCGAACAAAATGGCCGCGACGCCGCCAAGGCGTTCGCCGAAGAGGTGCTGGCGGTGCTCCTCTGCGTGCTGCTGTTGCTCGTGGTGGTGGCGCAAATCGTCATGCCGTGGCTGATGTACGCCCTGGCGCCGGGCTTCGCCGACGATCCCGAAAAATTCGATCTCACGGTCCAGCTCACGCGCATCGCCTTCCCGTATATCCTGTTCATTTCGCTGGTGTCGCTGCTCGGCGGGGTTTTGAATTCGCTCTACCGTTTCGCCGCCGCCGCGGCGACGCCGATTATCCTCAACCTGGTATTGATCGCCGCCCTCTTGGGCCTCTCGCATTGGACGGCGACGCCGGGCCACGCGTTGGCGATCGGCGTCTCGGCCGCCGGCGTGCTGCAGTTCGCCTGGCTCATCGTGGCGCTGCGCCGCGCCGGCATCGCGCTCAGGCTGCCGCGCCCGCGCCTGACGCCGCGCGTCAAACATATGCTCGTCATCATCGCTCCGGCGGCGCTCGGCGCCGGCATCGCCCAGGTCAATCTCGTCGTCGATGTGATTATCGCCTCGCTGTTGCCGGAGGGCGCGGTTTCCTTTCTCTATTATGCCGACCGCATAAATCAATTGCCGCTCGGTGTGATCGGCGTCGCCGTCGGCACGGCGTTGCTGCCGCTGTTGTCGCGCCAGCTCCGCGCCGGCCAGGACGGTGATGCCGGGCGCAGCCAAAACCGCGCCATCGAAGGCGCGCTGCTGCTCACATTGCCGGCCGCGGCGGCGCTGATGATCATCGCCGAGCCGGTCATCGCGGTGCTCTTCGAGCGCGGCGCCTTTTCCTCGGCCGCCACCGCCGCCTCGGCGGACGCGCTGATCGCCTATGCCGCCGGCCTGCCTTCCTTCGTCATGATCAAGGTTCTGGTGCCCGGCTATTTTGCCCGCCAGGACACCAGGACGCCGGTGCGCATCGCCATAATCTGCCTGGTCATCAATGTGGCGCTCAATTTGATCCTGATGGGGCCGCTCGGCCATGTCGGCATCGCGCTGGCGACGACGCTGTCGGGCTGGCTCAACGCGGCGCTGTTGGCGCGCGGCCTGCACCGGCGCGGCTATTTCACCGCCGATCGGCGCCTGCGCCGCCGCCTGCCCCGCATGTTGCTCGCCACGGCGGCGATGGCGCTGGCGCTGTGGGCGGTGTCTTCGGCGTTGGCGGGGCCGCTCGGCGCCTCGCTCGGCAGCGGCGTCGGCAGTCTGATCGCGTTGATGGTTACCGGCATCATCGTCTATGGCCTCACCGCGCGCGCCGCCGGCGCCGCCTATTTCGCCGACCTGAAGGGCTTTTGGCGCACTGAGAACAAAGACGGCGGCGCTTGACCGAGGCGGGCCGGCGCGCCATAAAACCGGCGCTCCGGGGCCCGGTGCAACGGTCCTGGCGTTTATTTTGTTTGTCTACACTTAAGCGGCCTCACACCCGTTTCGGAGCAAGGCGCCATGAATCGAATTTTCTCCGGTGTTCAACCGACCGGAAATTTGCACCTCGGCAATTATCTCGGCGCGATCAAGAATTGGGTCGCCATGCAGAACGACTATGACTGCATCTATTGCATCGTCGACCTGCACGCCATCACCTTGCCGCAGGACCCCGCCGAACTCGGCGCCAACACGCGCGAAGTCACGGCCGGCCTGATCGCCGCCGGCATCGACCCGGAGCGCTCGATCATCTTCAATCAAAGCCATATCCCGGCGCATACCGAACTGGCCTGGCTGCTCAACTGCTTCACCCCGCTCGGCTGGCTCAACCGCATGACCCAGTTCAAGGAAAAAGCCGGCAAGAAGCGCGACAACGCGGTCCTCGGCCTCTATGCCTATCCGGTGCTGATGGCGGCGGACATCCTCCTCTACCGTGCCACCCATGTGCCGGTGGGAGAGGATCAGAAACAGCATCTGGAGCTGTCGCGCGATATCGCCGGCGCCTTCAACAGAACCTACGGTCAGGACTATTTCCCGCTGCCGGAGCCGCTCATCCTCGGCCAGGCGACGCGCGTGATGAGCCTCAGGGACGGGCGCGCCAAAATGAGCAAATCGGACGCTTCGGAAAATTCGCGCATCAACCTGACCGACGATGCCGATACCATTCAGCGCAAGATTCGCCGCGCCAAGACGGATTCCGAGCCGGGCATGAGCTTCGACCCCGAAAATCGCCCCGAAGCGGCCAACCTGCTCGGCATTTATGCCGCGCTCGCCGACGAAAGCATCGAAGCAGTGACGGCGCGATTCAAAGGCCAGGGATTTGCCGAGTTCAAGTCCGAGCTCGCCGAGCTCGCCGCCACCAGGCTGGAGCCGATCGCCGCCGAGATGCGGCGCCTCATGGCGTCGGCCGACTATATCGACGATATCCTAAAAAATGGCGGCGAGCGCGCCGCCGCCATCGCCGAGCCGAATCTCGCCGGCGTCAAGAAAATTATCGGCCTTCTCGAGCCTTGAGCGCCAAACCTAATATTTGACTTGCGCTGAGGGGCCGCCAGGCGCGATACAGCAGGCGAGCCCCAACGAGGCGTCCATGGAAATCTACCTGCCGATCGCGGAAATTTCGACCAACGTGTTTCTGTTGCTCGGCCTCGGCGGCGCGATCGGCTTCCTGTCGGGCATGTTCGGCGTCGGCGGCGGCTTTCTGATGACGCCGCTGCTGATCTTTCTCGGCGTGCCGCCGACCGTCGCCGTGGGCACCGGCACCAATCTGATCGTGGCGGCTTCGGTTTCCGGCGTGATGGCGCATTGGCGGCGCGGCAATGTCGATTTCCGCATGGGCTCGCTGCTGTTCTCGGGCGGCATCGGCGGCGCCTGGCTCGGCGTGTGGCTGTTCAAGGAGTTGCGCGAAGCCGGCCAGATCGACCTCGTCATCTCGCTTTTCTACGTCGTTTTCCTGGCTATTGTCGGCACTCTGATGGGCGCCGAAAGCGTGCGCGCGGCGCTGCGCCGAAACGCCCGCAAGCGGCGCAAGGCGCATCAGCATAATTGGTTCCATGGCCTGCCGCTGAAGCTCCGCTTCCGCCGTTCCAAACTCTATGTCAGCGCCCTGCCGCCGGTCGTCGTCGGCTTCCTGATGGGATTGCTGGCCGCCTTTATGGGCGTCGGCGGCGGCTTCATCATGATCCCGGTGATGATCTATCTCATCGGCATGCCGACCAGCGTCGTCGTCGGAACCTCGCTGTTCGGCATCGTCGTCGTCAGCACCGTCTCGTCCTTCGCCCATGCCGTGCAAAATCACAATGTCGATATTATCTTGGCCCTGCTGCTCGCCGTCGGCGCGGTGATCGGCGCCCAATATGGCAGCCGGGTCGGGCTGAGGATCAAGGGCGAATATCTGCGCGGCCTGTTGGCGGTGATGGTGTTGGCCGTCGGCGGGCGCCTGCTTTTCGATTTGGTGGCACTCCCCGACGATCTCTTCAGCGCCACGCTGATGGCGATGCGCTGATGCCGGGGCGCGCAATCCTCGCCGTGGCGTTGCTCGCCATGCTGCTGCCACAGGCTCTGCTGACGGCGCCGCTCTCGGCTGACGACGGTATGCTTGTCGTCGATCTGCTGCCGCGACGAATCGAAGTCGATTCAAGCTTTACCGGCAGCACGGTCATTCTGTTCGGCGTGAAATCCGTGCCCGGCGATATTATCGTCACTTTGCGCGGGCCGGAGGCACCGGTGGTGGTGCGCCGCAAGCGCCGTGTCGCCGGCATCTGGGTCAACCGCGATGCCGTCGCCTTTCGCGATGTTCCGCAATATTACGCGCTCGCCGCCTCGCGCCCGATCGAAGCGATCATGGAAACGGAAGCGCTCGACCGCAACCAGATCGGCACCGGCCATATCCTCTTGAATACGATCTGGACGCGAACCGCCGACGAGATCGCCTCCTTTCGCGTCGCGGTGCACCGGGCGCGCGAACGCGACGGTCTATACGCATCGGAAATCGGCGAAATCGTGGTCATCGACGACAGCCTGTTCCGGGCGACGCTGAGCCTGCCGGCAAATGTTCCGACCGGGGAATATGTGGCGGAAACGATATTGGTGCGCGACGGCGAAGTGCTGAACCGGCGTGAATCCCGTCTCAGCGTGGAGAAATCCGGCATGTCGGCCGAAATATTCAATTTCGCCAAGGGCCAGGGCGCGCTTTACGGCCTCATTGCCATCGCCGCGGCGCTGGTGGCAGGATGGGTCGGCGGTGTCGCCTTCCGGAAGAATTGACAATCCTGTGAGGTTGCCATGAATAAATCCAGGGATGCGCGGAACAAAGATCATGTCGCCGGCCAGATCACTTTTCTGGTCTGTGTCGCGCATGACGATCATTCCGCCGTCGCCGCCCGCTTCGCGGCGATGCGGGCACAGAATTCGGGCGGCGCCGTCGCGCTCCTGCATGTTACCCAACCGCCCGAATTTCAGCATTGGGCGGCGGTCGGCGAGCGCATGCGCGAGGAAACGCGTGAGGATGCGCAGGCCTTGCTCGACCAGCTGGCCGGCGAGGTCGAGGCGTTGCTGCACTTCAAGCCGACGCTGCATATCCGCGAGGGCAGCATCGGCGAGGAAATCATCGCCCATATCGAACAGAGCGAAACCATCGACCTTCTGGTGGTCGGCGCGGCGCCACCCGACGACGGCCACGGCTCCCTGATATCGTGGCTCGCCGGCCAGCTTGCCGGGCGCCTCAATATTCCTCTCGTCGTGGTGCCGGGAAACCTTAGCGACCAGCAGCTCCGCGACTTGACCTGAATTAGAGAAACCAAGCCTGGCGGCGGGCCAAACCGGAGCCCCCCGAGAGACCCGCCCGAAGGCGGACAAAAGGCCGAGTCAGGCAAAATGGCAACCTGTCCAAATCGGCCAATTTTGTTAACGATATATTTACCTTCGCATCCAATGGCTTCCACGCAGGGGTTGATATCTCGGCCTGCCTGGCCCACATTCCGGATGCAAAATTGAGCCGCCCAACAAGGGTGGCCGGTCGGCACAGGTAGAAGACGGATGTTTATTCAAACTGAACAAACCCCGAATCCAGCCACTTTGAAATTCCTTCCTGGAGAAGTGGTGTTGGCCGAGGGAACGCTGGATATTCGCGACGCGGAGGCGGCCGAGCGCTCGCCTCTGGCGGCGCGCCTGTTCCTCGTCGATGAGGTCGAGGGCGTGTTTTTCGGCAATGATTTCGTCACCGTAACCAAATCCGACGACGCCGATTGGCAAACTCTGAAGCCGGTCATTCTGGGCGTCATCATGGAGCATTTCGTCTCCGGGCAGCCGGTGATGCTGGATGCGTCGGATATCGGTGCGGCTCATTCGCAAGACACTGAAAATGGCCCCGACGCGGAGATAATCGGCCAAATCAAGGAATTGCTGGATACCCGGGTGCGCCCCGCCGTGGCGATGGACGGCGGCGACATCGTCTATCGGGGATTCGACAATGGTGTGGTGATGTTGCAGATGCAGGGCGCGTGCCAGGGTTGTCCGAGCTCGACCGCGACCTTGAAAATGGGCATCGAAAACATGTTGCGGCATTACATCCCCGAGGTCGTCGAGGTGCGCGCCGTCTAGGCGTGTGCACCACGGTTCCTCGGCAACGGTTGCGGGCGGCAAGACCCGATTGACGTGGGAGAGAGTGGGCAAGGTATTTCCGTGCATGGTATTTCCGTAAAAAATAACCGACCCGATGCGGGCGGCGTCCGCCAGAGCGCCCTGCCCTGGACCGAGGTGCCCTTGTTCGCGCCGGCGCTGGCCGTGCTGGCGAGCGCCGTCGTCGCGGTATCCGCCGTCGCGCTTCTCACGCCGGCGAAAAATCAGGCTGTGGAGATCGTCCTTCCCCTGCCGGCCATGGCCCCGCAACCGACGATCGTCGCCGCGCAACCACCGGCCTTGGCCGCCGAGCCGCCCGCCATGCCCGCCGAGCTGCCCGCCGTGGCGGCCGGGCTATATGAGATGGCGCCGGCCGCGCCGGTGCTGACGGCCGAGGCGGTAGCGAAACCTGGCCGCGGCGCCGCCAACGCAGCTTCCCCGCGGCGCGCCAAATCGGCGCCGCTCACCAAAATGGACGGCAACCCGCCGGCGGACGGTGGACGGAAATTCAGGCAGGCCAAAGCGGCCGGCGAGAGCGCAAATTTCATGGCGATCAAAAATATACTGGCCAAGAATATCGTGCCGGTATCGCTCGAACCGCACGGCGACATGACGCCGAAGATCGCTGTGCCGGCGGTCTTCAACGCCAGCATCGGCGACAACAGTATCGGCGATACCAGCTTCGGCGATACCAGCTTCGGCGACAGTGGATTCCTGCCGGCGCCGATCAAACCGCGGCTGTTCGACGATTCCATCGCCTCGGCGGCGATCAAATTGCCGTTGCCCAGGCCCTCCGGCAAGGCGCCCCAGGACGGCCAGATAGGAAGTGTCGCGGCGTTGGACGCGCATTTCGAGCGCATAGATTACGATTTGGCGAATGTGCGCAATTCAGAAAATAACGTGCCGCGGCTTTATCTCGATAAATTGCCGGCGGACATCGCCGATGTCTCCTCGGTGGCGACGCGCAAGCGCATTTTTATCAAATCGGTATTGCCGGTTATTCTGCGCGTCAACGAGGATATCCTCGCCGCGCGCCATAAATTGAAGAAGCTGCGCGCGACGCTCGACAGCGGCATGTCCCTGAGCGACGAGCAGCGCCAATGGCTCTACCAAATGGCCGAGCGTTACGAAACCAATCCCTATGATTGGGATGCCTTCATGGCGCGCGTCGATATCGTTCCGCCGTCGCTCGCCATCGCTCAGGCGGCCGAGGAATCAGGCTGGGGAACATCGCGCTTCGCGCGCGAGGGCAATGCGCTGTTCGGCCAATATACCTACAAATCGGCGAACGGCATTTTGCCGGAAGAGCGCGCCAACGGGCGGCGCCATCTGATTCGCGCCTATTCGAGTTTGGTCGAAGGCGTGCGTTCCTACATGCATAATTTGAACTATCACCGCGCTTACGGCAAATTTCGTGCGGCGCGAAAATGGCTGCGGGCGCATGCCAAGCCGATGGACGGCCACACATTGGCCGGCGAATTGATCCGCTATTCCGAGCGCGGCGCCGCCTATGTCAAAACAATCCGGCGCATCATCCGCGCCAACAAATTGGCGCCGCTTGACGATGCCCGCCTGCATAACGATCGCTGGACCCGCGACGAGCCAGCCGCGCCGGGCCGCCAATCCTGAGCCCAGTCTCTTAGTGTCCGTCCGGAAAGAAGTTGATTCGTTGGAATCGTTTGTGATTCTGTA
>CAJXFT010000103.1 GCA_913053235.1 uncultured Alphaproteobacteria bacterium
CAGCCTGATCTGCTTCAACCCGATTTGCTCTGACAAAGCCCGGACCAGGCCCTGGATGTGTCTTGGTGGAAACATAGTCGGAATTCCGCGACAGGACGGCCACGATCAAGGCGCGTCAACAACGCGGGTGAACGAGTGTTAGGCTGCAAAGCTCGCGTTATCGACCTGCCCCGCGCCAAGCAACAACCCGCCGCCGGCGTAGTTGCGCAAGCGCCGGAATCGTATCATCATCGCCGCCAAATTCGGGGTTCGCGGGGGAACCTCGGCCGTATAGTCACGTGAAGAAGCCCGAGCCGATTTCACCATCGGCGAAGCGGGCCCGGGAGAGAAAAATATGGCTGTTGCACACCGCGACCAACTCATCGAATTGTATCATGGCGAGCATCGCGATTTGCGCGACAATCTGCTCGGCCTTATCGATGCCTTCAAGGCGCGCGACAAAAGGAAAATCAAAAAATTCCTCAAGGCCGTGGACGAAGAGGGCGGGCCGCACATGCGCTGCGAGGAAGAGGCGATCTTCCCGGCGCTCGACAAATATTACATGGACAACCAGCTCGAACATTTGCTGACCGAGCATGATTTGATGATCGCCACGCTGCGCAAGCTTTATCAGATACTCGAACGCGGCCCCATTTCGGACGACGATGTGCGTGTCGCCGAACTTCACATCCGCTGTGTCCTGACCCATGTGACGGATTGCGACGGCGCCCTGCTGTTGGTCGAGCTGCTGTCGGACAGAAAGGCGAAATCCATCCTCACCGCGCGGCGCCGCGCCGACCGCGAGAGTCTGAGTATCTGCCAATATGCCTCGGAAGCGCGCGGCCGCATGTTGCGCGCCTCGTCTCTGCGCGTCCTGTTCGGCGGCTGCTGAGGGCGGGTCGACATCACCCTATGCCGCTCGCCGCTCCCTGAGGGCGATGATCGCGCCGAGCACCACGACGCCGTAAATGATATTGCGCACGGCTTCGGGCAGCACCGTGCCCGAGAGCATGATGCCGAGCGCGGTAAAGAGGATGGCGCCGCCGAGAATGCCGAGCGGGTCTACGGCATGTTCCCCGAATTGGCGCGGCGCAAATCCAGCATGGGCATTCTCCTGTCCGGCGGCGAGCAGCAGATGCTCGCCATCGGCCGCGCGCTGATGACCAATCCCACCCTCCTGATTCTCGAAGAAGCGACCGAGGGCCTGGCGCCCATGGTGCGCCGCGAAATATGGCAATGCCTCGCCCGCCTCAAGGCGGAGGGGCTGTCGATATTGGTGATCGACAAGAATGTCGAGGATTTATCGCGCCTGGCCGAGCGCCATTACATCATGGAGAAGTCGCGCGTCGTCTGGCACGGTACGAGCGCCGAGCTCGGCGCCGACAAGGATGCCGTGCACCGTTATTTAAGCGTGTAATATTATTATTTAATAACACTATTAGACGCTATTTTTTCGTCTTCTTGACCGGCTTTTTTTCTGCTACTTTAGCCACCGTCTTTTTGGCTGCCTTTACGGCCTTTGAGGGTTTCGACAATTGCTTGGCGATGCGTTGCGACCGATCGATAAATCCGCTCAAGCTCTCGCCCTCGAAATGTCGGTGGAAGCGTTTCGATTCCTGTGCTATTCGCGCCTTGACGTCGGCGGCCTTCACCTTGTCCGTCCCGGCCATGTTGACGACGACCGCTTCAAGGGCCAACAGGCGACAGGCTTGATCGACCATGAGCATTTCGAGTGCCAATATGAGGTCATCGCGCTTTTCCAGTTCCGCCTGCAAGTCTCGTGAAATGCCCATCGCCATATTTCCCTTCTTCGCCCAAGTTTCCGGTTAGGCTAGTTTCACCATGGCTAAGCGGAAAGCAAGCAGTGGCTTTTCAAGCAAGCGCAAACGCTTGATTTGGATTCTCGCCCTCGCCGTGCTGGTCGTCATCGTCGTGCTCTATGAAACCAACCAGGAGATTCGCCGTCAGAACGATGCGACAGGTTCACAAAGCGCCGAAGCCGCCCGCGTGCCGACGCAAAAAGCGCAAGCCGAGTTGCGCAGCTATTACCGCTCGCATGAATTGCCGACCGGCTGGAAGGTCGGCGACACCGAGCTGATAGAGCCCGACAGGCTCGACGTATCGCTTTTCTTCGCGCCCAGAATCGGCGACAGCCGGCACGGCCAGACGGCGCCGCACGGCGATATCACTGCCGCCACCGCCTGCCCCACGGACGAAGCGCTGCTGCGCCGCCTTCAACATTTCTCGGTTTGGATACGGGTTAACGACAAAACCGGATCGATCGACAGCTTCGCCTGTTAACCGGGCAGGGGTTCGATGCGGCTCGGGCCGGCCGTCCCGGCGGTCTTGCCGCGCCACATGTCGAACAGGTTCAGCGCCTCCGACTTCTCCTCGCTCGACATATGCTTGACGACGCCTTCGAGCGCATTCAGCGCCGTGCCGATGCCGTGCTGCGCCGCCAGCGATAACCACAGATAAGCCTGCACGCGATCCTTCTCGACACCGTCGCCGGTCGCGTACATCTGCCCGAGGCGCGCCTGCGACGGATAGTGGCCGCCCTCGGCGGCGGCGCGGTACCATTCGGCCGCCTTGGCGAGGTCTTTGCTTATGCCGGTGCCGTTCATCAGCAGCACCGCGAGATTGAATTGGCCGTTCGCATCGCCGTTCTCGGCGGCGCGCTTGAACCAGCGCACCGCTTGCTTGTCGTCCGCGGCGACGCCCGTGCCCATGGCGTACATGGCGCCGATATTGCTTTGCGCCTGCTCGTTTCCGGCCTCGGCTGATTTCAGATACCAGCCGAACGCGGCGCCGTCATCGACGTCGACGCCATCGCCATTGGCATAGAGCGAGCCGATCCAGGCCTGGGCCTCAGCGTCGCCGGCTTCGGCAAGCGGCAGCCAGATTTCGCGCGCCTTGCCGAACTCGCCTTCCATGTAGGCGGCGCGTCCGGCCTCCAATTGAGGAGACGGATTTTTGCTAGGGCGCGGTTCTTTGGCTTTTTTTGTAGACATAGACACAATCCCAATCTTCATTGCCGCCGGCGATCGCCTCGCCATCGGACTTCAGGCGGCTGAGAAAATAATCCTGAGCCGTGCGCGCCGCCTGATAGGTCAGGGCCTGCTTGTAGAGCCAGGGGTCTTTGCCGCGGTCGACCTGATGGCTTTTGAAAAGCGCATTCTCCGGGTCATCGCTGACGCCGACATAATATTCGCTGAAGTCGCCGCCGAATTCCTTCATATAGGCGAGAATCTCATATTTGATCTGTTGCACACTATAGACCATCGCGAACGAGCCTTGCTTTCGATCAACGGCGGGGCTGGGAATAAAGCGGGGCGGACCAATAAATTTCATGCTCTGCCAAGATGCACGCCACCAGGTATTTTTGGAAATCATAGCCGTGGGCGCTGTCTTCCCTAGGCAGGCGCCGCGCCGAACTACCGGGCTTGAGCGGCGAGCCCCATGCCTCTAATTCGAGCTGGCGCGCCTCCGCTGCATCGGCGGCGCCGGCAAGCGCTTCCTCCCATAGGCAATCGAGCTCCTCAAAATCCGGCGCGGCGTTTTGATCGGCCAACAGGGCCGTGCGTTGCATTGTCGATGCCGTCGCCAGGGGCTGAAGGATGATGGCCATCACGCTGTCCGGCATAAGCGCCAGCAACAGGTTGGGAAAGAGCCAACAGAGACGGGCATTTCCGCGCTCCGCTTCGGCCAGCCCGGCAAGCGGCGGTAGCGACGAAAAGCGCTCGGCGTAATCATCGGCCAATGCATATAGGCGCTCGGCATGAACAGGCTTCTCGGAACGCGCCGGCCGGGCCGGTTTGTTGGCGCCGCCGGCGGCGAAGGGCAGCGAGGGGTTTTCGAGAAAGCCATGCCCGGCGAGTTTCCAATTGCTGCCAAGCTCGCTCTGCTGCTCGGATACCAGCTTCAGGCCGGCACCGAAATAGGGCGCCGTCGGCTTGCCCAGCCCCTTGAATCGATCGGCCAGGGATTCGCATTCGCTGTCGAGATTGACGAAAATGAACGGCCCCCAGCAACCCACATTTACCGGCAACAGCCGCTCCGGCCGATCGCCGAGATATTGGCCGGCCAAACGCAAATCCTCATCGACCTCGGCGGCGTGAATGACCGCGCGGTCGCGGCTGTAGCCGCATGAAGTGAACGAGCATCTCGTCTTGGCGCCGGTTTGGCATTGCGCCGGAATGGCCCGGCATCCGCCATGCTGGGCCTTGTTGAAACGCCCGATGAGGCCGCCACCGGCGAGGCGCTCGACATGGATGCCGTGATTCCCAACGGTGAAGGGCAGAATATCGCCGGCACCCGGAATCTGCTGTTGCACGCCGATACAGACCCAGCCCCGGGTCCATATTTTTTCGTCCTCGAGGTCGGCGAAAATCTTCGAGCGGTAGGCCGCAGGCGGCAGGATTTGCGCCCGCCCAAACGGTTTTCTGACCGCCGCGTACAGCTTCGGCTCGACGAGATCCAGACCCTCGTCGAAATAGCCCAGCCCGGGATGTCCATTCATGGCGCGTCCGCCCGCCTTAAAAAAAACATCCCCACGCCTTCACCCGAGGCGAAGACGCGGGGTATTTAACGCCCGTCCGGCGGTATTATTTCCGCTTCTTGTTCATCGGCGGATCGTAATCGGCGCGCCCGCGATGCTTGAACGAGCTGTTCGGCGCCGCCGGCAGCGGTCCGTCCTTGGCGAAGCGGTCGAGCACGTTCTTCACCAGCCGCGAAATATTGTTTTTCTTCGGATCGCCATTGTTCCAGGGCAGCGAGCCGCAGAACGCTATCGAGCTGAAGGCGAAACATCCGCCGCCGTTCGGCGTCTCATGATAGGCGATATCGGAGCGCACGCGCGGATGCTGGGTGCCGTCCAGGCCCTGCTGGTTGAAGCCGAAATCCTCCATCACCAGCAGATAGGCTTCCGTATGGCGGCCGGCCGATGTGGCGCCGACAAGGGTGTGCGGCGGCGAGCCGAGCATGGTATCGACGATGTCGAGCTCGGTGCCGGCGGCACCGCCGCCGACGAGGCCGAAATTACCGATCTTCTCGTCATATTTGATGCCCTTGAAGGCCCAGGAGATGCGCGGGTCGTTGCTTTCTTCGGTGCGCGAATAATAGCTCGAAATGTCGAAGCCTTCGGACGACATGCCGGTGCCGGCAACGGAGTGCAGATAGCGCCCGCGATAGCGCCACATGCCGCCGAGCTCGCCGGTCGACTGATGGTAATATTCGCCCGGATCTGCGCGCCAGGTGCGAATGCCGGATTCGCAACGCCGCATCTCGGTGATGACGCCGCGCCCGAGATGTTCATAGGCCGGGTGATAGGAATGCACCCAATAGAAGCCGTCGGCGCCCATATACATAAGGCGCCCGCCTTGCTGGGTGTAATCGTGAAGCGCGTCGAGCTGGGGCCCGGAATTATGCTCGGGATGCGAACCGGTGATGACGACATTGTAGTTTTCCAGCCGCGCCAGACCGTCGTAGTTGGTGTCCTCGTCGGTGATGATGTCGTATTTGTAACCCAGCTTGTCCAACCAATAGATGAGATGCAGATCGGCCGGATATTGCCAGGGCGACTGCATCAGGAAATGGTCATATTTCGGCCTGACGCTGAGGATCGGGCGGAGACGCGAAGACAGGCAGAGGCCGCTGCCGTCGGTATGCGTGTCGTAAATCGAGCCGCCATATTCGCGGTGCTCGGAGAGGAACATATTCTGCTGCTGCATGATCGGTACGCGATAGACCAGCAGTTCGGCGCCGCCGGCATTGTTGGCGAGATGCTCGTTGGCGTAGGCCATGTAGCTGATGGTCGGAATCATGACAGCGATTTTCGCCTGCTCCTCGCCTACCCTCGGGACGACGAAGAAGGGAATATAATCCTCGTCGCCTTCCTTGCTGGTCAGCTTGACGCAGTAGGAATCGCTCTCGAAGCCTTTGGGAACGGTCCATTCGAAGTCGACTTCCCAGCGCGCGTCATCGACGTCATCGTCATGGAAATGGATGGCGCCATATTCCTCCGGCGCATGCTTCCAATCGAAATTATTGCCCGAGAAATTATGGCCGGTCATGGCGCGCGTCGGGCAGCCGACGATCTGGGCATCAAAGAGATAGGGCCCGTGGTCCCTGCCGACGGCGGTGTCGATGCCGTCAGAAAAATCCCAGGCGGCGACGATGGTCTCCGACAGAGCGCCCGTCGGCCCGGCATTGCGGCGCTCGGTCATGCCGCGCTGGGCACCGAGTTTCATGGTTTCGATCTCGGCCCGGCTGAGCGCCCGGTTGCACACGCGCGGGCTGTCGATCTTGCCGTTATACATGCCCGAGATGAGGATGCCGGAGGGCAGCGAAGAGCGCGCCGTGGCGGCGTTGCTGTGCTGGCCGGTATAGCCGGCGATGACCACGGGGCTCGAATCATGGCGCGGTGCTGCGAGCTTGGCGCTCACCGGCTTGACCTCGGGATCGAGCGCATAGATGATTTGCGGCTCGTGATAGAGGGTCGCCTTGCCGGTCTTCGCGTCATAGGAGGCGGCGAGGAAGTGCCATGCATGGTCGCGCAAGGGCGCGCCAGTGGTGATCTTCTTGCCGTTGATCCTGAGTTCGGCGCAACCATCCTCATTGATGAAGAGGCCGTAGCCCTTGTTGTTGTGCCACTTGGTCACCAGGCCCTGGGCGCCATGCTTCCAATATTTCGGATGGGTCTTCGGCGCCGTCGGCCATACCCAGCATTGCAGCGTGAAGCTTTTCAGATGAAATTGCGGCTTGTCCTCGACGAAGCCGTAGGAGCCGCTATGGATAACCTGCTTGCGCCCCTTGTAAGTGCCGGTGACCGGGCTTCTCACGGCGCGTTCGATCAGGCCGGGCCCGCGCGGGTTGGTATCGCCGTGAATCATCTTGACGATTCTGGCGTCATACTGCTTCGGCCCGTCGCAGTTGATGTAAAACTTGATTGTATCTCCCGGGTGCACACCGAACTTATCGGCATAGCCCGTCAATCTCATCCATGACATCGTAAGCTCTCCCCTTCAAGGCGCGCGCCTGGCGGCCCACCCTGCTTTGTTTTCTAATTTGATACTGCGCCTGCCTCAAAGGCTAGGTCGTTGCCCACATATCGTCGCGGCGCTTCCAGCCCTGGCGGAAATGCTCCGGATAGCCGTCCGATTCCGGAAACTCGTCAAGCCGCATCAGAAAGATGTCATGCTGCGGATCTTGCTCATTGTCATACACTTTGCGCCCGACAAATTTTGGCGGCACGCCGCGGATCCCGGACAGGCGACCGATGCGCCATTCTTTTTCGACCTTGGTGCAAATGACCACCAGCTTGTTGCCGGCGGGCTGCGCGCGCATTCGCAGCAGCACGCGGTTGAGCTCAAAATCCTCGTGAATGCCGCCGCTTACTTCGGTCGTATCGCCGGGCGTCTTGCAGCGCAGAATCGTGCATCCAGCCACGCCCTTCATCGAATCGATGCACGCCCGGTGCTCCTCGATCATGCGTGCTCTTTCGGGACTTCCTTTCGGAGCGATGCGTATCATAAAAACTTCCCTTTCCTTGAATATTTGTCCGTCGGGACAATAGCCCGGGATCTGCCCGGGCCCTTAAATCGTCAAATGTTCCTCAACAAGTTCATCCGTCAACTCGGCGATCGGCCCCTGCACCACAATGCGCCCGCGGTCCATGATAACGAATTCATGGGCCAGTTCCCTGGCGATTTTAATATGCTGCTCGGTCAACACCAGCGTTAATCCGACTTCCTGGTTGAGGCGATGGATGGTGGCTTCGATCTCCTGCACGATATTGGGCTGTATACCTTCCGTCGGCTCGTCCAAAAGCAGGATTTTAGGGTCGGTCGCCAGTGCGCGTGCGATCGATAGCTGCTGCTGTTGACCGCCCGAAAGCTGGCCGGCGCGCTTATCCAGATTTTCCGCCAGATATGGAAATAGCTCAAGGCACATATCCGGAATGGCGCGCTTTTGGTCGTGGCGCGCAAAGGTGCCGAGCAGGATGTTCTCGCGCACTGAAAACTTGGGCAGGATACCGCGCCCCTGGGGGATAAATCCGACGCCGGCGGAGGAGCGCTCATGCGTCTCCTTATGGGTCGCATCTTCGCCCGCGATCGACAGCCTGCCCGTCATGCGCGTCGTCAGGCCCATGATGGTGCGCACGAGAGTCGTCTTGCCGACGCCGTTGCGCCCCAAAACGGCAAGACAGTGACCCTCCGCGACACCGAGGTCGATGTTCTGCAGAATGGGCGTCTTGCCGTAATACGACGTGACGTCTTCCAGGCTAAGCTGCATCGGTAATGCCTTCCGTGCCGAGGTAAACCTCTCTCACTTTCGGGTCGTTCTCGACTATCTCCATCGGCCCTTCGGCGAGGGTCTTGCCCAAATGCATGAGGGTGATGACATCGGCGATTTCACGCACAAAGGCCATGTCATGCTCGACCACCACCAGCGTATGTTCGCCCTTGAGGCGATTGAAAATTTCCGACGTTTGTTGCGTTTCCTGCTCGGTCATACCGGCGGTTGGTTCATCCATCAGCAAAAGCTGGGGGTTTTGCGTCAACACCATACCGATCTCGAGCCACTGGGTTTCGCCGTGCGAAAGATTTCCGCCCTGTTCTTCAAGGCGCTCCTGCAACCCGACAATTTCAACGACCTGGCGCAGACGCTCGCGCCCGTCCCTGCGGCCGAGACGGATCATGTTGTGGAACGGATCGGTATTCTTGCTGAACGCCACCTGGAAATTTTCGCGGACCGTCAGTTCCTTGAATACCGCCGGCACCTGAAACTTCCGGCCGACCCCTTGTTTGGCAATTTTGTCTTCCCGCTGGCCGGTAATATCCCGGCCCTTAAACATGATCGTTCCGGAAGTGGCCTTTTGCCGGCCGGTGATCAAATCGATCGTCGTCGTCTTGCCGGCGCCGTTCGGGCCCAAGAGGCAGCGCAGCTCACCTTCCTCGACCTGGAAGTTGAATCCGTCGACGACCTTGTACTCGTCATACGCCTTGGTCACATCCTGAAGATCTAGAATTACCGCCATTTCGATCCCCTATTCGCTCGCAGAATGCGCATCGCCGCGCGCCCCCGACGTTCCTCTGACCCGGTAGGGAATGAAGCCAAACACGTACTCGAACAGGCCGGCCAATCCCTTGGGCGCGAAGCGAACCACAATGATGAAGACCGCGCCGAGAATGATGAACCAAGTGGCCTGAAACTCGTCACCGACATAACTTTGCGCCGCATTGATGAACATGGCGCCGAAAATTGCACCAAACAGGGACATTCGTCCCCCAACGGCGGCCCAAATCACCATGGTAATGCTGAAAAAGATATCAAGAGAGGTGGGCGAGACGAATTGTGTGATCATCACCCAAACCAGGCCGGCCAACGCCGCGATCAGCCCGGCGAGGGCAAACAGAACGATTTGATAATAGGCCACGTTGTAACCGAGAAAGCGGGCGCGTTCGGGATCGTCGCGGATGGCCTGAACGATGGTGCCGAATTTGGTTTGCAGTAAAGCCTTGGTAGCGAGCGTCAAAACGCACAGCACGCCGAGCGATACCCAATAGATCAGATTGCTGTAGGGATCGACCTCGACACCGAATGCCACGAACGCGGACGGCGGCGAGATGCCGTTGAAGCCCGCGGTGTAGGGCTGCATGTCGTAGGCCATATTGTACCAGGCGCCCAACATGGCGAGCGTCATGATGGCCACGAACGCGCCGGCAATGCGCGCCTGAAACATCAGAATCCCGAATATGACAAAAAACAATACCGGGATGCCGATGGCCAAAATCAGGCCTAAATGGGTGTGCCAAAACGGTTCCCATATGGTTGGAAGCACCTCCAGCTCGTTGGTCAACATGAAACTGGGTATCGGATCGTTCACCGGATCCTGGTACTGCATCTGCATGGTGGCGCCCATGCCATAGGCGGCCATGCCGAAGGCGATGCCCTGGCCGAGACTTAAGATTCCACCAAATCCCCAAACCAAACTGACCGAAAGAGCCAGCATGGCGAACACGCCGTAGCGCGAATACTGATTCATGGTGAAGGGATCGTCCATGGATAGCGGGATGATCGCCAGAATGCCGAAAAACACCACGTAGACGGCCCATTGGGCCCGCTTGTCGTGATAGAGATTTACCCGCCGCACGCCTTAAATACTCCTCACCGAAAACCCGCCTTAGCGCCGGGCCATGCTGGGCGTGAAGATGCCCTGTGGCCGGAAGCGCAGGAATATGACGATTAGCACGAACAAAACGAAGCGCCCGAACGTGTCGTTGGTGAAGTAGGAGAACACAGAGAACAACTCGCCCATAATCCCCGCGGTAGCGAGGCTACCTAAAACTTCTCCGCCGCCGGTGACAACCACCAAAAACGCCTCGACGACATAGCCAAGTCCCATATCCGGAAAAATAGTCTTCAGCCCCGAGAACATGGCGCCTGAAATGCCCGCGAGTCCGGCGCCGAAAGCAAAGGCAAGGCCATAGACACGCTTGGAATTGATGCCGAAGGATGCCGCCATCTCCTTGTTCTGCATCACCGCGCGAATTTGAATGCCCATATTGGTCTTGAAAAGAATGGCCAGGGTCATTGCGACCAACCCAAGCGACACGAAGAAAATAAAGATTCTCATCCACGGAATATGGATGAATCCCAAGTTCATCACTGTCGAGAGCTCATCCGGGACATCAATATATTGCGGCTCGCCACCGAAGATGAGGCGAACGCTTTGAACGAGGACGAGCGAAACGCCCCATGTGGCAAGCAAGGTGTCCAATGGTCGATCGTACAAATGTCGTATGAGGCCGCGTTCGACCAGCCATCCGAAACCGCCGACAATGAAGAAAGACAGCGGCAAACAAAGCAGCCAGGGTATGCCGATGAAAAACTGCATGACCCACGCCGAATAGGCGCCCAACATGATGAACTCGCCATGCGCCATATTGATGACGCCCATGGTGCCGTAAATAATGGTGAGGCCGAGCGCCGCCACCAGCCAGATGCTGGCAAGGCTTAAGCCGATAATGAGTGCGTTGATAAAGGGCTCAAGCGCAAACGGAGTCCAGAAATCATGGACACTCATTGCCTAAATTGCCTCCCCGTCTGCGTTCTCTTTTTTTCGCCGCGGAGATTCTGTCCGCAGCTTGGTCGGCGATTGTCCCGCCTGAACCCGTTTTTTTCGTATAGCGAATAAATACAATACGTTGTGTTGCCTCGTCCAGTCCGAAGCGCCGCCGTAAGGAAGCGATACGGCCCGTGATCGCGGGCAATTCTTGGCAAAGTAAATCGATGACTCGGCGAATTGGGGCGGCGCCACCGGCACCGCCCCGATTCTACGCCCTTCTTAGAGCACGTCCTTCTGGACGGTGCCGTCCGGCTTGTGCAGGCCATCGGCCTTACAGACACCACGCTCCGGATAAATAGAGAATGGATCTGGAAATACATGCTCGTCAGCCTCTTTCACGATCGTGAACTGACCGTCTGACCCACACTGACCAATTTTTGGTTTTAACCAAATATTGAAGTTATCTGGGTCGATCCAAACTTTGCCTTCCGGAGATTCTTCATCGGACAACCCAACCGGTCCCTGGCCATTCCAGTTGCCGCTCACATCGCGAATCATGCGCGGTGTGATGGCTTCCCAATCGCCCCCAGTGTGTTCGAGCGCACGCTCAACGCCCTTGGCCCAAATCAGGATGCCAAGATAGGTTTCTTCCATGTTGTAGTGCGTCACGCCGCCGCCGCCATACTTGCTGCCGAGATAGTCGTTCACGAACTTCTCGTTGACGGGATTCGGCAGGGTCTGGAAATAGGGAGCTGAAAGAAAGTGCCCTGCGCCCGCTTCATTGCCCATGGCCGCGGTTTCGATCTCACCCGTGGTGAGTGCGGCGATCGGCATTTTGTCGGATTTGAAGCCTTCCTGCAGGAACTGGCGATGTAGCGCGATATCTGAATCGCCCACCACCGTCGACATGATCCAATCCGGCTCCTGCTGGCGAACTTTATTGAACACCGGAGAGAATTCGGAACCGCCGAGCGGAATATAGTCTTCGCCGACGACCTCGCCACCCGCACGCTCCAACCACACCTTGACGTTCTTGTTGGATTCCTTCGGCCAAATGTAGTTCGAGCCTACCAGATAGACCTTGGGACCAAAATTCTTAACCATGTATGGGACCAAATCAAATGAATGCTGGTTCGCCAGTGGGCCGGTGTTGATGATGTTCTGCATGCACTCGCGGCCTTCGTAGCAGGTCGGGTAGTAATACAGATGATCCCACTTCATGAAGATCGGCATCACCGCGCGGCGGCTGGCCGAGGTGTAAGAGCCATGAACGCTGACGCAGCGGTCGCGAAGAATGAGCTGGGTTGCCTTCTCCGAGTAGACCTTGATGTCCGACTTGGCATCGACGACCACGGGCTCGATCTCTTTGCCGGCGATACCGCCGCGGCCGTTCAGGATATCCACCGCAAACAACGACACTTGCGTGGAATCATTTTCCACCACGCTCAGATTGCCGGTTTGCGACCACAGCATGCCGACCTTGATATTGCCGTCTTTCTTGATCCACGGCTTGGCGCCCCAGGCCTGGCCGAAGTCCTTCATGTAGATATGCGGAAATCCGGCCGCGACGCCGGCAGCGGCCGCCACAGTTCCGGTCACGAAAGTACGCCGACTAATTTTCATCGAATGAGCCTCCCATTGTGTTTGTTTGAAGTTTTTACACTAAATCGCAAAACTAAATTTAGCGACGCAACAATACCCAGTTGAGGTCGCCAACATCAATAAAAAAAGTTTCCTGCCAGTCACATTTGCGTCAAAGGGGTTTTAGGCAATCGGTTGCGCTCGAACCTTGCTATAATTTGCCTCGGCGCCGCTCTTTGGTTAGCCCAAATATCGCGAAGGCCCATCACCGCGCCGTGATGGCTCTTGATTTGCCTCTTTTTTTTAAGGGGTTAGACTTCGCAAACACTCTCACAAGCGGCACTGGATCGTCATGCTCAAAGGCAGTTCGACCATATTACGCAGGTTTCGCAATTACCTCCTGTTGGCATTGGCGGGCGTGTTGGCCGTGGCGATCCTGATCACGGCGGCGCTCACGGCGCGGCTCGCGGTCGGCCCGGTTTCGGTCGCCTTCCTGGGCTCGGGCCTGCGCGAATCACTGAATGAGAAGCTATATTACGCCTATGACGTCAAATTCGACGATCTCGAACTGCGCTGGAGCGATGGCCACGGCAACACCGGCCTGGCGTTGGTCGGCGTGCGCGTCGCCGATTACAGCGCCCAGGACATCGCCTCGGTTCCCGAGATT
>CAJXFT010000104.1 GCA_913053235.1 uncultured Alphaproteobacteria bacterium
TGGGAAGACCCGGCGGCGCACCGCGTCTATGCGCGCTTGCATGAGAACTCTTTATATATCGGCTCGCCGCAGCTCGAGCGGTTATGCGCGGCCGCGCGCGATGCCGAGGCGTTCGTGGTGATGGGCGCCAACGAAAAGCTGTCCGAGGATTCGGGCTCGCTTTACAATTCGCTGTTCTATATCAGCGAGGAGGGGAAATTCCTCGGCGTCCACCGCAAATTGATGCCCACCTACACCGAGCGAAACGTCTGGGCTTACGGCGACGGCTCGACGCTGCATGTCTTCGACGGCCCGATGGGCCGCGTCGGCGGCCTGATCTGCTGGGAGCATTGGATGCCGTTGACGCGCTTTGCCATGCATGACAAAGCCGAACATGTGCATATCGCCGCCTGGCCGGAAGTGCCGGAATCGCACCATCTGGCGAGCCGTCACTACGCCTTCGAGGGCAAATGCTATGTCCTCTGCGTCGGCTCCTATATGAACAGCGATCATATCCCGAAGGATTTCGAGCTCTTCAAGGCGGCATGCGGTTTCGGCGATTTCGCCGATCTCGGCGGCGATGAGGCCGATGTTTTGCCGGGCGGCTCGGGCATCATCGGCCCGGACGGAGGATGGGTTGCCGGCCCGGTCTATGGCAAGGAAGAAATCATCTATGGCGAGATCGACCTGCGCGCCACGATCGAGGGCAAGCTGCTGCTCGATTCGACGGGCCACTACAACCGCCCCGACGTCTTCAACCTGACGGTAGACGATCGCCCGAAACCCGCTGTCGGATGGCTGAGCGGCGGCGCCATTCGGCGCACCGGCGCGGCCGATGAGGGCCCCGCGACATCGGAGACCGAAGCGCCTGAATAGCGACGGAATAAGCCCTTCTTCCCAGAGGGGAAGAGGGGTTGGGAAGAAGGGGGAAACTTAGCGTGCGCAGCGCGCTCGCGACACCGGGGGGCATCCGCGCTCTTTTTGTTGGCCCCTCAAGCGCCGGGCGGTCGCATCCGCTCCCTTGGCTACCTCGTATTAACTCGGGCGCGTAGTCACGCTTGCCGGAATGCAAGAAAGTGCATTCCGGGGGGTGTGCCGTTTGGATGAATCTTTGTGGGTTCCCTCTAGCGCTATCGCGCTGAGTTGGCCCCCTCCCCCCCTGGGAGAGGATTTTGTTCCGCGTAATTACGAATAGCTGAACCCGCACAATTCTTCGCTGAGCCGCCACAGGCGATCGCCTGCGTCCTTGTCATGCGACGCGGCGGAGCTATCGGCGATTTGGCATTTGTCGAAATATTTTCCGCTGACGCCGTTGAGCGCCTCGGCGGCGGCGAGATGGACGCTGGTGCGCGCGCCCTTGGCTTCGCTGATGGCGCCGAGTTGCTGGGCCAGGATCATCGCCCATTTGAGCCAGCCGCGATTGTTGTGGCCGAACTTACTGGCGACGAAACCGGGATGCAGGCAATTTACGGTCACGCTGGAGCCCTCGAGCATCTCGGCGAGGCGGTAGGTGAAGTGGATATTGGCGAGCTTCGAAGCCTGATAGGCGCGCCAACCCGAGTAGCGCTCCTGCCCTTGCGGGTCGTCGAAATCGATCTGCGGCCCGCGATGGGCCATCGAGGAAACATTGACGATGCGCGCCCGGGGTGCGCCGCGCAGCTTGTCGAGCAGCAGGCCGGTGAGAAGAAAATAGCCGAGATGGTTGAGCGCCAGGGTCATCTCGATGCCGTCGACGCTGAGGCGCCGTTGGTTGATCCAGGCGCCGACATTGTTGACCAGTACATCGGCATGCGCCAAGCGCTCGTTCAGGCGGGCGGCCAGGGCGCGGATGTCGGCCTGCGAGGACAAATCGGCGAGTTCGAAATCGATCTGCTGGTTTCCGCTGGCGCGCTTGATGGCGTCGGTGACGCGCTCGGCCTTGGCGCGGTCGCGGCCGATGAGGATCACCTGGCCGCCGGTTCGCGCCAGTTCCATCGCCGTGACGCGGCCAATGCCGTCGGTGGCGCCGCTTACGATAAATGTTTTTCCGGTCATTGATTCATACTTTCGGCATAAACATGGCGTATTTTGACACGCCCGGCCATTGCTATTGGACGGGCTCGAATTTCGGGTTCGCGGCCAAATTTGCGGTAAGGTTTCATGGCAACACAGTCTCCCGCTGGCAAGGATATCGTCCTGATCGCCGATGACAACGCCTCCTTGCGGGCGACGATCGTGAAATTCTTCGGTTTGGAAGGCATCCGGACGGTGCAAGCGGGCGACGGCGAAATGGCGCTCAGCGAAGCCATGCGCGTGCAGCCCTCGGTGGTTCTTCTGGATATTGAAATGCCGGCAATGGACGGCCTGACGGCAGCCAAGCTGATGATCGATCTGCCGTGGCGGCCCAAGATTATTCTGATGTCCGGTTTCGGCGATAGCGTTCACCTCGCCAACAAGGCCGAGCTCAATGTCTTTGCGGTGCTGGAAAAGCCGGTGCCCTTGAAGCCGCTCGCCCGCTTCGTCTGGGCCGCCCTCGAAAACTGCGCCCCCGCCAACCTACTATGAGGCGCCCGAAGCCGCCTGAATATCCCGCCGCCGCGCCTCGGTGGCCGTCATATCGACTTCGCCGGCACTGTCGAGAGCCAGGCCGTACACCGCTTCGGCGCGCTCGCGTGTGATCCAGCCCTCGTCGAGATCCTGCTTGACGCGCTCGGCGTCGCGCGCCGCCGGCGGGCCGTAGCCGCCGCCGCCGGAGGAAATCGAAATGATGGTCTCGCCCGCCATCAACTCGACATCGCCGTAGGCGGCCTGCGCCGTGACTTCGCCGTTGCCGCCGCGTTTGAAGATCTTAATCGGGCCGCCGGGCAACCCGCCGCGCGCGCCCGCCGCCGGATTGATGGTGCCGTCGGCGACGTAAAGCACGCGCATGCTGTTGTCGTCGGCGGGGCCGAACTCGACCTCGATGCTGGGCGCGCCGCGGAATGTGCCGGCGCCTTCGGTATCGGCCAGCAGGCGCCGGCACGGCACATGCAGGGGATGCGAAAGCTCGTCGACCTCGATGCTGTCCTGGCGGCACATGCCGGCATTGCCGACATGGACGATCGGCATCCAGGCATCGGCCTCGGGCGCGCCGGCGCCACCGGTGACGCCGAGGATTAGCTGATTGACGTAGAGCTCGTTGCCGTGGCGCGGATCGCGCCCCGAAATGACGCCGCAGGTGGGCGGGATGATCGGCCCGGTATCGGCCATGCCGAAGCCCTCGGCCAACTCGGCCAGGGCGCGCTGGGTCGGGTTGGAGACGCGGTCGGCGAGATTGGTGGTCGCCACCGAGCAGCTGTGCGGATGGCGCGGGATGCCGGTGACGCAATTCTCGCGCAGCAGCACCTCGACACGGCGGAAGCTGCCGGCGTTGGGCGGCACGGTATGATCGTTGATGCCGTTGAATATGCCGACCATGGCGGCGGTGATCGAGCACGCCTCGGAAAGATTGAGGCCGCAGGGCTGGCAGTCCGGATTGTCTCTGAGATCGACCTGGATGCGCCCGGCTTGCGAATCGACCTTGAGCGTCACCTTGGTCGGGATGCCGTCCGGCACGCCGGGATAGGGGTCATGCGCCGAGGTCGCGCTGACGGTGCCGCTCGGCAGGCGGCCGACGGCGCTGATCATGCGCTGTTCGGAATAATCGAACCAGTTCTCGACATAGTCCTCGAGTTCGTCCCAGCCGATATCGGCGCCGAGTTTCAACAGCTCGCGCTCGCCGATGCGCGCAGCACCCAGCGCCGCCAGATAATCGCCCCACCACTGGTCCGGCACGCGGATGCGCAGGCGGCACATGCGGATGATATCCTCGATGTCCTGGTAATCCTCCTGCACCTTGACGGCGGGGAAGATCAGCGCGCCCTCTTCATAGACGTCGCGCGCATGGCCCATATAGGTGGTCGGCTCGGAATTGCCGCAATCGGCCTGATGCGCCTTGGCCAGCACGGTCAGGCGGTGCACGCCCTCGTCGTCGATCACCGGCACGATGGTGCAGTGATCGGCGGGATGGGAATTGCCGTGATAGGGCGAGTTGTGCAGGAAGGCGTCGCCGCGCTTGAGCACGGGATGGTGCGATTTCACCTCGCGGGCCATGATGTCGGGGCCGATCATGATGTGAATCGGCAGGCTCTCGGCCGCCGACAGCAGGCGGCAATCGGCGGTCAGGATGACGCAGGAAAAATCATGCGCCGTGTTGAGGACGCCCGAGCGCCCGGTGCGGAACAGCGTGTTCTGCATGCGCCGCGCGATCGCCTCGAGCCGGTTGGAGAGGATCGCCATGCGCGCGCCGTCGCCGGCCCGGCCTTTTGTGCTTTGGTTTTGTGCTGTCTCCGACATAACGCCCCATTCTCCGGTGAGGCGCAATACTGCGCGGCCAGCCCGCCCGGTGCAAGCGCGTCGAACAAGCGCTCAGCCCGTGCCGCTCAGACCGAGTCTGCGATTTCGATATAGCCGTGTTTGAGGAGGAAATCGAAATTATGCATCACCAGCTCGGGCGCCAGATTGCCGGCGCTGGCGATTTCCGCGACCACGGCGCCGAGTGCCGGCGCATTGTCCGGAGAAGCGCCGGCGAGGCGCGACATCAGCGCCTGCATGACGGCGAAACGGATGCGCCCGCCATGCGCGGCATACATCACCGGCTTGAAGTTCTCGGCCGCCCGGGCGCGGCAATAATCGCTCACCCGCACCCGGGTCTGGCCGTCGAGGAAACGCGATGGGTAATGGCCGAAGACGCGCCGATGGTCGGGCACCAGCAGCGGCGGCGCGCTGTTGCACGCCACATTGCCATTGCAGGCCAGCGCCGTTTCATGCTGGGCCTGCCACATATCCTCGTAGCGCGGGATGATGCTTGACCACAGATAGTCCGCGCTCAGTGCCTTGGCTTTGTTGCCCATCTCGCGGCACAGCCCCTGATTGCCGGCCAGCGCGCCCAGCGTCTCGGCAAAGCGCTTGAAATCGAAGGCCACCTTTTGGCCGCGATAGAAGCCGAGAAGCGACGGATCGAGCACCCCGGCGAGCGCCTGCCAGGGCTCCTCGCCGGCGCTGGCATAGGTCGGGACGCGGAATCCGGTTTCGCCCTCGCGCACCAGTTCGGCATAGCCGTTGAATTCGGAGACGATGGCGGGCAGGCCGTGCGCCATCGCCTCGACCACCGTCAGGCCGAAGGTTTCCTGATAATTATCGACCAGCGAAACGAAGATATCGGCGGCGCCGTAGAGTTCGCGCTTGCGTGCGAAACTGTGGTTGGCCTCGATGCGGACGCAAGAGGAAAGCCCCAGCGTCTCGACGATATCGCGGGTCAGGGCGATTTCGCTCTCCGAGCCGCCGCCGGCGAGGATGAGGGTGAAGGGCTGCAGGTCGCCGCGCGCCTTGAGATATTGCAGGCATTCCAGCATCGGCGCCAGATCCATCTTACGGCGCGCCGAAAAGCGCCCGAGGCAAAGCAGCACAAATTCCGCCTCGCCGAGCCCGAGGGCGGCGCGGCATTGGCCGCGCTCCGGCATCTCCGCGAACGCGTCCGAGATGGCGAGCGGGATAT
Organism: uncultured Alphaproteobacteria bacterium; assembly: GCA_913053235.1. Taxonomy (GTDB): domain Bacteria; phylum Pseudomonadota; class Alphaproteobacteria; order UBA828; family UBA828; genus PTKB01. The sequence goes on from CAJXFT010000104.1 coordinate 5,534, forward strand.
GCACCAGTTCGGGCGGCTCGGGCAGCGCCGCGGCGAAGCGTTCCTTGAAGTTCTCGGCGATGGCGGCGAAGGCGGCCGTCAGCATTTGCCGGGCGCAGGCGCTGGTGCAAACGATGTTGTCATAGGGGCGCGGGCCGGCCAGCAGCATGTCGATCAGGCGCGACTGGATTTTGACGCCGTCGAGGGAATGGGTGATGCCGGATATGCCGAACGGCCGCGCCAGCCCAGCCCCGGCGCGGTATTCCATCAGATAGGGCGCGTGAAAAGTGAAATCGCCCTGATGCAGGATATCGATGTCACCGGCTTCGGCGTCCGCCGCCAACTCGGATTGCGTCGCCAGGGCGACACGCGCCAAGTTTTCGATGGGCAGGTTGTCTTCCAGGCCGGCGCGCCCGAATGCCATATCCTCTTCGTCGAGATAATAGAAACGATAGGAATCGAGCGTGCCATAGGTCAACAGCGCCAACATGAAATCCCTGTTGGCGATGGGTTTGCCCATCTTGTCCTGCCAGAACTTATCCTGGACCAGGAAGCTATCCAGACTGCCCCATTTCAAAAGCCGAATTCTCCCGCTCATTGGCGCCGCATGGCAACGCTCATGCCTAGGCTAGCGCGGTTTGGTTAACGAATTCCGTCAATAGGGGCTAATTCATTGTGAATTTCCCCGATTCCGGCTAGGCAGGGAGGATGGATGGCGGCAAGGGCAGAAAAATTCTCGTCACCGGGGCGCTCGGCCAGATCGGTTCCGAGCTGGTTCCGGCGCTGCGCCATCGCTATGGCGAGAATCAGGTGGTCGCCTCGGACATCCGCATCCCCGCCGCCGGCGCCTATGAGGGCCTGTTCGAGCAGGTCGATTGCACCCAGCCGCTGGCCATCCAGGACGTCGTGCGGCGCCATGACATCGGCGCCGTCTATCATATGGCGGCGCTGCTCTCGGCGGTCGCCGAGGAGCGCCCGCAGATCGCCTGGTCGATCAATCTGGGCGGGCTCTATAACGTTCTCGAAGTGGCGCGCCAGAACGGCGCGGCGGTGTTCTGCCCGAGCTCGATCGGCGCCTTCGGACCCTCGACGCCGCGCGATGGCACCCCGCAAACCACCATTCAGCGGCCGACCAGCATGTATGGCGTCACCAAGGTCGCCGGCGAATTGCTGTGCGATTATTATTTCGAGCGCTTCGGCCTCGATGTGCGCGGCCTGCGCCTGCCCGGCTTGATCTCGCACAGCGCCCAGCCCGGCGGCGGCACCACCGATTACGCCGTCGATATCTTCTATCAGGCGGTGCGCTACAGCCATTACACCTGCTTCCTTAGCCCCGATACGCGGCTCGACATGATGTATATGCCCGACGCCATCGACGGCATCATCCAGCTCATGGAAGCGGCGCCGGCGCGGCTCAAGCACCGCAACGCCTTCAACGTCACGGCGATGAATTTCACGCCCGACGAACTGGCCGGCGAAATCCGCAAATCCATCGCCGATTTCGCCATCGATTATGAGGTCGACCCGGTGCGCCAGGCGATCTCCGAATCCTGGCCGCACTCGGTCGACGACAGCGCCGCGCGGCGCGAATGGGACTGGAACCCGCATTACGATCTGGCGGCGATGACCGCGGACATGCTGGCCAAGCTCGGCGCCAAGCTGAAAACCCCGGCGCGGCGCGCCTGACAAGGGAGGCGATGATGCCCAGCGAGCGCATGGAAGAGATATTGGCGGCGCATCTCAGCGAGCTCGAATCGACGGGCCGCGCCAAGGGCGCCGAGACGGTCTTTTGCGGCGTCCAGGCGCCCGAAGGCGGCAAGGGGCCGCGCTATCTGCTCGCCGGCGATGGCGAGCGGCCATATCTGCGCATGAATTCCAACAGCTATCTCGGCATGTCGCTCAACTCGGAAGTCCAGGGCGCCGAGGAGGCAGCGGTGCAAGCCGTCGGCGCCGGGCCCGGCGCGGTGCGCTTCATCAGCGGCACCTGGAGCGCGCACACCGCGCTCGAGCAGCGCCTCGCGCACTTTCACGGGCGTCAGGCGGCGATGATCTTCAGCTCCGCCTACGCCCCCGTCATGGGCGTGCTGCCGCAATTGATCGACGGTGAGACCGTGGTCATCAGCGACGCGCTCAATCACAACTGCATCATCAACGCCATCCGCCTGGCGCGGCCCAGGGAAAAGCGCGTCTACGCGCATCTCGATCTCGCCGAGCTCGACCGCATCCTAAGCGAATGCGCCGAAACTTGCCGCCGCGCGCTGGTCGTCACCGACGGCATCTTCAGCATGCGCGGCGACCATGCGCCGCTCGACGAGATCATGGCGCTGGCCGAAAAGCATGATTCGGCCTATGCCGAGAACGTCATCATCGCGGTGGATGATTCGCACGGCGTCGGCGCTTTCGGCGACAGCGGCCGCGGCACCGAGGAATATTGCGCCGCGCCCCCGGCCGACGTGCTGATCGCCACGCTCGGCAAGGCGTTCGGCGTCAATGGCGGCTATGTCACGGCGAGCGCGACGGTGATCGATTACCTGCGCGAGACCTCGCCCTTCTATATCTATTCCAACCCGATCACGCCGGGCGAGGCGGCGGCGGCGATGCAGGCGGTGGAGATCGTCGATTCGGAAATCGGGCGCGCCCGCCTCGCCCATCTCCGCGCCATGACGGCGCGCTTCGAGGCCGGCCTGGTCGGGCTCGGCTTCGAGACCATCCCCGGCGGCCATCCGGTGGTGCCCCTGATGGTGCGCGATACCGCGCGGACGACGGCCCTGGTGGCCTATCTCCGCACCAACCTCATTCTCGCCACCGGCCTCAACTTCCCCGTGGTGCCGAAGGGCGACGAGGAAATCCGCTTCCAGATTTCCGCCGATCACACGGCGGCGGATATCGACGAAGCGCTCGCCGTGCTCAAATCCTTCGCGGACGAGGTGCCATGAACGACATCGTCCGCGACAAGGCCGCCATCGTCGGCATCGGACGCAGCCAATTCGGCCGCTTTCTGCCCGAGAGCCAGCTTGGCCTCGGCGCCATCGCCCTCAAAGGGGCGCTCGCCGATAGCGGGCTCGAACGAGCCGATATCGACGGCTTGTCGCTGCATATGGGCTGGCCGCTCGGCCTCGATTACGACCAGATCGCCGAGGCCTACGGGCTCGATGTGCGCTACGTCAACCAGATGTGGACGCATGGCCGCTTTATTGCCTATACGTTGCAGCATGCGGCCTTGGCGGTGATATCGGGCATGGCCGATGTGGTCGCCTGCGTCACCGCCATCAGCTTCACCCGCGAGCGCGACATATTGGGCGGCCCGGGCGACATGGAGGGCATGCGCGAGGGCGGCGGCACGCATGGCGAAAGCCCGCCCTACGGCCTCACCGCGCCGGCCGCCGGGGCGGCGCTCGCCTATCAGCGCTACATGGCGCTCTACGGCGCCACCCCCGAGCAATTGGCGGCGGTGCCGATCGCCTTCCGCAAGCATGCCCAGCGCAACCCGCACGCCTATACCTACGGCAAGGGCGAGCTCAGCGTTGCCGATCACCAAAGCCAGCGCATGATCGTCGACCCGTTGCGCCTGTTCGATTGCAGCCTGATCTCCGACGGCGCCGTGGTGATCCTGGTGACCAGCGCCGAGCGCGCCCGCGACCTCAAGCGGAAGCCGGTCTATATCTCCGGCATGCAGGGTCTGAGGAGCGGGCGCGAGGAGTTCATCTTCGCGCCGCGTGGAATGGGCCTGAACCAGCAATCCGGCAAGCGCGCCGGCGCCGATGAGCGCGACCTCGCCGTCTACTCCATGGCCGGCATCGAGCGCGAGGACATAGATGGCCTCTATACCTATGACGCCTTCTCGCCGCTGCCGCTGTTCGTGCTCGAACGCTTCGGCTTTTGCGCCCCCGGCGAGGCCGCCGGCTGGGCGCAGAACGGGCGCATCGAGCTCGGCGGCGAGTTGCCGATGAACACATCCGGCGGCCTCCTCTGCGAGGGCCATATCGGCGGCTGGAATTCGGTCTATGAGATCTCCAGCCAATTGCGCGGCGCCTGCGGCGAACGCCAGATCGCCGACGCCAGGCATCTGCAATGGGGCACATGCTGGGGCGATTCACTGGTATTCAGGAACTAAATCACATGGATATCAGCCAAAAACCCCTGCCCCGCATCACGCCCGACACCGAGCCCTTTTGGGCGGCTTGCCGCCGCCACGAACTACTGCTCGCCGAATGCCACGCCTGCGGCAAAGTGCATCTGCCGCCGGGCCCGGTCTGCCCGTTCTGCTTCTCCGACGATCTCGGCTGGCGCCAGGCATCCGGGCGCGGCCAGGTCAGCGCCTGGACGGTGGTGCACAAGGAATGGTTCGCCGCCTTCCACGACGACCTGCCCTACAACGCGGCGCAAATCGAACTCGAAGAGGGCCCCCGCCTCACCGCCAACCTGATCGGCGTCGACAATGACAAAATCACCGTCGGCATGGCGGTCGAAGTCGTGTTCGACGACGTCAGCGAAGAAGTGACGCTGCCGAGATTTACGCCTGCCGCTTAACAGATTCTCATCCTGATAATTGCATATAGCTGTCGAGTGGATTTTTAAGAGCAATTGGCATCCAAGCCGCGTGATGTCGATCAATGACCCGTTCGGAGGTATCCATGTCATCGATAGTTATCTGGATCATTTCCCTGGTGCTCGTCGGTATTCCGTGCTGGAGAATCGTGTCGAGAACGGGATGCAACAGGGGGTGGATTATTCTCATCGTCATTCCCTGGGTCGGCATTTTTTTATTCTGGCTCGTCCTCGCGGTATCGCGCTGGCCCAACGTCCGGGCCGATGTCAGCCAAGTATTCGATTGAGGAGAGCGCATTATGAGCTTCGGAATTTCGCAACTGATATTGATCATTCTATTTCTGGCGCTGCCCTACCTGCCTTCCATCTGGGTGTTGCGTAAGGCCGGGCGGAGCGGTTGGGGATATATCCTGTTCCTCATTCCGATCGTAAATATCATCTGGCTCTGGGTCTTCGCTTTCGGCGATTGGCCGAATGTCGAAAGCTATGACGGGACCCGCCGCACCTGATTCACCCGCGATAGCGCGGCTCCACGACGCCGGGCACCTCTACCTCCACCGCGAACAGCGCCCCGGCGAGCGGCTGCTTGGCGCGTTGTTCTTCGCTCAGGCGGAAGAAGGCGCTGGTGATGTAGAGGGTTTTGAGATCGGTGCCGCCGAGCGCGCAGGAGGTGACGCGCGAGACCGGCAGCGCGATCTCCGCCACCACGCTGCCGTCAGGCGCATGGCGCAGCACCCGGCTGCCGTCGAAGCGGGCGCTCCACAGGAAGCCCTCGCTGTCCACCGTGGCGCCGTCGGGGATGCCGGGCAGCGCGCCGGTCTCGGCGAAGACGCGCTTGTTTGAGAGCGTGCCGGTGTCCACCGCCAGGTCATATGCGTAAATGATCTTTTGCAGGCTGTCGGCGTAATAGAGCGTGCCGCCGTCGGGCGAGAAGGCGACGCCGTTCGAAAGCGTGATGCCGTCCGCTTCGGCCTGGCTGGTGCCGTCGGCATCGAGGCGGAAGAGCTGGCCGGAGGGGCGTTTCAGCATCTTGTCCATGCTGCCGGCCCAGAAGCGGCCCTGGCGGTCGGCGCGCCCGTCGTTTAACAGCGTGCCTTCGCTGTCGTCACGCGGATCATGAAGCGGTTCATAAACACCGGACTCGGGATCATAGAGCGCGAAGCCTTTGCGCCCGGCGATAACCAGCCCGCCTGATTTCCGGAGGGCGAAGGAATGCACCTTATCGGGCGGCGTCCAGCTCATCACTTTGCCGCTCGCCGCGTCGAGGCGGTGGAGCGCCGGGCGGAACACGTCGGTCCACCACAGGCAACCCGCATCCGCGTCCCACACCGGCACCTCGCCGAGCACGTCATCGGTATTCGCCGCAACAACGACGTCGTTCATGGACATATCCTCCTCGCGGCACTGTACCATGGCGGAGATTGCGGCATAATCGCGCCCGCCCCGTCAAAGGAGGCACCAGGGAGGCATCATGAGCAAACGCTGGAAGATACGGCCCGAGGGCTCGAACTGGGGCGATTTCGGCCTCGACGACCAGTTGGGCCGGCTTAATCTGTTGACCGAGGAGCGCGTTCTCGAGGCGATAAAGGAAGTGCGCCGGGGCAAGACATTCTGCCTCAGCCTGCCGCTCACCCTGCCGGGCGGCAATGCGATTAATCCAAGCCAGCTGCCGCCGGAATTGAAGCCTGTCATTCGGGAAGGCGAGATCGCCTTCGACGGCCCGGCCAGACGCGACAATCCGCTGCAAACCGATCTTCTCTGCGACGACGCGATGCTGATCCACAGCCAATATTCGACGCAGTGGGACAGCTTCGCCCATATCGGCGCGCTGTTCGATGCCGATGGCGACGGCGAGCCCGAACATGTCTATTACAACGGCTTCAAGGTGGTCTCGGAAGACACCGGCGAGGCGCTCTACGGCGCGGTCGGCGCGGTCAATCTCGGCATCCAGAACATGGCCGAAAATTGCGTTCAGGGGCGCGGCGTAATGATCGATCTGCGCCATCATTGCGGCGATGAGCGGCGCGCCGTCGGCTACGCCGAGCTGATGGCGATCATGGACAAGGACGGCGTCGAGGTGAATCGAGGCGATCTCGTCTGCCTGCATACCGGCTTTGCCGACCGCATCACCGCCGCCGCGGAAGCGCCCGCGCCCGAGCCCGTCGGCGCCGTCTGCACGGTGCTCGACGGCATGGACAAACGCCTGCTCGACTGGATCAGCGAGAGCGGCCTCACCGCCCTCATCTCGGACAATGTCGCGGTCGAGCAATCCTCCTCCGTCGCCCGCGAGATGAGCGAGCCCGGCCCGGTGCTGCCGCTGCACGAGCATTGCCTGTTCAAGATCGGCGTGCCGTTGGGCGAGCTATGGTATCTCAGCAATCTCGCCGGCTGGCTGCGTGAGAGCGGTCGCTCCCGTTTCCTTCTCACCGCGCCGCCCTTGCGCATGCCGGGCGCCGTGGGCTCGCCGGCAACCCCGGTCGCCACGGTATGAGCGCGCCCAACATGGCGATGCCGGAAGCCAAGACGGCGATGGCGCTGATCGACGAAATGGCGGCGCGCCACCCCGAGCGCGAAGCCCTGGTCGGCGGCACCGAGCGCTATGACTGGGCCGAGTTCCGCGCCCGCACCCGCGCGCTCGCCAAGGGCCTGCACGCCGCCGGGATCGGGCGCGGCGACAAGGTCGCCATTCTGATGGGCAACCGCCCCGAATGGCTGATCGCCAATTTCGCCATCATGGCGCTCGGCGGCGTCATGGTGGCGGCCAACACCTGGGCGACGGCGCGCGAGCTGGCCTATCAGTTGAGCCATTCGGAATGCCGGATGCTGCTCATGTCGGCCGGGTTCCTAAGGCGTGATTACGCCACGCTGATCGAAGAAGCGCGCGCCGAGGAATATGATTTGAGCCGCTTCGAGCGGATATACTGCCTCACTGACGGCGCACCGCCACAAGGCATGGATTCGTTCGATGAATTGTGGCGCCTCGGTGCCGATGTGCCGGACAGCGCCATCGATGCCGCCCAGGCGGCGGTCGAGGCCGAGGATATCGCCTGCCTGCTCTACACCTCCGGCTCCACCGCGCTGCCCAAGGGCGTGCCGTTGCAGCATTTCGCCCTCATTGAAACCGACATTTCCCAGATAACCTTCAGTTCGGAGCAGATTGTAGATCATCACTACC
>CAJXFT010000105.1 GCA_913053235.1 uncultured Alphaproteobacteria bacterium
CTGATGGGCCAGAAGGTGACCGACCAGGTGGCCGAGATGCGCTCGCTGCCGGCCGGCATCGACCAGCGCTCGCCGGCGCGCCATCCCGATTGGCTGGGCCCGGATGACCTCGCTCTCAAGATCGAGGAAATCCGCGAGGCCACCAATGGCGAGATACCGATCCAGCTTAAGCTCGGTGCGGCGCGCGTCTATGACGATGTGCGCATGGCCGCCAAGACCAACCCGGACAGCATCTATATGGACGGCATGGAAGGCTCGACCGGCGCCGGGCCGCATCTCGCCACCGAGGAGACCGGCGTGCCCGGCATCGCCGCCATCCGCCAGGCCAGGAAGGCGCTCGACGATGTCGACATGTCGGGCAAGATCACGCTGATCTATGCCGGCGGCATCCGCAACGGCACCGACGTCGCCAAGGCCATCGCGCTCGGCGCCGACGCCGTGGCGATCGGCCATTCGGCGATGATGGCGCTCAATTGCAACAAGGATATTCCCGAATCCGATTACGAGAATGAGATCGGCGTCGAGGCGGGCTATTGCTATCACTGCCATACCGGGCGCTGCCCGGTCGGCGTGGCGACGCAGGACCCGGAATTGCGCAAGCGCCTCGACCCCGACGAGGCGGCGGAGCGGGTCTATAACTTCCTCCACACGCTGACGCTCGAATGCCAGATGATGGCGCGCGCCTGCGGCAAGACGGATATCCATTCCCTCGAGCCGGAAGATTTGGCGGCGCTCACCATGGAGGCTTCCGCCTTGGCGATGGTGCCGCTCGCCGGTTCGCAATACACCGTCGGCCAGCCCGACATGACCAGGTATTAGGAGGCGGCCATGAGCGACAACAAGCAGGACGTCGATTATTTCATCAACAAGAGCGGCCTCGATTCCGAGCGCGAAAAGGAAATCGGCCAGCACATCGGCTATCGCTACGATGTCAATCTGCTGCCCGACTATTCGCTGCTCACGCCGTTCCTGAAAAACTATATGGAAACCATGGGCTGGAGCGACCTCAACTGGCTTGAGGATATCCATCTCGGCTATGAAGAGGGCCGCCCGGCGGTGTTCGACCGCAACATCAATGGCTGGGTTTCGGTTCCCGAGGGTCTGGAATTACCTGACAATCAGCAGGAACGCGATATGATCGCGCGTGAATTGCTGATCAAGTTTCAAATGTCGCCGCGCCACCCGATGATCGACCTCAACAAGGCTTACCGTAAATTCTGAGGAAGCACGCCTTCCCGCCGCCGGAAATATCGTATCCATGCCTTTTGGATTGATCAAATACGCGCTCTCGTCCGGCCATCCGGCGAAGCGCTTCCTGTTGGCCCGCCCGGAGCTTAAACCGAGCTACGACGTGGTCATCATCGGCGGCGGCGGGCATGGTTTGGCGACTGCCTATCACCTGGCGCGCTATCACGGCATTCGCAATGTCGCGGTGTTCGAGAAGGGCTATATCGGCGGCGGCAATACCGGGCGCAATACGGCGATCATCCGCTCCAACTATCTGACCCCGGAAGGCGTCGCCTTTTATGAGGAATCGGTTTCCCTCTACCGCCAACTGAGCCGCGAGCTCGATTACAACATCCTCTATTCCGAGCGCGGCCACTTCACCCTGGCGCATACCGATTCGGCGATGCGCACCTCGCGCTGGCGGGCCGAGGTGAACAAGCATCTCGGCGTCGATTCCGAACTGGTCTATCGCGACGATCTGGCGCGCCTCATCCCCGAACTCAATCTCTCCGAAGAGGCCGCCTATCCCATCCTCGGCGCGCTCTATCATCCGCCCGGCGCCGTGGCGCGCCACGACGCGGTGGCCTGGGGCTATGCCGGGCGCGCCGCCGAATTGGGCGTCGAGATTCATCAGGACACCACAGTTACCGATATCGAAGTCACCGACGGACGGGTCAGCGGCGTGGTCACCGACCGCGGCCGCGTGGCGTGCGGCAAGGCGGTGCAGGCGGTCGCCGGCGCCAGCAGCGAGATCGCCCGCATGGCCGGCGTCAAGCTGCCGATCCGCACCATTCCGCTGCAGGCCTGCGTGTCGCAGCCGCACAAGCCCTCGCTCGATGCGATCATCGTCTCGGGCAGCCTGCACGTCTATATCTCGCAGAGCGACCGCGGCGAGTTCGTCATGGGCGGCTCGACCGATCCCTACCCGCGCTACCAGACCTCCTCGTCGCTCGATTTCATCGAGGGCCTGATGAGCCATGTTCTCGAACTGCTGCCCCATCTCTCGGAGGTGCAGGTGATGCGGCAATGGGCCGGGATGACCGACATGACGCCCGATTTCGCCCCCATCATGGGCGAGACCGGCGTCGAGAATTACTATATCGACGCCGGCTGGGGCACCTGGGGCTTCAAGGCGACCCCGGTCTGCGGCAAGCGCATGGCGGAGATGCTGGCGACCGGGCGCGTGCCCGCACTGATCGCGCCGTTCCGCCTTTCGCGCTTCGAGAATTTCGACCTGGTCGGCGAAAAAGGCGCCGCCTCGGTGGGGCATTGACGATGCGTGGTGAGGGCATGACATGAAACTGATGCACTGCCCGCTCAATGGCTGGCGCAACATCCAGGAATTCACTCATGGCGGCGAAGTGGTGGCCGAGCCCGACCCCAACCGCTGCAGCGACGCCGAGTGGGCCGAGTTCGTCTTCATGGAAGAAAACAAGGCCGGCATGGTGCGCGAATGGTGGTGCCATACCGCCACCGCCTACTGGTTCATCGCCGAGCGCGATACCGTCAAGGACGAAATCATCCGCACCTATGATGCCGGCGAAGTCTTCAAGGAGCGCATCGAGTTCACGCGCCCCGAGCCGCCGAAAGAGGCGTGACGATGGAACGGCTGGGCGCACCCTTCGGCAGCGATATCGACCGCTCGGAATCGGTCTCGTTCCGCTTCGAGGGCGCACAGGTGAGCGGCTATCGCGGCGATACCATCGCCAGCGCGCTCCTCGCCAACGGCGTCACGACGCTGTCGCGCTCGTTCAAATATCACCGCCCACGCGGCGTGCTTTCCATGTGCGGGCAGGATTCCAACACCCTGGTGCAGATCGGCCAGCAGCCCAACCGCCTCGCCGACCGCGTGGCGATCGAGGCCGGCCTCGACGTCACGGCGCAGAATTATTGGGGCTCGCTGGAGAATGACCGGCTCGCGCACTTGCGCCATTTCTCCCGCTTCATGCCGGTCGGGTTTTATTACAAGGCGTTTTACAAGCCGCGCTGGGCGTGGCCGCTATGGGCCAAATTGATCCGCCGCATCGCCGGGCTGGGCACGGTCGACCTCAACACGCCGCACGGCTATTACGACAAGCAATATCTGTTTTCCGACGTCACCGTGATCGGCGCCGGGCCGGCCGGCATGGCGGCGGCGTTGAGGGCCGCACAAGCCGGAGCAAAAGTGCTGCTGGTCGATGAGAACGCCGAGATCGGCGGCGCGCTGGCCTATGCCCGCTTCGACGGCGCCGGCGAATTGGCCGAGGCCACACACGCCGAACTCGCCGCCAAAATAGCCGCCGAGGACCGTATCCGGGTGATGACGGACACCATGTGCACCGGCTGGTACGCCGATAACTGGCTGAGCCTGGTCAAGGGAAACCGCCTTTACAAACTGCGCGCCGGGGCGCTGGTGGTGGCGACCGGCTGTTACGAGCAGCCGCTTATTTTCCACAATAACGACCTGCCCGGAATCATGCTCGGCTCGGCGGCGCAGCGCCTGATTCGCCTCTATGGCGTCAAGCCCGGCAACCGCGCCGTGGTGGCGACGGCCAACCGCGACGGTTATGGCGCGGCACTCGATCTCCTGGATGCCGGGATCGAGGTCGCCTGCGTCGTCGATGTGCGCGCCGACCCGCCGGAAGACGATATGAGCGCCGCGCTGATGCGCCGCCATGTGCCGATCGTCGCCGGCGCGACGCTACGCGAGGCGGTGCCGACTTCGGGCGGTGGCGGCGTGCGGGCGGTGAAAATCGCCCGTCTCGAAGGCGCCGAGAAAGCGGCCCGGCGTTATGACAGCTTCGCCTGCGACATGATCGCCATGGCCGGCTGCTATGCGCCGGCGGCGGCGCTTCTGCATCAGGCCGGCGGGCGCGTCAGCCTCGCCGATGACAGCGGCGCCTTCAGTGTGCACGATCTGCCGGCGCAACTCGCCGCCGCCGGATCGGTGGCCGGCACGAATATGCTGGAAAACGTACTCGGCGACGGCGTCGCCGCCGGGCGCCGCGCGGCGGATGAAGCCGGCTTTTCCGTCGCGGCGACAAGTGAGCCGCCTCGAGTAGCGGAAGCCGACGCTTCCGCCTGGCCGATCATCGGCCATTCCAGGGGCAAGGATTTCGTCGATTTCGACGAGGATTTGCAGGTTCACGATATCGAAAACGCGCTCGCGGAAGGCTACCGGCATATCCAACTGCTGAAGCGCTTCACCACCAACGGCATGGGGCCGTCGCAGGGCCGCCACGCCACTCTGCCGGCGATCCGCCTGGCGGCGCGGCGCACCGGCGCGCGTCTAGACGAGACCGGCTCGACCACCTCGCGCCCGCCGATCGGCCCGTTGACCATGGGCCATCTGGCCGGGCGCAGCTTCGAGCCGGTGCGCTATACGGCGATGCATTTCCGCCATCTCGAGCGCGGCGCCAGGATGATGCCGGCCGGCGCCTGGATGCGGCCCGAATATTACGGCGAGGCGCGCGCGCGCGAGGAAAACATCGCCGCCGAGGCGATGAACGTGCGCGACAATGTCGGCATCATCGATGTCTCGACCCTCGGCGGGCTCGAGGTGCGCGGCCCCGACGCCGGCGAATTCCTCAACCGCATGTACACCTTCGCCTATCTCAAGCAGCCGGTCGGCCGCGCCCGCTATGTGCTGATGACCGACGCCGCCGGCGTCATCGTCGATGACGGCGTGGCGTGCCGCCTGCACGACGATCATTTTTACGTCACCGCCACCACCTCGGGCGTCGACGGCGTCTATCGCACCATGCTGTGGTACAACGCGCAGTGGCGCCTAAAGGTCGATGTCACCCATGTCTCGGCGTCCTATGCCGGGGCCAATATCGCCGGCCCCAACTGCCGCGAGGTGGTGCAAAAGCTGTGCGACGATGTCGATCTGTCGCCCGAGGCGTTTCCCTATATGGGCGTCAGGCGCGGCCATGTCGCCGGCATTCCGGCGCTCTTTCTCCGCGTCGGTTTCGTCGGCGAGCTCGGCTACGAGCTGCATGTGCCGGCGAGCCAGGGCGAGGCGCTGTGGGACGCGCTGATGGAGGCCGGCGCGGATGCCGGCATCCGGCCCTTCGGCGTCGAGGCGCAGCGCCTGCTTCGCCTCGAGAAGGGCCACATCATCATCAGCCAGGATACCGACGGGCTGACCACCCCGCATGAAGCCGATATGGCCTGGGCCATCTCCCGCAAGAAGCCCTATTATGTCGGCATGCGCTCGGTCTCGATCCAGGAGGCTGGCGGCCTCACCCGCAAATTGGTCGGCTTCGAGATCAGCGATAGCGACGCGCCCAGGCCGAAGGAGTGCCACCTCGTCATCCGCGGTGGCGCCATCACCGGCCGGGTGACCTCGATCACGCGCTCGCCGACGCTGGGCAAGGTGATCGGGCTCGCCTATGTGGCGCCCGATCAGGCCGAGCCCGGCACGGAATTCGAGATCAAGATCGATGGCGGCGCGATGGTGCGCGCCAAGACGGTCAAGCTGCCATTCTACGACGCCGACGGCGCGCGCCAGGAGATGTAGGCATGACGCTGGCTCCCAAGGACCGTACGAGACGCAGTTTTCTCTACCGCGAACTGGAAAGCGCGGGCGCCGTTTTCGACGAGCTTAACGGTGCCGCCGCGGCCATGAGCTACGGCGCCGACGCCGAAGCCGAGGCGGCGCAGGCGCGAAGCCTTGGTCTCTGCGATCTCTCGGCCCTGCCGCGAACCGGCTTCAAGGGTTGGAACATGTCCGCCTGGCTGAAGGCCCAGGGCGCGGAAATGTCCGAGGCGAGCAACATCGTGACGCCGCAGGCCGACGGCACACGCATCGCCCGCCTGGCGCCCGGCGAAGCGTTGTTGCTGGGGAATTATCGGGGTCACGGGCCGCTCATCGAAAAGGCCGACAGCGCCTGGTCTATGCAAGAGGCAGATGGCTGCTTCCAGGTGCCGCGCGCCGAGACCAATTTCTGGCTGGCGCTGAGCGGCAGCCATGTGCCGGCGCTGTTCGCCAAGATTTGTGCGGTTGACTTGAGGCCGGAGAGCTTCGCAACCCACAGCGTCGCGCAGACGAACGTGGCGCGCCTCAACGCCATTATCATCCGCGCCGATACCGGAGAGGTTCCGCAATTCGACCTGCTCAGCGATATCGCTTCGGCGGTTTATCTGTGGCGCGCGCTTTTGGATGCGATGGCCGAGTTCGGCGGCAAGCCGGTCGGTCTCGCGGCGTTGCAAGAATTGAATTAGTTGGAAGGAAAGAAAGATGGCGTCGAGTTCACAACATGCACAGCCCAAGAGCGATATCGAAATCGCCCGCGTCGCCGACAAACGGCCGATCCTCGATATCGGCTTCGAGCGCCTCGGCATCGCGCCCGAACATCTCGTTCCCTACGGCCATGACAAGGCGAAAATCTCTCTCGACTATATTTCCACCCTGCCGGAAAAATCGGACAGCAAGCTGATCCTGGTCACCGCCATTTCGCCGACCCCGGCCGGCGAGGGCAAGACCACCACCACCGTCGGCCTCGGCGACGGCCTCAACCGCATCGGCAAGAAGGCGCTGATCTGTCTGCGCGAGCCCAGCCTCGGCCCCTGTTTCGGCCTCAAGGGCGGCGCCGCCGGCGGCGGCTATGCGCAGGTCGTGCCGATGGAGGAAATCAACCTCCATTTCACCGGCGATTTCCATGCCATCGGCGCCGCCAACAATCTGCTCGCCGCGATGGTCGACAACCATATCTATTGGGGCAACAGCGCCGAGATCGACCCCAGGCGTGTGAGCTGGCGGCGCGTCGTCGACATGAACGACCGCGCGCTGCGCTCCATCGTCTCGTCGCTGGGCGGCGTCGCCAACGGCTTCCCGCGCGAGGATGGTTTCGATATCACGGTCGCCTCCGAGGTCATGGCGATCTTCTGCCTCGCCCGCGATCTGGAGGATTTGCGCACCCGGCTCGGCAATATCGTGGTCGGCTACAAGCGCGACCGCACGCCGGTGCGGGCTCGCGAGGTCAACGCCGAGGGCGCCATGACGACGCTCCTCAAGGACGCGCTGGCGCCCAATCTGGTGCAGACGCTGGAGAACAATCCGGCGCTCGTGCATGGCGGGCCGTTCGCCAATATCGCGCATGGCTGCAATTCGGTATTGGCGACGCGGACGGCGCTGAAAATTTCCGATTATGTGATCACCGAAGCCGGCTTCGGCGCCGATCTCGGGGCCGAGAAATTTTTCGATATCAAATGCCGCAAGGCCGGCCTGGCGCCCGATTGCGTCGTCCTGGTGGCGACCATCCGCGCCCTCAAGATGCATGGCGGCGTCGCCAAGTCTGAGCTTGGCGAAGAGAACCTTGCGGCGCTTGAGGAGGGCATGGCCAATCTCGAACGCCATCTCGCCAACATCGAAAAATTCGGCGTCCCCGTGGTCGTCGCGCTCAACCGCTTCTCCGCCGATAGCGAGGCCGAGCGCGGCCTGGTGCTGGAGCGTTGCCGGGCGCTCGGCGCCGAGGCCGTGGAGAGCGACCATTGGGCGAGCGGCGGCGCCGGCGCCGAGGATATGGCGAGGACCGTCGTCGACACCATCGCCAACAGCCAGTCCCGCTTCAAGCCGCTATACGGTGACGATGTGCCGCTCTGGGACAAGGTGCGCACCGTCGCCCGCGAGGTTTACGGCGCCGACGACATCATCGCCGACAAGAAAGTGCGCACCCAGTTCAAGGATTTACAGGATGGCGGCTTCGGCGATTTCCCGGTCTGTATCGCCAAGACGCAATACAGCTTCTCCACCGATCCCAACCTCAAGGGCGCGCCGTCGGGTCATGTGGTGCCGGTGCGCGAGGTGCGGGTTTCGGCCGGCGCCGAATTCCTCGTCGTCGTGTGCGGCGATATCATGACCATGCCCGGCTTGCCGCGGACGCCGGCGGCCAATAGCATCAATGTCGATGAAAGCGGCAATATCGTCGGACTCTTCTAACGGAGCGGCACAACATGGATCTTATCCTGCGCGGCGCCACCCTGGCGGACGGACGCAGCGGAATCGACATCGCCGTCAAGGACGGCAAGATCGCGGCGCTCGAAGCCGGCATCGGCGCCGCTGCCGGGCGCGAAATCGACGTGACGGGCCGGCTGGTGACGCCACCCTTCGTCGATCCGCATTTCCACATGGACGGCACCCTCACATACGGCTATCCGCGCTATAACGAAAGCGGCACGCTGCTGGAAGGCATCGCGCTGTGGCGCGACCTCAAGCCCAGCCTGAGCCATGACTGGTATGTCGAGCGCGCCCTCGAATATTGCGACTGGGCGGTCGGGCACGGCCTGTTGGCGATCCGCAGCCATGTCGATACCACCGATCCCACGCTCGGCGGCGTCGCCGCGCTCCTCGAGGTGCGCGAGCGGATCAAGGATTATATCGATCTGCAACTCGTCGCCTTCCCGCAGGACGGCTATCTGCGCTCGCCGATCGGGGTCGAGAATATGGCCAAGGCGCTCGATATGGGCGTCGATGTGATCGGCGGCATCCCGCATTTCGAGCGCACCATGGAAGAGGGCGCCGAATCCATGCGGCGCCTGTGCGCGCTCGCCGCCGAGCGCGGCTTGCGCGTCGATATACATTGCGACGAAACCGACGATCCCCTATCGCGCCATATCGAGACCCTGGCCGCCGAGACGGTGCGCCTCGGGCTCGAAGGCCGGGTTGCCGGCTCGCATCTCTCCTCCATGCATTCGATGGATGATTACTATGTCAGCAAGCTGATCCCGCTGATGATCGAGGCCGATATTCAGGTCATCGCCAATCCGACCGCCAATATGCTGCTGATGGGCCGCCACGACAGCTACCCCAAGCGGCGCGGCATGACGCGGGTCAAGGAGCTGATGGCGGCGGGGCTGAACGTCTCGTTCGGCCAGGATTCGGTGATGGACGCCTTTGGCTCGCTCAACACCGGCGATGTGCTCGACGCGGCACATATGGCGGTGCATGCCGGGCAGCTCTCCGGGCGCGATGAAATGATCGCCTGCTTCCGCGCCGTGACGGAAAATTCGGCGCGCGCCATGGACCTCGAGGGCTATGGGCTGGAGGTCGGCTGCAACGCCGATATCGTGGTCCTGCAGGCGACCGACGCGGTCGAGGCGATCCGCCTGCGCCCGCCGCGCCTCTATGTCATCCGGCGCGGCAGGATAATCGCCGAAAGCCCGGCCCACGAAGCCAGGCTGGACCTCCCCGGCCGCCCCGAGACGACCGATTTCGCGCGCCACACGGCGGCGCCAAAGTAACGCGATAAATAGCGTCGTCACTCGTTGGCGCGGGCGACCTTATTCGTTGGCGCGGGCGACCATGGCGTTGAGCAGCACGTCGCAGCCGGCGGCGAGGTCGGCGGGCGTGGCCTCCTCGGTTTCGTTGTGGCTGATGCCGTCGGCGCAGGGAATAAAGATCATCGCCGTCGGTGCGATCCGCGAAACGTAAACCGCGTCATGGCCGGCGCCGGAGGTGATCGGGCGGTTGGCCAGGCCGAGCGCATCGGCGGCGTCCTGCACCGCGCCGACGCAGGCCGCGTCGAAGATCACCGGTTCCGAATACCAGATGCGCTTGAATTCGAGGCCGAGGCCGAGATCGCCGGCGATCTTTTCGCACGCCGCGCGGTATTCGTTTTCCATGCCGTCGAGCAAGCCTGCGTCCGGGTGGCGGATATCGGCGCGGAAGAACACCTTGCCCGGAATGACGTTGGTCGAGTTCGGGCTGACTTCCATATAGCCGATGGTGGTGCGGCCGTCGGGCATCGCCGCCTCGCCGATGCGGTGCGCCTCGCCGACCATGCGCGCGACGCCGACCATGGCGTCCTTGCGCCGCTCCATCGGTGTCGTGCCGGCATGGGCGTCCATGCCCGTCACCTCGATCTCGTACCAGCGGATGCCCTGCACGCCCTGCACCACGCCGATGGTTTTTTGCTCGGCCTCGAGGATCGGCCCCTGTTCGATATGCGCCTCGAAGAACGCACCGAGCGGACGGGGCGCGCATTTCATGTCGCCGTCATAGCCGATGCGCTTGAGCTCGGCGCCGATTGTGTTGCCCTCGCGGTCCTCGCCGGCGAGGCCTTCCGCGAGGCTGAACTCGCCGCAAAAGACGCCCGAGCCGACCATCGCCGGGGCGAAGCGCGAGCCTTCCTCGTTGGTCCAGGCGGAGATTTCGATCGGCGCGTTGGTCTCGTAATTGAGATCGTTCAGGGTGCGCACCACTTCGAGGCCGGCGAGAACGCCGAAGATACCGTCATATTTGCCGCCGGTGGGCTGGCTGTCGATATGGCTGCCGGTGCAGATGGGGGGAAGCGAATCATCCTTGCCGGGGCGGCGCGCGAAGATGTTGCCCATCTCATCGACGCGTACCGTGCAGCCCGCCGCCTCGCACCACTCGACGTAAAGGTCGCGCGCCGCCTTGTCCTCGTCGGTCAGCGCCAGGCGGCAGACGCCGCCCTTTTCCGTGGCCCCTATCTTGGCCATCTCCATGAGGCTCTGCCACAGCCGGTCGCCGTTCACCTTGATGTTCCGCACCCTGTCTCTCCCTGAAAAGTTTGTTGCATGACCCTTGGCCCATATCGCGGCCTGCTGTCAAGATGAAGCGGCATGAAGGAAACACCCACAAACGATAAGGCCGCCATACTTCCGGATGTTTTGGCCGACGGGCTGGATGTCGTGTTTTGCGGCTCGGCGGCGGGCAGCGCCTCGGCCAGGGCGGGCGCCTATTACGCCGGGCCCGGCAACCGCTTCTGGCCGATCCTGCATGAATGCGGCCTGACGCCGAGCCGCTTGGCGCCGCATGAGTTCCGCACCGTGCTGCAATACGGCATCGGCCTGACGGATTTAAGCAAGTATCAGTCGGGCGCCGATAGCGCGCTCGACGCCGGCGGCGACGACAGCGCCGCGCTCGCCGCAAAAGTTTCTGTTCGTGCGCCGCGCATCCTCGCCTTTAACGGCAAGCGCGCCGCCGCCGTGTTCCTGCGCCAGACGCTGGAATGCGAAATCGAGGATTACGGCCTGCAACAGCAAACGCTGGGCGGCGTGGCGATCTTCGTCCTGCCCTCGACCTCCGGCGCCGCACGGCGCTGGTGGGATGCGGCGCCCTGGCGGTCGCTCGGCGACTATGTCCGGCGCGCGGCGTTGACGTAGGTCTCGGGCCGGCGGTCGCGGTAGAACTGCCATTGATCGCGCACTTCGCGGATCATGGCGAAATCGAGATCGGAAACCACCAGGGCGTCCTTGTCGTCGGGGCCCTGGTTGAGCACGTTGCCGCGCGGATCGGTGAAATAGCTCGAGCCGTAGAAGTAGTGATTGCCGAACGCCAGCTCCGTGCCGACCCGGTTGTTGGCGCCGATGAAGATGCCGTTGGCGATCGCCGCGCCCGGCTGCTCCAGGGTCCAGATATGATCGCTGAGCCCCCGGAAGGTGGCCGAGGGATTGAACACCAGCTCCGCCCCGTTCAGCGCCAGTTCGCGCCAGCCCTCGGGAAAGTGGCGGTCGTAACAGATATAGACGCCGACCTTGCCGACTGCCGTCTCGAACACCGGAAAGCCGAGATTGCCGTCGGCGAAATAAAATTTTTCGTCGTAAGGGAGAATCTTGGGAATGTGAACCTTGCGGAACTTGCCGAGGTAGCGCCCATCGGCGTCGATCACGGCGGCGGTGTTGTAGCGCTTGCCGTCCTCGCCAAGCTCGTAGATCGGCGAGACGATGACCATGCCCAGACGCTTGGCCGTCTCCATCATCAATTGCGTGGTCGGCCCTTCGGGGATGACCTCGGCGGAGCCGAACCAGTGCGGATCGACCCTGGCCGGGAAGTAGGGCATGGTCCAGACTTCCTGCAGGCCGATCGCCTGAACGCCCTCCTTGGCGGCGTCTTCGATCAGCGCCATATGGGCTTCGGTCATCCTATCGCGGATGGTGTCGAACGAATCGGCGACCGGATCGGCCTTCAGCGACATCTGGATAACGGCGGCTTTGACTGTGCTCATGGCTGCTTCCCTCCCTCGGCTCTCAGGCGTGCCAATCGGCGATTTTGGTGTAGGCGTCGGGCCGCCGGTCGCGGAAGAACGCCCAGGTTTCGCGTACCTCGCGGATCATGTCGAAATCGAGATCGGCGACCACCAGCTCGTCCTTGTCGTCGGAGCCCTGGTCGAGGATCTCGCCGCGCGGATTGACGAAATAGCTCGAGCCGTAGAACTCGCCCTTTTTCCACGGCGCTTCCCAGCCGACCCGGTTGTTGGCGCCGATAAAGATGCCGTTGGCGACCGCCGAGGCGGGCTGCTCGATGGTCCACAGATGATCGCTCAACCCCTTGGTGGTCGCCGACGGGTTGAACACCAGCTCGGCGCCGTTCATAGCCAGCTCGCGCCAGCCTTCCGGGAAATGACGGTCGTAACAGATATAGACGCCGATCTTGCCGACCGCCGTCTGGAACACCGGATAGCCGAGATCGCCGGGCTTGAAGAAGAATTTCTCGTGATAGCCGGTGACGTGGGGGATGTGAACCTTGCGGAACTTGCCGAGATAGCTGCCGTCGGCGTCGATCACCGCGGCGCTGTTGTAATAGACGCCGGCCATCTGCTCCTCATAGATCGGAACCACCAGGACCATGCCGTGCTCCCTGGCGACCGATCGCATATGCTGGATGGTCGGCCCGTCGGGCACGCGCTCGGCGGTGGCGTACCATTTGGGATCGTGGCTGGCGCAGACATAGGGGATATTGAAAATCTCCTGCAGGCCGAGCACCTGCACGCCCTGCCTGGCCGCGTCCTCGATCAGCGGCATATGCGCCGCCAGCATCTTCTCCTTGATGACATCGGGCGAATCGCTCTCGACATCGCCCTTCAGGCTCATCTGTATCAACCCCGCCTTGATCACCGCCATCGATGCGCACTCCCTTAAGCCGATTGTCCGGACAAGTTGGCCAAGATTAGCGCCGGGCGTGGGCTTGTTCAATGCGCCCCCGCCCAGCGACTGAGGGAACACACAAAGATTCTTTCCAGCGGCACCACCAACCGGAATGCGTCTCTTGCATTCCGGCTGC
>CAJXFT010000106.1 GCA_913053235.1 uncultured Alphaproteobacteria bacterium
CGGCAACGAGCCCCGCGTTCCCCAAAATCTAACCAGCATGATCGTCTTCCCTTAGCCTTCCCGCATCCACTGGGTTGCGTTTTCCACCGTCTCGAAGGTCTTGATCACCTTGTCGAAGCGGCTGATCTGGAAAACCTCCTGCACCACCGGCGAGAGCGCCGCCACGGCGAGTTTGCCGGCGCTCGCCTTGCTTTCCTTGGCGCCGATCATAAGGGCGCGCAGGCCGACGCTGCTGATATATTCGATGGCGGAGAAATCGACGACCACCGAAGCCGGCGGCGCGCTGGCGATTTCGCCGGACAACGCCTCCTGAAAGGCGGCGCTGGTATCCTGGTCGATGCGCCCCGAAGGCGTGACAATGACCGTGTCGCCGTTTTGCGAGCGCGTGATTTCCAAGATGTCTTCCCCCCCTGATTTGCGGCCGGACTGACGCCGGATTTTGTATCATGATAGCGCAATGTGAGCGCTCGTCCATGTTTCCCGGCAAATGCGAAACCGTGCGCGATACGGTTTCGGCGTTTGCTTGCGCTGGCTCAAGATGTGATGGGGCGGCATATGTTAGGTGATGCCCCGGTTATCTTTCGGAACTACTGATATCGGGAAGGAAAAACGCGTGGCGAAAATTCGAATACGGGCGATGCAGCGCGAAATCTCTTGGCGTCGGTCTTTGGCGGCCTTTCTTGGCCTCTTCATGCTGTCTGGGCTTGCCGGCGGCGCGGCTGCGGATTCAAGTGAAATCGTGAAGTTCGATTTGGTGCTTCAGGGGTACGAGTTGAGCGGTGCGGAAAATGTCGTCCGCGTGCACCAGGGCGATAGGGTGGAGATTCGCTGGAGCACGGACGCACCCGCCACGGTGCATCTGCATGGCTATGATATCGAGCTGCAATTGAGCCTCGGCGGGGCGGGGCTGATGGCGTTTGAGGCCAACGCAACCGGACGATTCCCGATCGAGCTGCATGGCGGGCACGAACAGGGCGACGCGCATCATGGCGGTGCGCTCATGCATCTGGAAGTGCACCCGCGTTAAACAGTCCCTCTAATGCTACGAATCCTGAAAACGGCCTCTCTTTGCGCCCTGGCCGCGGGCTTCGGCCTCACCGCCGCGCGCCCGGCCGCGGCGCATGCCTTCGGCGTGCGTTACGATTTGCCGGTTCCGCTGTCGCTCTATCTCGCCGGCGCCGGCGCCGCGGTGGTGCTCTCCTTCATCGTCGTCGCCTGGTTCATCAGGAGCGGAACGGCGGAGGCGAAGCGGCTGCACTACGATCTGCTGCGCTGGCGCGCGGCGCGCCTGCTCGCCGGCAGCGCCGTGCGCACCGCCGTCAAGCTGGCATCGACGGCGCTTTTCATCACCATCCTCGCCGCCGGCCTGTTCGGCGAACAGGACCCCTACGAGAACCTCGCGCCGACCATGGTGTGGATCATCTGGTGGGTCGGCATGGCCTATGTCTCGGCCCTGTTCGGCAATCTGTGGGCGCTGGTCAACCCGTGGAACGCCGTCTTCGAAGCCGCGGAGCGCGTCTACGCGCGGCTCAGGCCGGGGGCGCGGCTTGGCTTCGCCGTGGCCTATCCGCCCTGGCTCGGCGCGTGGCCGGCCTGCATATTGTTCCTGGCCTTCGCTTGGGCCGAGCTGGTATGGCCGGCGCGCGCCGAGCCATCGAGCCTGGCCATCGTCATACTGGCCTATTCGGCGCTCACCTGGGGCGCCATGCTGCTGTTCGGCCGCACCGCCTGGCTCGCCGGCGGCGAGGCGTTCTCGGTCGCCTTCGAACTGATATCCCGCTTCGCGCCGCTCGAAGCGCGCGCCGGCGCCTGGAACCTGCGCCCGCCGGCCATCGGCCTGATCGCCGGCGAGCGGTTGCCGCCGTCACGCGTGATCTTCGTCCTGCTGCTGCTCGCCACCGTCACCTTCGACGGTTTCAAGGAGACGCCCGCCTGGGCGGCGATCGAATCGGCTGTGCTGGGCGATGGAGAGCCGGGAATCCTCGCCGTGACGCTGGGTCTGCTCGTCTTTCCGCTGCTATTCCTGGCCCTGTTTCTCGTCACCTGCCGGCTCATGGCGCTCGCCGGCGGCGGTTGCTACGGCACGGCGGAGCTTGCCGGGCATTTCGTCACCAGCCTGGTCCCGATCGCCATCGCCTACCATCTGGCGCATTACCTTTCCTTCATGCTGATCAACGGCCAGCTCCTCATCCCGCTGGCCTCGGACCCGTTCGGCTTCGGCTGGGACCTTTTCGGCAGCGCCGATTACCGCGCCGATATCGCCGTGGTGGGAGCCAGGTTCGCCTGGTACACGGCCTTGTCGGCGATTGTCGCGGGGCATATCATCGCGCTCTCCCTGGCCCATGCGGTGGCGCTAAGAATTTACGGCGATGGCTGGAGCGCCATGCGCAGCCAATATCCGATGCTCCTGCTGATGGTCGGCTACACCGTCGCCGGCCTGTGGATATTGGCCCAACCGCTGGTGTGAAGAACGAGGAGAAGCCCGATGCGCCATATTGTTGCAACGTTGACGATATTGTTGACGATTAATTTTTCCGGCGCCGCCCTGGCCGGTGGCATTGAGGTCGAGGACGCCTGGGCGCGGGCTTCCATCGGGACCGAGCGGCCCGGCGTCGCCTATATGACGATCCGCAATTCCGGCGCCGCGGGCGACCGCCTGTTGGGCGCCAAAACCGCCGTCGCCAAGCGCGCCATGATCCATGAATCGCTGATGAAAGACGGCGTCATGAAAATGCGCCCGGCCGGAGACATCGACATCGCGCCCGGCGCCACGGTGATGCTCGAGCCGGGCGGCCTGCATCTGATGCTGACTTTCCTGCAAAAGAAGCTGGTCGAAGGCGAGAGTTTTGCGCTGACCCTGACCTTCGAACATGCCGGCGAGGTGACGGTCGATGTGACGATCGCCGGCATGGGCGCGAAAAAAGCCCCGCATGAGCATCAT
The DNA here is from genome assembly GCA_913053235.1 of uncultured Alphaproteobacteria bacterium. Lineage (GTDB taxonomy): Bacteria > Pseudomonadota > Alphaproteobacteria > UBA828 > UBA828 > PTKB01. Next base: position 2,942 of record CAJXFT010000106.1, read on the forward strand.
GACCAGCATGACCAGCAGATGCACAAAAAACATCACGGCGAGCAGGAGCATCAGGAGCATCACGACAATCATCACGAGTGATATGAGGATCGCCCGCCTCGCCGCGGCGCTCGTCCTGGCTTTGCTGCTCGCCGGCGCGGCGCCGGCGCGCGGCGCCGATATCGGCGGGCCGTTCGCGCTCACCGATCATCACGGCAACAGCGTCACCGATCAATCATACGCCGGCAAATATCTCCTGGTTTTCTTCGGCTATACCTATTGCCCCGACGTTTGCCCGACGGAACTGCTGGTTTTCGGCCAAACGTTGGATCTGCTCGGCGCCAAGGCGGCGCGCGTTCAGGCGCTTTTCATCAGCGTCGATCCGGAGCGCGACACGCCTGAAAAACTGGCCGAATATGTGCCTAATTTTCACCCCGACCTGATCGGCCTGACGGGAACGCTCGAGCAGGTGACGGACGCGGCGCGCGCCTATCGGGTGTATTTCCGCAAATCTCCCGCCACGGCGGACGAAGAGGGCTACCTCGTCGATCACACATCCTTGGTCTATTTGATGGATCCGGCGGGCGAATTTGCCCGCCATTTCGTGTTCGGCCAGGGCGCCGAAACGGTGGCGCGCCAAATCGAGGAAATGCTGGACCAGGATTAGTCCGGAAATCCGGCCCTTTTCAGGCCCTCGGCATAATGCGCCCTGTCTTCCTCGCGCTGTAGAGTTTTGTTGTCCATGTGCTCGGCAATGGTGAAGTCGGGATAGCGCTCAAGATAGCGTTTGGCCGCGGATTCGGCTTTTTGCGTCTGACCCGTTTGCGCATAGGTCATGGCCAACATCGGAAGATTTTGCCAAGTCGCTTGCTCTGGTTGAGCAAGCCCTCGCACTGGACCCCGACTATGCTTCCGCGTATGCCAGCAAGGCCTGGGGTTGGTACATCATGTGGCAGATTGGATGGGCGGAGGACCCAGCGCTCGCCTATTCGCGGGCGATGGAAGCGCTCGACAAGGCGCTGGCGATAGATGATGCCCTTGGCCTCGCGTACACGCTTGTTTCCTGGGATCATTCGCTCAAGGGCGAACATGCCGAGGCGCTGGCCGCCGGGGAGAAGGCGGTCAGGCTTGAGCCGGGTGGGGAGATGACAGCCACCACTCGCGCCATGGTGCAGGTGCAGGCCGGGCGGCCGGAAGAGGCGATCGAGTCGTTTAACCGGGCCAATCGTCTCAACCCGCAAATGTGGGCAATAAACTATTGGCCCCGGGCGGAAGCATTGCGGCAGCTGGGCCGCTACGAAGAGATGATTGAAGTCTCCAAGGAGATCATCAGAAAGGCGAATTTTTGGTTCTTTGAGCACCCAAGGCTGATATTCGCCTACATGAAATTGGGCCGTGAGGAAGAGGCGCGGGCGCTGGTGCAGGAGATGCTCGACGGGCATCCGGAAAGGGTTCAGGCATGGCTGGCCGGCGTGTCGCAGCTGCCGCAGCCGCTGAATGAAGATTTTGTCGGTACGGTCCGACAAGCGGGCTTTCCGGGCCCGGACGAGCCGGTTCAACAGAAAATCGAGGAGGCCGATGGCGGAGAAGATTGAGCGCCGGCTGGCGGCGATCCTGAGCGCCGATGTGGTCGGCTACAGCCGTTTGATGGAAGGTGATGAGGCGGGGACCCTGGCCCGCCTGCAAGCTCTCCTGGCCGATTTCATGGAACCCGCAATCGCCGAGCATCGCGGGCGCGTCGTCAAGCTGATGGGCGACGGTGTGTTGGTCGAGTTTGCCAGCGTCATCGACGCGGCCCAGTGCGCCGCCCATATTCAGCGCGGCATGGCCGAGCGCAACGCGGACGAGCCCGATCAGCGGCGCATGGATTTCCGCATCGGCATCAATGTCGGCGACATCATCATCGAGGGCGACGATATCCACGGCGAGGGCGTCAATGTCGCGGCCCGCCTGCAAGCGCTCGCCGAGCCGGGCGGCATCCGCATCTCGGGCGAGAGTTACCGCCAGGTCGAGGGCAAGGTCGATGTCGGCTTTGCCGATCTCGGCGACCAGACGGTCAAGAACATCGCCAAGCCGATCCGCGTCTACCGTGTGCTGCTGGAAGCGGAAGCGGCGGGCACGCTGATCGCCCAGAAGAAGGCGGGCAGGCAACCTTTCGGCCGCCGGCGCTGGGCGATCCCGTCCGCCGCCGCTATGGTGATCATCGCCATCGCCGCCGCGGTTCTGCTCTCGCTCGAACCCTGGGTGCCGCGCGTCGAGGCGGCGGTCGAAGCGAACATGGCCTTCGCGCTGCCGGACCAGCCCTCCATCGCCATATTGCCGTTCGAGAATTTGAGCGGCGATCCGGAGCAGGATTATCTCGCCGACGGTATTACCGAAACATTGATCACGGCCCTCTCTCAGACCGAGCAGCTTTTCGTCATCGCCCGCAAATCATCATTCAAATTTAAGGACAATCCGGTCTCCGTTAGACAGGTTGCGGAGGAGTTTGGCGTCCAGCATGTCCTGGAAGGAAGCTTCCAAAAGTCGGGGGAGGCGGTTCGCATCACCGCACGTTTGATCGATGCGTTGAGCGGGCGTCAGATGTGGGCCGGCCGCTACGACCGGCCGATAAGCGATATCTTCGCGCTGCAGGACGACATCACGACCAACATCGTTGAGGGGCTTCAAATCAAGCTGACAGTTGGCGAGCAGGGTAGAGTTTGGCGCCGAACAACCAATAGCGCCGAAGCGTATCAACTTATAATGAAGGCCCGCGAACTCTTTTGGCGCTACACACCCGAATCCCATGCCGAGGCGCTTGCTTTAGCCGAGCAAGCCCTCGCCCTCGACCCCAAATACGCTAGTGCCGAAGGAATGCGTGCTCTGATTTTATACAATAAATTTCTCAATGGATGGACAGACGATCCGATGCTTGCATATTCGCAGTCAATCGAAGCGCTCGAAAAGGCCATGGCGCTGGACGATACCATCGCTTGGCTGCACCTACATTTTGCCTGGGTAAAATTATACAGTGGCGAGCGTGATGAAGCATTTGCTGCGGCAGAGAAGGGGATTGCGTTGGCACCCGGCGGAGCCGATGTGGCCAACCAATACGCCTCGGTGCTCGTACAGGCTGGGCGTCCGGAGGAAGCGATCGAATGGTTCAATCGTGGCAAGCGGCTGAACCCGAATTTGGAAGTGCACCAACATTGGGTCTATTCGGAGGCATTGAGGCAGTTGGGCCGTTACGATGAAATGATTGAGGTAGCTCATACCATGCTCGACAATAATCCAGATTCTTGGTGGGAGCGCCCTCGGCTGGTATTTGCTTACATGAAATTGGGACGTGAGGAAGATGCTCAGGCGCAGCTCAAGGATTTGCTCGCCAGACACCCGGAAAGTGTTCAAGTATGGCCATACGGTGTGTCGACGTTGCCGGAGGCGATGAGAGCGGACTTTGTCGGCACGTTACAAATGGCGGGCTTTCCGGGCTCGGACAAGCCGGTTCAATAGGAAACCGAGGATTCCGGTGCTCCGCCGGCGCAGTCTTCGAACCGAGCATTTGATCTAAATCATAGCCCGGCGGTTGGCGACATAAGAACATCCCTTGCGGATCGCAGTGAAGGCGGACGGACGGGCGCGGAGGTCCGGCCGTGCCGCCTCGTTCCCAAAGTAACATTCCTTGAATTCGCTACGAGGCACCGGCATGGCTGACAAGAATCCTGTTTTGCAATTTACCGAATCCCACTGCGCCGCGCTCGGCAAATCTCTCGACGAGCTGACGGCGGAGGCGCTGAAGTCGCTCTATGGCCATGTCTATAATGTGTGGCGAACCTACAAGCCGGCGCTCGGCGAGGAGCTCGGCGTCAAGCTCTATGGCAATATCTGGGCCGAGCTGGCGCGCATCAGCTTCTCCGGTGCCGTCGCCAAGCTGGCGCTCGATGAGGTCAAGGACCTGCCCACGCTGGGGCACGTCGTCAAGGAATGCTTCACCGGCGTGCCGGCGCTCTACCTGATCAAGCGCAACGAGGCGGACGAGCATGTCGGCCATATCCTGTGGTGCGCCAATCCGGGATATGGACCGGCCGACAGGATATATGACCGCCATGACTATTACCGCAAAGAGATCTACCTGACCTATGTCTATCTATGGGCGATGATCGAAGAGGCCAAGAAGATGGGGCTCCAAGAGGACATCATCGTCGACATCCCGAGCGGCCGTTGCCGCGACGGCGCCTGCGCCGCCTGTCAAATCGTTCTGCGCACCCACAGGGCCGATCAGGACCTGCACCTGCCGGAAGTCGAGAACCGCTACATCGAGGAAGAGATGAAAGGTCAGGAGCCGGTGGCGTTCATCCTCGGCGAACAGGGCCGGACTTTCGAGGAACAGGGCCCGTCGAGTTTCTCGGGCTTTTTCGCCGTCGATTTTTTCGCCTGGTTCCAGCTCTTCAACAATGACCCCGAGACGGCGAACGGATTCTATTGCCGGCTATGGGATCAATATCGGAGCGATTGGCTGAATGAAGCCAAGCTGGCGCTCGAAATCGGCAAGGTGACGAGCGCCAAGGAGCTCGCCGATATCGTCGCCTATTGTCAGCGGCGGCGCTATTTCGCGTTCTCGAGCGAGGACGGCGGCGACGGCACGGTCAAGCTGAGCGCCGCGGCCGATCCGTTCGTGCAGGTCGCCGACATGTTCGGCGCGCCGGCGCAATATAAATCGGCGCTGGTTGAAATGGAGCAGAGCTTCATGCGCGGCCTGATCAGCGATTTGAAGCTCGACGGGCGGGCCGAGGAAACCATCGTAAGCCATATAGCGCGCGGCGATGCGCGGACCGAGATTAGTCTGGCCCTCAATTGACTGAATAATCGGCGACGCGGCCGAGCAACAGGAAGGAACAATTGACATGGCGACGAAGAGTATCGATCTGTCGGTGCGCTGGCGCGGCATCACCTTTCCCAACCCGGTGATTACCGGTTCCTCCGAGATCGCCGATGACGCCTGGAGCACGGAGAGGTGCCTGGCCAACGGTGTCGGCGGGGTGGTGACCAAGACCTATACCTACCAGCCCGAGATGCGCACCCGGCCCAAGCCCTATCACGCCCATTTCGCCAAATTCGGATTGCCGGATTCGTGGATCACTTTCGTCCGCCTCGATACCAAGCCGTGGGAACTGGCGCTCAAGCAGGAGCTGCCCAAGATGGTCGGCATGTGCAAGAAGGCCAAGGTTCCGCTGATCGGCAGCATCGCCCAGACGCCCGAGCCCGAGCGCATGCTGGAGATGGCGCTGGGCTTCGAAAATGTCGGCTGCGACGCGCTCGAGGTCGATTCATCCTGCCCGCAGACCGACTGGGTAAAGGACGATATCCCGCAAGGGACGACCTGCGGCGAGAGTCACGAGCTGATGGAACGGACCATCAAGCTGCTCGCCGAGAGGATCGATATCCCGGTGATCTACAAGCTCAGCCCGCTGTTCGAGCCGCCCGCCTACTTCGCCAAGATATGGCTCGAAGCCGGCGCCGACGCGATCACCGCGCACAACGCGCCGACCGGGATGATGATCGATATCGAGAAGGAGGAGCCGTTCTGCGCGCCCTATGTGTGCGGCTATCTGCCGGGCCGCGCCTATGTGCCGATCAGCATCGGGCGCATCGTCGAGATCAAGCGCGCCTTTCCCGACGCGGTCATCATGGGCCTCGGCGGCGTCTACGAGCCGCAGGACGTCATCATGTATCTGCTCGCCGGCTCGCTGACCGCGGGTGCCGTATCCTCGGCCTATCAGCATGGCCGCGAGATCTTCCCCAAGCTGGTGGGCGGGCTGGAAGACTGGATGGCGCATAAAGGCTATACGAGTGTCGAGCAGTTCGCCGGCAAGGCGCTCGAGAGGGTCGGCGAGCCGGCGCCGGAATCGCATCCGATCCCGTTTCCCATACCCGAGTTGCCGAGCGACATTATCGCCAAGGTGAATATCGACAGCTGCACCTTCTGCAATCTCTGCGTCGTCTGCCCCTATGAGGCGATAGAGATATCGTCGCTCGAACAGACGCTCGATATCGACGCGGACAGATGCTGGGGCTGCGGCTATTGCGTCGGGCTCTGTCCGGAGGCCGACACGCTCTATATGATCGACGTGAATACCGACGAGGTGGTGTGGGACAACAAGGGCATCGCCAAGGCCTTGGAACCGATCGGGACGAGAAGCAGCACCGCCAAGACCGCCGACGAATTGATCGCATGAGCGAGCCCGGCAGCGCTCGGCGAACGGCGGCGGGGTCGCTCAAGACCTATGCCAACGACACCGTCACCCTGGCGATCCGGGAGGATTGGTGCAAGGCCGAGGGCTGCGAGATTTGCGTCGAGGTTTGCGCGCCGAAATCACTCGCTATCGACGATAGGGGGAAGGCGGTGATCGTCGATATCGACAGCTGCAGCAAGTGTCTCCGTTGCGAGGTCATGTGCCCAGACTTCGCGATAACGCTACAGTGACGGAGGTCACCACGAGCCCGCGGCTGGTGCAGGGAGCCGAAGCCTGCGCCGAGGGGGCGCTCGCCGCCGGCTGCCGCTTCTATGCCGGCTATCCGATCACGCCGTCTTCGGAAATCGCCGAGGCGATGGCCAGAATGCTGCCGCTCGAAGGCGGCGTTTTCCTGCAGGTCGAGGATGAGATCGCGGCGATCGCGGCGGTCATCGGCGCCTCGCTCGGCGGCGTCAAGGCGATCACCGCGACGAGCGGCCCGGGCTTCTCGCTGATGCAGGAGAATATCGGCTTCGCGGCGATGGCCGAAGTGCCTTCGGTGGTGGTCAACGTCATGCGCGGCGGCCCCTCGACCGGCCAGCCGACGGCGCCGGCGCAGGCCGACGTGATGCAGGCGCGCTGGGGCACGCATGGCGATCACCCGGCCATCGCGCTGGCCCCGTCATCGATCTCGGAGGCCTTTGATGAGACCGTGCGGGCGTTCAACCTGGCCGAAAAATACCGCACGCCGGTGATCGTCCTCTTGGACGAGTTGATCGCCCATATGCGGGAGACCGTGGTCCTGCCCGACAGCGTAGAAACCTCGCAACGGGTAAAGCCGACGGTCGCGCCCGAGGCTTATCTGCCCTATGCCGCGCCGTCTTCCGGGGTGCCGCCGATGGCCAATTTCGGCGACGGCTATCGCCATCACGTGACCGGCCTCAGCCATGACGAGCACGGCTTTCCGAGCGAGGACCGCGCCGTCGCGGGCGATTTGATAACCCGGCTCATGGGCAAGATCGAATTGGGCCGCGAGGAAATCCTCAAGGCCGAAGAATTCTGCCTGGAAGATGCGGAAATCGTGATCATCGCCTATGGCTGCGTCGCCCGCGCCGCCCGCGCCGCGGTGCGCAACGCCCGCGAGCGCGGGCAAAGGATCGGACTGTTTCGCCCGATCACGCTGTGGCCCTTTGCCGATGAACGCATCGGGGAATTCGCAGCGCAGCGGCGAACCCTGATCACCGCCGAGATGAACATGGGCCAGATCGCCCTCGAAGTCGAACGCGCGAGCGGCGGAAACTGCCCGCTGCTGCGCTTAAACCGGGTCGACGGCGACACCATCACGCCCGGCCAGATCCTCGACAAGATAGCCGAGGCGCGGGTGTGAGCGCGCCGCCAGCGAGCGGGAGCCGCACAGGGAGCCGTCATGTTCAACTATGACAAATATCTGCGCATGCAGCGGCTGCCCCATATCTGGTGTTCGGGCTGCGGCAACGGCATCATCAGCAAGGCGCTGCTGCGGGCGATCGAAAAGCTCGGCCTGGAGCAGGATCGGGTCTGCCTGGTGTCGGGCATCGGCTGCTCGAGCCGCCTGCCCGGTTACCTCGATTTCAACACCCTGCACACCACGCATGGCCGCCCGATCGCCTTCGCCAGCGGCCTCAAGCTCGGCCGGCCCGATCTCGACGTCGTCGTCATCACCGGCGACGGCGATGCGCTGGCCATCGGCGGCAATCACTTCGTCCATGCCGCCAGGCGCAATCTCAACCTGACGGTGGTTCTCTTCAACAACGGGGTCTACGGCATGACCGGCGGCCAGCTCGCGCCGACGACGCCCTTCGACATGGTGGCGAGCACGGCGCCCTATCAAAACATCGAACAGCCGCTCGATGCGTGCAAGCTGGCCACCGCCGCCGGCGCCGGCTATGTCGCCCGCGGCACCACCTATAAATCGCAACTGACCGAAAGGCTGATCATCGACGGCATGCGCCATCGGGGCTTCGCGCTGATCGAGGTGATGACCAATTGCAACGTCTATTACGGCCGGCCCAACAAGAAATCGACGCTCGATCTGCTGCGCTGGGAGAAAGAAGCCGCCATCGACCACAAGCTGTTCGAGAAGATGGACGCGCGCCAGCGGAACGGCAAATTTCCGATCGGGCGGCTGCACCAGGATGCGCGGCCGGAATATATGGAGCTCTATAGGGAGCTCATCGCCAGGGCGCGGCAAAAGGCCGAAACGGCCGCGCAAAAAAAGCCGGAGTCACGCCCGGCGGCGGCGCCGCCGAATTCCCCGCGCGCGGCGGTGGCGGTGCGCCTCAGCGGCTCCGGCGGCCAGGGCCTGATCTTCGCCGGCGTCGTCCTCGCCGAGGCGGCCGGCGTCTATGGCGGCCGACATGTGGTGCAGAACCAGGTATACGGGCCGGAGGCGCGCGGCGGCGCGAGCAAATCGGAGGTCATCATCAGCGACAGCGAGATCGACTATCCGAAGCCGACCGAGATCGACCTCCACCTCGCCCTCACCCAGGAGGCATGCGACAGATATTGCGGCGACCTCAAGGCGAGCGGAACCCTGATCGTCGATGCCGACAATGTTTCATCGATCCCGCGCGGCGAATTTACGGTCTACCGCCTGCCGATTGTCGAGACCACGCGCAAGAAGGTCGGGAAGACCCTGGTGGCCAACGTGGTTTCGCTTGGCGCCGCCACGGCGCTCTTCCGCGTGGTGTCGCCACAGGCGCTCGAACAGGCTGTCCTGGCGCGGGCGCCGAAGGGAACGGAAGAGCTCAACCGGCGCGCCCTGGCCGTCGGTTTCGCCCTCGGCGACAGCGCCCGCACCGGCTAACAGCCGCCTTTCGCCGCCGGAAATGCGGCCCCGGGCCACCGCACAATCACGATAAATTCATAGATTTTTAATCGAATTGCCGCAGAAATTATTGTTTGAATGGGACCATTCCGAACATCGATGGACCGCGATGAAGATTCGCAACAAACTGATAATCGGTTTCACGGCCATCATCCTGTTTAGCGGCGCCATGGGTTTCAGCGCCGTCGATGGAATCCAGCGCACCAGCCAACTGACCAACGAGCTGTTCGAATATCCGCTTATGGCCAGCAACTTCGCCCGCGGTGCGCAGACCACTTTCGTGCGCATGCGCGTGGCGGGAAACGACGAGCCCTTGGTCACGGTGCGGGAAAACGCGCTGCGCGAGGATCTGGCGATCGTCGCGGAAAGACTTCGCGACCCGGCCGGCCCGGCGTTAATCGCGCATATCGATGCCGGCCTCAGGAACCTGGCGCGGCTGCGCACGGCAAGGGCGCTGATAGCCGAACAGGGCGGCAGCCTGGGCGAAACCCTGCTCCGGCAGGAAGTGGCATTTTCCCTGATCGACGAGGATTTTGAATCGCTCGTCGAACTGGCGGTGGTCGAGGGATTCGACTTCATGCTGGCGGCCGAAAATGAATCGACCGAGCTGTTCAACATTCAGATTTTCCTCGTCTGCCTGATGCTCGGCCTGGGGCTCGGCATCGCCCTTTATCTTGGCCGCCAGTTCGCCCGGCCGATCCAGGCCATCACCGCCGTCACCTCGCGCCTGGCGATGGGCGACGACAAGGTCGAAATTCCGGGCGGCCGGCGGCGCGATGAAATCGGCGCCATGGCCCGCGCCCTGGAGATATTCAATGCTGCTTCAAGAGGTCCGACTGTCGGGAAATTGAACAGCCGCTCCGAGTAAGATCTGGCATCACCCAATAGACCCGCGATCTGCGGAAGGCCCGCGCCAAAGAACATGA
>CAJXFT010000107.1 GCA_913053235.1 uncultured Alphaproteobacteria bacterium
CTGAAAAAGCCGACGCGCCGATCGGTGACGATCTTCTCCGATACGTCGCGCCCGGCGCATACCATCGGCTGGCACCATTCGTCGGGCAGGCCCGCCTCGCGCAGGATCTTGACCAGGCGCATGCAGGAGAGCGGCGTCACCTCGGACGGCTTTACGATCACCGGGCAGCCCACGGCGACGGCCGGGCAGACCTGATGGACAATCAGATTGAGCGGATGGTTGAAGGCGCTCACCGCCGTCACCACGCCGATCGGCTCGAGGCTGGTAAAGGCCAGGCGGTGCACCGAGGAGCGCGAAATCCCCATCGGAATTTCCTCGCCCGCCTGGGTCCTGAGCGCCTCGATGCAGAGCTTCACGCCGTCGATGGCGCGCGCCACTTCATGCTGCGAATCGACGAGCGGCTTGCCGCCCTCGCGCGCCGATTCGAGGGCCAGATAATCGGCCCGCTTGCTCATGATCTCGACGGCGCGTTCCAATATGTCGACACGCTGCCATGCCGGCAGCCAGGCGTCGCGGTCGCGATAGAGAGCATGGGCGGTCTTCAAGGCCTGTTCGGCGACCGCCATGTCAGCCGTGGCGACGCGCCCGATCTTGCGGCGGTTATAAGGGGATACGACATCGATGGCGGGGGTGCCGCTTTTGGCGCCCGGCACCATCAGCGCATAGCGCTCGGTCATTCTTCCGCTCCTTGATTTTATGGCTTGGGGAAAGCGTACCTTGAGCCTGCGCGGGGCGGCAAGCCCGGCGCTGTAATCACTTATATTTGACGGCGAGAATTTCGTAGTTGCGCGCACCGCCCGGCGTGTTGATCTCGATGGCATCGCCGCTCGATTTGCCGATCAGCGCGCGCGCCAGCGGTGAGGAAATGGAAAGCCGGCCCTCATTCACTTCCGCTTCGTCGGCGCCGACGATCTGATAGGTGCTTTCCTCTTCGGTCTCTTCATCGACCACCGTGACCTTGGCGCCGAACTGGATATGATCGCCCGACAGGTTGGAGATATCGATGACCTCGGCCAGGCCGATCTTGCTTTCCAACTCGCTTATGCGTGCCTCGATCATGCCTTGGCGGTCTTTGGCGGCGTGGTATTCGGCGTTTTCGGACAGGTCTCCATGCTCGCGCGCGGTGCCGATCTCACGGATGATGCGCGGCCGTTCCTCGGTTTTCAGGCGGCCGAGTTCTTCCTTCAACTTGGCATGGCCCGCGGGCGTCATTGGATGCTTTTCCATAACCTTTGCTCTGTTGTGCCCTCTATTCAAACGCCAATAGCAATACGGCCCGGCGGCTCCCGCCGCCGGTGCGCAATCCAGCAATATTAACGAAAGACTATACGTCTTGTCTTTCGAATGTCTGAGAATAGGACTGCAGCGTTTCAACTGCAAGGCCGCCGCGTTTGAGCGCGGCGACCGCGAGCAGCATCGCCCGGCTGCCGGCGACGGTAGTGAAATAGGAAACCTTATGTTCCAAGGCCGAGCGCCTGAGTTCGTAACTGTCGGCAATCGCCTGGGCGCCTTCGGTGGTGTTGACGACAAGCTGGATGTCGCCGTTCTTGAGGGCGTCGACGATGTGCGGGCGGCCCTCATGCACTTTGTTGATGGGCGCGACCTCGACGCCGGCCTCGGCAAGAGCCTTGGCCGTGCCGCGCGTGGCGGTGAGGCGGTAGCCCATGGCGGTCAATTCGGCGGCGATGGCCGAGATGGCGTCCTTGTCGCGGTCGCGGACGGAGAGAAATACGCAACCCTCAAGAGGCAAATCGGCGCCGGCGCCCAACTGCGCCTTGGCGAAGGCGCGGCCGAAATCCACATCGATGCCCATCACCTCGCCGGTTGATTTCATTTCCGGCCCGAGCAGCAAATCGACGCCGGGGAAACGGGCGAAGGGAAACACCGCCTCCTTCACCGAAATATGTTCGCCGCCATTGCTTTTGAGATCGAAGGCGCTGAGTTTTTCGCCGGCCATGATGCGCGCCGCCACCTTGGCGATCGGGTGGCCGATGCTCTTGGCGACGAAGGGCACCGTGCGGCTGGCCCGGGGATTGACCTCGAGAACGTAGATTTCATCGCCCTTGACGGCGAACTGCACATTCATCAGGCCGCGCACGCCGATCTTTTGCGCCAGCGCCTCGGTTTGGCCGCGGATGCGCGCCACCAATTCAGCCGACAGCGAGTGCGGCGGCAGCGAACAGGCGGAATCGCCGGAATGAATGCCGGCCTCCTCGATATGCTCCATGACGCCGGCCACGACGACGCTCTCGCCGTCCGCCAGCGCATCGACATCGACCTCGATGGCGTCCTCCAGGAAGCTGTCGATCAGCACCGGGCTGGTGCCGGAAACCTTGACCGCCTCTTTCAGATAGCGCTCCAGATCCTTGCCGTCATGGATGATTTCCATGGCTCGCCCGCCGAGCACATAGGACGGGCGCACCACCACCGGATAGCCGATCTCAGCGGCCAGGCGGGCGCCCTGCGCGGCCGAGCCGCAGGTGGCGTTGGCCGGCTGTTTGAGGCCCAATTCGCCGAGCAGGGTGCGGAAACGGTCGCGATCCTCGGCCAGGTCGATGGCGTCGGGCGGGGTGCCGAGGATGGGCACGCCGGCGGCCTCGAGCTGGCGCGCGAGCTTGAGCGGCGTCTGTCCGCCGAATTGGATATTGAGCCCGGCAAGCTCGCCGCTGGCGCTTTCGACGCGCACGATATCGAGCACCGTCTCGATGGTGAGCGGCTCGAAATAGAGCCGGTCCGAGGTGTCGTAATCGGTCGACACCGTTTCCGGGTTGCAGTTGATCATGATGGTCTCGAAGCCGGCCTCCGAGAGCGCGTAGGCGGCGTGGACGCAGCAATAATCGAACTCGATGCCCTGGCCGATGCGGTTGGGGCCGCCGCCGAGGATAATTGCCTTCCGCCGCTCGCTCGGCTCGGCTTCGCATTCGGCCGCGCGCTCTTCGCCACCGGCGCCGCTGTCGCCGGTCTCGTAACAGGAATACATATAAGGCGTGCGCGATTCGAATTCGGCGGCGCAGGTATCGATGCGCTTGAACACCGGGTGGACGCCGAGCTCAAAGCGCAGCGCGGCGACCGCCGCTTCATCTTGGCCGCTCAGCTCGGCCAAACGGGCATCGCCGAAGCCGGCGCGCTTGAGCGCCAAAAGGCCGGCGCGCCCGCTCGGCAGGCCGGACTCGACCAGCGCCTGTTCGGCGGCCACCAGTTCCGCGATCTGTTCCAAAAACCACGGGTCGAAATGGCAGGCCTCGCGAATCTCGTCCAATTCGAATCCGGCGCGGAAGGCTTCCGCCACCACCAGCAGCCGGTCGGGCCGCGGCTGGCTGAGGGCGGCGAGCAGGACCTTGCGGTCGCCGCCTTCGCTCCAGCCGTCGATATCCACCGCATCGAGGCCGGTGATGCCGGTTTCCATCGAGCGCAGCGCCTTTTGCAGCGACTCCTGGAAAGTGCGGCCGACCGCCATCGCCTCGCCGACCGATTTCATCGACGTCGTTAAGAGCGCCCTCGTGCCGGGAAATTTTTCGAAGGTAAAGCGCGGTATCTTGGTGACGACATAGTCGATGCTGGGCTCGAAGGAAGCCGGGGTGACGCCGGTGATATCGTTGTCGATCTCATCCAGGGTGTAGCCGATGGCGAGCTTGGCCGCCACCTTGGCGATCGGAAAGCCGGTCGCTTTCGAGGCCAGCGCGGAAGAGCGCGAGACGCGCGGGTTCATCTCGATGATGACCATTCTGCCGCTCGCCGGGTCGACGGCGAATTGCACGTTGGAGCCGCCGGTTTCCACACCGACCTTGCGCAGCACCGCGATGGAGGCGTTGCGCATGCGCTGATATTCCTTGTCGGTCAGCGTCAGCGCCGGCGCCACGGTGATCGAATCGCCGGTATGCACGCCCATCGGATCGACGTTTTCGATCGAGCAGATGATGATGCAATTGTCGGCGCGGTCGCGGATCACCTCCATCTCGAATTCTTTCCAGCCCAAAACCGATTGCTCGACCAGCACCTCGCCGACCGGCGAGGCGTCGAGCCCGGCGCGCACGATATCGTCGAACTCGGCGCGGTTATAGGCGATGCCGCCGCCGGTGCCGCCGAGCGTGAAGGAGGGCCGGATGATCGCCGGCAGGCCGGTATGCGAGATGATGTCGCGCGCCTCTTCCGGCGTTTTCGCGATCTGGCTTTTCGGACATTCGAGGCCGATCTCTTCCATGGCGTCGCGGAACAATTGGCGATCCTCGGCCACCGTGATGGCCTGGCGCGAGGCGCCGATCAACTCCACCCCATGCGCTTCCAGCGTGCCGTCATCGGCGAGCGCGAGTGCGGTGTTGAGCGCCGTCTGGCCGCCCATGGTGGGCAACAGGGCGTCGGGTTTTTCGCGGGCGATGATCTTGGCGACGATCTCCGGCGTCACCGGCTCGACATAGGTGGCGTCGGCGAATTCCGGATCGGTCATGATGGTGGCCGGATTGGAATTGACAAGAATGACGCGATAGCCCTCGTCGCCGAGCGCTTTGCAGGCCTGCGTCCCCGAATAATCGAACTCGCACGCCTGACCGATAATGATCGGCCCGGCGCCGATCACGAGAACGGATTTGATGTCGGTGCGCCTAGGCATGAGCAAACCTGCCCGCCTCGCAAAGCGCGGGCTTTTGCTGTATTCTTAGCGCCATGACCAAGCTCCTGGACAAAGCCATCGCGGCGGCGCGCAAGCTGCCGCCCGAGGAACAGGATTGTGTCGGCGCGATCATCCTAGAGGAGATCGCCGACGAGGCGCGCTGGGCCGAGAAATTCGCCGAATCCCAGGACGTCCTCGAAAATCTCGCCGAGGAAGCGTTGGCCGAGCATGAGGCAGGGCAAACGACGCCGCTGGAGTTGCCGCGATAAAAATGAACTCCGTCGCGACGAAACGGTGAGCCGATAACGAGGATCGAAGAGATGTGGGTGCGACTAGGCATCGGCTAGCTCACTTCTCCATCAACTCAACGAAGCGCCGGAACAAGTACTGCGAATCCTGCGGGCCCGGCGAGGCTTCGGGATGGTGCTGGACGGAGAAGATCGGCTTACCGGTTACTTCCAAGCCCTCCAGGGTGCCGTCGAACAGCGAGATATGGGTGGCGGCGACGCCTTCGGGCAGGCTTTCCGCGAGCACTTCGAAGCCGTGATTCTGGCTCGTGATCTCGACCTTGCCGCTGCTTAGCTCCTTGACCGGATGGTTGGCGCCGCGGTGGCCAAACAGCATTTTTTTGGTTTTGGCGCCCAACGCCAACGCCAGCATCTGGTGGCCGAGACAGATGCCGAAGATCGGCACGCCGGCCTTGAGCAGCGCCTGGATTGCCGGGATGGCGTATTCGCCGGTCGCCGCCGGATCGCCGGGGCCGTTGGAGAGGAAGACGCCGTCGGGCTTGTGCGCCAGGATCTCGGCGCCATCCGCCGTCGCCGGCACCACGGTGACGCGGCAGCCGTGCGAAGCGAGCGAGCGCAGGATGTTGCGCTTGGCGCCGTAATCGACGGCGACCACATGATGGCGCGCCGGCGCCGGGGCGGTATAAGAATCGGCGGCAAAATCCCACACGCCTTCCCGCCAATCATAGCTCTTCCGGCAGCTCACCTGCTTGGCCAGGTCCATGCCTTCGAGGCCGGGCCAGGCCGCCGCCTCGGCGGCGAGCGCCGGCGCCTCAGGCGCACCTTCCGAAGCCGATTGATGACATAGTGCCCCGGACTGGGCGCCATGCGTCCGCAACAGCCGCGTCAGGCGCCGCGTATCGATGCCGGCGATGCCGACCAGCGCGTGGCGCTTGAGCCAGCCGTCGAGATGCTCGAGGCTGCGCCAATTGGCGGGCCGGGTGATATCGGCGCGCAGGATAAGGCCGCGCGCCGCCGGGCCCGGCGCTTCGATATCGGCCGCATTGGCGCCGGTATTGCCGATATGGGGAAAGGTGAAGGTGATGATCTGGCCGGCATAGGAGGGATCGGTCAATATCTCCTGATAGCCGGTGATCGCGGTGTTGAAGCAGATCTCGCCGACCGCCGTGCCGAGAGCGCCGATGCCATGGCCGCGAAACAGGCTGCCATCGGCCAGCGCCAGGGCGGCCAATCCTCTGCCGGGGTCTTTTCCGGGGTGGGACATGGCGGTTTGATCCAGGTTGGTTGTCAAGCTGAGCCGTGCTCGCGGATGGTTTTATCGCCCGCCGATAGCGTGGCGCGACTACACTGAAAATGGCGCGCATGCAGGCCGTGTTTGTGCCGCCGGGCGTCGCGCGGCGCAAGGTACGGGAGTGGCGCCGAGTCCGTCAAGTTTTCGCCGCCGGAGAATGTTTCCGGGCCGGTTTCCCGGCATATTGTCGCGCTGCCGATGTGCCGCAATTCGTGCTATAGCATCCGCAATCCCGGCGTCATAGGAGTCGAGTTCATGCGCCCCGAAGTAAAGTCGTTTTTCCATAACGACACCTGGACGATTACCCATGTGGTGCGCGATCCGGACGGCAAATCCTGCGCCGTCATCGACCCGGTGCTGGATTTCGACTTTCGGTCGGGGCGATCGAATACCACCGCGGCGGATGAAATAATCGCCTGGTTGCGCCAACAGAAACTCGACGTCGAGTGGCTGCTCGAGACCCATGCCCATGCCGATCATCTGAGCGCGGCGCCCTATTTCAAGGATCAGGTGGGTGGGCGCACCGCGATCGGCGCCCGCATCACCGAAGTGCAGGCCATCTTTAAGGCGCTGTTCAACGCCGAACCTGAATTCAGCGCCGACGGCAGCCAATTCGACCATCTGTTCGAGGACGGAGAGAGCTTCAAAATCGGCGCCATGGAAGCGACGGCGTGGCAAACACCGGGTCACACGCCGGCCTGCATGACCTATTTGGCCGGCGATTCCGCCTTCGTCGGCGACACCGTGTTCATGCCCGATTCCGGCTCGGCGCGGACCGATTTTCCGGGCGGCGACGCGGCGACGCTGTATCGCTCGATAAAGCGCATTCTATCGTTGCCGGCGGAGACTGGTTTGTACCTGTGCCATGATTATGGCCCCGGCGGGCGCGAATTTGCCTGGCTCACCAGCGTCGCCGAGCAGCGCCGGCAAAACAGCCATGTGCGTGACGGTGTCTCGGAAGAGGAATTCACCCGCCTGCGCGCTGAACGCGACGCCGGCCTGAGGGTGCCCAAATTGCTGCTGCCTTCGGTTCAGGTAAACATGCGCGCCGGCCATATTCCGCCGCCGGAGGCGAATGGGGTCTCATATTTGAAGCTGCCCCTGAACGCCATATGAACGCCATTTGAGCAACAATGTCGTTGCGGGCCCGGCGATTTCAAAAAATTAGCGCCAAATCAGCTTTCGGCCGACACTAAACCACCGTCGCCGAAGGGCGAATTTGTCAACCCGCATTCTGTGGTTGATCCCAGCCCCGGTGGCGCTATATTGCGGCGCCTCGTTCGCGAGCGAAATGTTCAGGCGATGATTAGAGATCAACTCAGTGAAGCGTTGAAAACCGCGATGAAAGCGCGCGAGGAGCGCGTGATTCTGACCGTGCGCCTGATTCTCGCCGCCCTCAAGGACCGCGACATCGCCGAGCGCGGCAAGGGCAATCCGGATGGCCTCGGCGAGCCCGAGATTCTGCTGTTGCTGAATACCATGATCCGCCAGCGCCGCGAGAGCATCGCGCAATATGAGAGCGGCGGGCGCATCGATCTGGCCGAGCGCGAGGGCGAGGAAATCGCCGTGATCAACCGCTTCCTGCCGCCGCAAATCGAGGGCGACGACATGGTGGCGGCGATCCAAACCCTAGTCGGCGAGGAAAACGCCAAGACAATCAAGGACATGGGCCGCACCATGTCGGCCCTCAAGACGAAATATGCCGGCCGCATGGATTTCGCCAAGGCGAGCGGCGTGGTGAAGGAATTGCTCGCCTGAAACGGCAATAAAGTTATCCCGTTTTCGTACCTTTTTCGTCCACAGGAAAATGACGCATTTGCGGCGCTAGCCCTCGCTCCGGGCAACGGGCTGCGTTACTGTGGCCGATGGCCTTCACGCCGCAATTCCTCGACGAAATCAGGGCCCGCGTTCCGCTCTCGGATGTGATCGGCCGGCGCGTGCGCCTGATCCGCAAGGGGCGCGAGCACAGCGCGCTCTGCCCCTTCCATAACGAAAAGACGCCGTCCTTCACGGTCAGCGACGATAAGGGCTTTTTTCACTGCTTCGGCTGCGGCGCGCATGGCGATGTGATCGGCTTCGTCATGCGCGACGAGGGTTTGGCATTCCCCGAGGCGGTGGAAAAGCTGGCCGGCGAGGCGGGGCTGGAAGTGCCCAAGGAAACGCCGCGCGACCGCGCCCGCGCCGAGGAGCAGCTGTCGCTCTATGCGGTCATGGAGGTAGCGGCAAAATTCTTCGAATCGGAACTGGGCGCCGATTCGGGCGCTGCCGCCGGTGCCTATCTGAAGGGCCGCGGGCTGAAGGGTGAGACGATCAAGGGCTTCCGCCTCGGCTACGCACCGGATTCGAAGAGCGCCCTCAAATCGGCCCTGATCGGCAAGAATATTTCACCGGCCATGCTGGTCACCGCCGGATTGCTGATCGAGCCCGAGGGCGGCGGCGCCGTCTATGACCGCTTCCGCAATCGCGTGATGTTTCCCATTCAGGATCGCCGCGGGCGGGTGATCGCCTTCGGCGGGCGCGCCCTGGGCGAGGCACAGGCCAAATACCTCAACTCGCCGGAAACGCCGGTTTTTCACAAGGGCACGGTGCTCTACGGCATGCATCTGGCGCGCGGCGCGGCGCGGAAATCTGGCCGAATCATCGCCGTCGAAGGCTATATGGACGTGATCGCGCTGCATCAGGGCGGCCTGGTCGAGACGGTGGCGCCGCTCGGCACCGCCTTGACCGAATTGCAGATGGAGGAAATGTGGCGCCTGGTGGACGCGCCGATCCTCTGCTTCGACGGTGACAACGCCGGGCGCAAGGCGGCCGCGCGGGCCGGGGAGCGCGCGTTGCCGCGCCTGAAATCGGGAAAATCACTGCTCTTCGCCTCGCTGCCCATGGGCCAGGATCCGGACAGCCTCATCGGCGAAGGCGGCAAGGCGGCAATTGAGGAGGTGTTGGCCGGGGCCGAGCCTTTGTCCGAGCAAATATGGAAGCTCGCCGGCGGCGGCGGCGATCTGGCGACACCGGAAAGCCGCGCCGCGCTCAATCGCCGCCTCAATCTCTATCTCGAGCAGATTCCCGACGACGATCTCAAATTTTATTTTCGCCGCCACTACAAGAATCGCCTGTTCGAGCCCTTCGTCAAAAGCCATTTAAAGCGCGGGCCGCGCCTCGAGCCGCGCCGGCGCCCGCGCGATGACGAAAAACTTTTGCCGCAGCACGGCCTCGGCAAGCGCGGCGAAGGCAATTCAGCGCGGCGCGAGCGAACAATTCTCCAGACGATTCTAAATTTTCCCGCATTGCTTATCGAATTTCATGAGGAAATCGAACGCCTGCCCCTGCTGGCGGCGCGCTACCGCGCCTTCCGCGATGCGCTGCTCGCCGCCGATGTCGACGGAATCGCGCTGGACAAATCGAAAATCAGTTACGTATTGACCCAGGCGGGGCTGGAAAAACTTCTCGACGAGCTGGTCGGCGGCGACGCCGCCTATTTGGATTGGGCGGCCAAAGCCGACGCGGCGAGTCTTGACGATGCGCGGGTGCAATTGCGCCATGCGCTCGATCTGCACCATCGCCTGATCGACATGGAAAAGTTCCGCCGCGAAGCGGAAGACGCGCTGGCCGGCGATATGAGCGAAGAAAATCTTCAGCGCCTGATGGAGAGCGGGCGTGCCGTCAACGAATCGCCGGGCACCGAGGTGCAGATTCCCGGCTATGGCGAAAACGACAATACGGAGTCTGGGCGCAGTTAGCCCGGCCGGCGCCCTGAATCGGGCGAATTCGAATGCTTGACAGCCGAAACAAGCCGAATTAGACATTTTCCCAGCATCGGCTTGAATTGGCGGGCCAGGCGCGCCATTTCAATGCTACAACATATTTGAGGATTCCTCATTGAACGCCTTTCGCCGCCCTGGCACAGGCCGGCGATAACGGGCGTGTTGTGCGTTGTTGCGTTAATTGGGGGCAAGATGTTGAACCAATTGTGTTTTCAGGCAGGACGTCAGGGCCAAAACAGAAAGATCCTTTTATGGCGACAAAACCCGCGAAATCCGCTGAATCTTCCGAACGCAGTGAGGAATCGGCGGATAGCCCGGTTCTCGATTCGCTGACCGCGGCGGTCCGCAAACTGGTTAGCCGCGGCAAGGAACGCGGCTATGTCACCTATGACGATTTGAACGAGGCGCTGCCGCCCGATGAAGTGAACTCGGAGCAGATCGAAGACACCATGGCCCAGCTCTCGGAGATGGGCATCAACGTCATCGAAAACGAGGAATCCGAGGAGGCCGCGAGCGAAGAAAAACCCGCCACCGCCGCAACCGGCGCGCCGGCCAAGGTCGAAGACGAGGATTTGGGCCGCACCGACGATCCGGTGCGCATGTATTTGCGCGAGATGGGCAGCGTCGAGCTGCTGTCGCGCGAGGGTGAAATCGCCATCGCCAAGCGCATCGAGGCGGGCCGCCAAACCATGATCAGCGGCATTTGCGAAAGCCCGCTCACCATGCGCGCCATCATCGAATGGCGCGAAGCGCTCAAGGAAGGCCGAATTCTGCTGCGCGACGTGATCGATTTGGACGCCACCTATGGCCGCGAACCCGGCGCCGCCGTTGCAGGCGGCGTGCCCGGCGCGCCCGGTGTACCGGGCGCACCGGGTATACCGGGCGCGCCGGGCGCACCGGCTGTACCGGGGGCACCGGGCGCGCCGGCTGTACCGGGCGCACCAGGCGCTGTGGCAGCGCCGAATACGCCGGATGCCGATGCCGCGCCGGGCAACGGAGAGGATAAAGCGGCGGCGCCGGATGGCGAAGGCGAAAAAAGCGGCGGCGAAGGTCAAGAGGGCGGGGATTCTCAGAATCGCAGCGAGTCCGAAGAAGAGGATCTGGACGAAGGCACCGTCTCGCTTGCCGTGATGGAGGAGGCGGTCCGACCCGACGTTATCGAAACATTCGACAAGATCGCCGGCGCCTACAAGAAATTCCGCCGCTTGCAGGATCAGCGCCTCGAACTCGCCCTCAAGAACGAGCAGCTCGGCAAGCCCCAGTTGAAGCGCTACGACAAGCTGAAGCAGGAATTGGTGGTGTTCATGCAGAGCGTGCGCCTCAACAACGGGCGCATCGAGGCGATGGTGGATGAGCTTTACGGCATCAACAAGCTCATTCAAAACCGCGAAGGCGAATTGCTGCGCATGGCGACGCGCCACAAGGTCGACCGCCAGAGCTTTATCAAACGCTATGTCGGGCGCGAGCTCGATCCGCGCTGGTTGTCGCGCGTCTCGCGCCTGTCCGATCCGGCGTGGAAGAAATTCGCCACCGCCGAGCGCCCCCGCGTGGTCGAAATTCGCAAGGACATCGCCCAGGTCGCGCGCAATACCGGGCTCGAGCCGGGTGAGTTCAAGCGCATCGTCTCGACCGTTCAAAAGGGCGAGCGCGAGGCCGGCCTGGCCAAGAAGGAAATGGTCGAGGCCAATCTCCGCCTGGTCATCTCGATCGCCAAGAAATACACCAACCGCGGCCTGCAATTCCTCGATTTGATCCAGGAGGGCAATATCGGCCTGATGAAGGCGGTGGATAAGTTCGAGTATCGCCGCGGCTATAAATTCTCGACCTACGCCACCTGGTGGATTCGCCAGGCCATCACCCGCTCGATCGCCGATCAGGCGCGCACCATCCGCATTCCGGTGCATATGATCGAGACCATCAACAAGCTGGTGCGCACGTCGCGCCAGATGCTGCATGAGATCGGCCGCGAACCGACGCCGGAGGAACTGGCCGAGCGTCTCGGCATGCCGCTCGACAAGGTGCGCAAGGTGCTCAAGATCGCCAAGGAGCCGATCAGCCTGGAAACGCCGATCGGCGACGAGGAAGACAGCCATCTCGGCGATTTCATCGAGGACAAGAACGCCGTGCTGCCGGTCGATGCGGCGATTCAGTCGAATTTGCGCGAAACCACGACGCGCGTGCTGGCCAGTCTCACGGCGCGCGAGGAGCGCGTCCTGCGCATGCGCTTCGGCATCGGCATGAACACCGATCACACGCTGGAAGAGGTCGGCCAGCAATTCTCCGTGACGCGCGAACGTATCCGCCAAATCGAGGCCAAGGCGCTCCGCAAACTCAAACATCCGAGCCGCTCGCGCAAATTGAGAAGCTTCCTCGATACGTGAGAGAATAGAGGCGGTGAAGTCGCCGTCTCATCGCGCCGGCGCGCTCGGCGCGCTCAGCGACATCAGCCAGCGCCAAGCCTACCGTATCGGCATATCCGACGGCGGCCGCCTGCCGGCGGCGCTGCTGGTCGTCAGCCTGATGGGCTTCGGCTCATTGTGCCGGGAGAGCGGCCTCAGCCTCGATTTCGCGGTCGTGCAATTGGTCACCATGTGGGCCATGCCCGGCCAGATCGCCTTCGTTGAACTTTATGCGACCGGTAACTCGATGTTCGCCATCGTGCTGGCCGTGGCCATGGCCAATGCGCGCTTCATGCCGATGACGGCGACGCTGATGCCGCTCTTGAGGCCCGGCATGCGCCGGCCGGCCTGGCTCTACGCCATGTCGCATCTGGTGAGTTTTAACGCCTGGGTGTGGGTGCTCAGGCGCTGCCCGCAACTGCCGCCGAGGCGGCGCGCCGCCTATTATATGGGTTTCGTGACGATGACCTT
Organism: uncultured Alphaproteobacteria bacterium; assembly: GCA_913053235.1. GTDB lineage: Bacteria > Pseudomonadota > Alphaproteobacteria > UBA828 > UBA828 > PTKB01. The sequence goes on from CAJXFT010000107.1 coordinate 12,777, forward strand.
CGCCGCCGGCATGGTCGGAACCCTGGCCGGTTATCTTCTCGCCGGCGTCGTGCCGGGAAACGTGACGCTGGCCATGGTGTTCGTCAATATCATCTATTTTGTTCTCATGCTCGCCGAT